>NZ_CP011144.1:2594480-2918790 GCF_000972865.1 Pseudoxanthomonas suwonensis
CCCGCTGCCGCTGCCGGCGACCCCGACCGATTTCGTCGAGGGCCTGTACACCGTCGCCGGCAACGGTGGGCCGGCCGCACAGCAGGGCGTGGCCATCCACCTGTACGCAGCCGACCGCGACATGGCCGGCCGCTTCTTCTACGACGCCGACGGCGAACTGATGCTGGTGCCGCAGCTGGGCCGGCTGCGCATCGCCACCGAGATGGGCGTGCTGGAGGTGGAGCCGCAGCAGATCGCGGTGGTCCCGCGCGGCGTGCGCTTCCGCGTCGAGCTGCCCGACGGCCCGTCGCGCGGCTACGTGCTGGAGAACTTCGGCGCGCCGCTGCGGTTGCCGGAGCTGGGGCCGATCGGCGCCAACGGCCTGGCCAACCCGCGCGACTTCGAGACGCCGATGGCGGCCTACGAGGACGTCGAGGGCGCGTTCGAGCTGGTGGCCAAGTTCCAGGGCCACCTGTGGCGCGCCGACATCGGCCACAGCCCGCTGGACGTGGTCGCCTGGCACGGCAACTACGTGCCGTACCGCTACGACCTGCGCCGCTTCAACACGATCGGCTCGATCAGCTTCGACCATCCCGACCCGTCGATCTTCACCGTGCTCACCGGGCCCAGCGACACGTCGGGCACGGCCAACGTCGACTTCGCGATCTTCCCGCCGCGCTGGCTGGTGGCGCAGCACACCTTCCGGCCGCCGTGGTTCCACCGCAACGTGGCCAGCGAGTTCATGGGTCTGGTGCACGGTGCCTACGACGCCAAGGCCGAGGGCTTCGTGCCCGGCGGCGCCTCGCTGCACAACTGCATGAGCGGGCACGGGCCGGACGCGGCCACCTTCGACAAGGCTTCCAGCGCCGACCTGTCGAAGCCGGACGTGGTCGCCGGGACCATGGCCTTCATGTTCGAGACGCGCGCGGTGATACGGCCGACCGCGCAGGCGCTGGACGCCGCGCACCGGCAGCGCGACTACCAGGCGTGCTGGGCGGGCCTGCGCCGCAACTTCCAGCCATCGTAGGAGCCGGGTTCAGCCGGCGACCCGACGCCGTCTGCACAGGCGACGCCCTCGTGACCCCGACGCCCGTGTCGCCGACTGAAGTCAGCTCCTACAGAAGAGCGGCCGCGCTGCGGCTGTTGTAGGAGCCGGGTTCAGCCGGCGACCCGACGACGCCGGCACAGGCGACGTCCTCATGGTCCCGACGCCCGTGTCGCCGACTGAAGTCAGCTCCTACAGAAGAGCGGCCGCGCTGCGGCTGTTGTAGGAGCCGGGTTCAGCCGGCGACCCGACGCCGTCGGCACAGGCGACGCCCTCGTGACCCCGACGCCCGTGTCGCCGACTGAAGTCAGCTCCTACAGGAGAGCGGTCGCGCTGCGGCTGTTGTAGGAGCCGGGTTCAGCCGGCGACACGACGCCGTCGGCCCAAGCGACGCCGTCGTGGTCCCGCCGCCCGTGTCGCACGCGAACGGGCTCCTGCAACGGAACGGCCGTCGGTGATCCGCACCGCCGCGAGCCAGGCCATTCTCCGACCGCGGGCGCTCCCAGCACTCCTGCACACGGCGGCCCGGCCTTCGCCCGCCGTTGACGTGCCGCCTGCCAACCTCGCCGCGTCGATCGCACAGGGGAACCCGATGCCTTCCAGGACGACTTCCAGGACGCTTGATGCCTGCCTGCTGACCCTCGCCCTGGTATTGGCCTCCTGCTCGCAGGCCCCGGACTCGCATGCTCTGGACGATGCCGCGACCGCGGACGCGGAGGAGTCGGCGCTGGACGAGCCGGTGGAGGAGATACCGCCGGCCACGGTGCCGGACGCGGCCGTGGCGCTGGCGCCGCTGGCGGTGGATTTCTCCGGCTTCGGACCGGTGCCCTTCGGCAGCGATGCGCAGGCCCTGCGCCAGGCCTGGGACCGGCCGCTGGAAGGCGGGGACGAGGCGACGGGCGACGCCTGCCACTACCTGCTGCCGCAACCGCGCCCTGCGCACGGCTACGGCATCGGCTTCATGGTGGAAGACGGGCGTTTCGTGCGGGTGGACGTGGACGATCCATCGGCCACCGCGCCGGGTGGCGGCCGCATCGGCATGACCGCCGCCGAGATCGCCGCGCTCTATCCCGGACGGGTGGAGGAACGCCTGCACAAGTACGTGGAGGGCGGCAGGTACCTGCGCGTGGCCGGCGACAGCGGCGCTGCGGTGCTGCTGTTCGAGACCGACGCGCAGGGCCGGGTGCAGGAGTGGCGCGTGGGCCTGCCGCCGCAGGTTGACTACGTCGAAGGCTGCAGCTGAGCCGGAGTCGACGGCCGGGCCCGGCGCCGGCATAGAATCGCGGCAGGCCAAGGGAGGGTGCGGCGATGGCGGAGGCGTTGGGGCTGTTCGCGCTGGGGTTGCTGCTGCTGGCGCTGGGCGGGGACTCGGTGGTCAAGGGCGTATCCGGGCTGGCCCAGCACTGGGGCGTGCGCCCGTTCGTGGCCGGCCTGCTGCTGGTCGCCTTCGGCACCTCGGTGCCGGAGCTGGCGGTCAACCTGCGCGCGGTGGTCCAGGAGCAGCCGCACCTGGCGCTGGGCAATGCGGTGGGCAGCAACGTGGCCAACCTCGGCCTGACCCTGGGCCTGGCGGCGCTGGCCGCGCCGCTGCTGCTGCGCGCGCGGATGCTGGTGCCGCTGCTGGTGCTGCTGGCGGTGGCCACGTTCGCGCTGATGGTGTTCGGCCTGGATGGCTACATCGGCCGCATCGAAGGCGCGGTGCTGCTGCTGGGCTTCCTCGCCACCACCGCCTTCCTGCTGCGCAAGGGCGCGCGCGAATCCGACGAGGTGCAGGCGGAGATCGCCGGCTTCGCCGCGACCCGCGCCGGGCTGGGCCTTAACCTGGTCCGGCTGGTGATCGCTTTCGCCCTGCTCTGGTTCGGCGCGCGCTGGGTGGTGGCCGGCGGCCTCGGCCTGGGCCAGGCCTGGGGCCTGACCCCGCTGATGGTCGGCCTGCTGCCGGTGGCGATCGGCACCGCGCTGCCGGAGATCGCCGCGGCCATCGCCGCGGCGCGGCGCGGGCAGGGCGACATGGTCGCCGGGCACGTGATCGGCTCGAGCCTGTTCAACCTGCTGGCCATCGTCGGCGGCATGGCCGTGTTGCAGCCGCTGGCGCTGCCGGCCTCGTTCGTGAAGTTCGAGCTGCCGGCGGTGCTGGCGCTGACCCTGCTGGTCTACACGCTGCTGCGCAGCGGCCGGCGGGTCACCCGGCAGGAGGGCGTGATCCTGTGCCTGGTGTTCCTGGCCTGGGTCGTGCTGGAACTGTTGCTGTTCCTGTAGGAGCCCAGCTTGCTGGCGACACGGGCATCGGGTTGACGGGGGCGTCGCCTGGGCCGACGGCGTCGGGTCGCCGGCTGAACCCGGCTCCTACAACAGCCGCGCCGCAACCGCCTTCTGTAGGAGCTGACTTCAGTCGGCGACACGGGCGTCGGAAACACGAGGGCGTCGCCTGGGCCGATGGAGTCGCGTCGCCGGCAAACCCGGCTCCTGCAAGAAGCGCCCGTCCTCGCCGGCCGCGCTCACTCGTGCTGGGTGCCGCTGATGCGCGGTTCGCCGCTGCCCTCGTCGTCGGCCGGTTGCGGTGGTCGCTCGGCCATGTGCAGCGACAACGCCGCCTTGGCCATCAGGTGCGCGCTGATCGGCGCGGTGATGAACAGGAAGGCGGTGATCAGCAGTTCGCGCGGCTGTGGGTCGCTGCCGGCGAGCATGTGGTAGCCGACCGAGGCCGCCAGCACGCAGCCCACGCCCAGGGTACTGGCCTTGGTCGGCGCGTGCAGGCGCTTGAAGAACTCCGACAGCTTCACCAGGCCGAGCGAGCCGACCAGGATGAAGAAGCAGCCGGCCGCCAGCAGCAGCACCAGGGCGATGGCGTATACCCAGCTCATTCGACGATGTCCCGGCGCAGCACGTACTTGCTCAGCACCACGGTGCCGACGAAGCCGAGCATGGCGATGACCAGCGCCGCCTCGAAATACACCGCCGTGCCCAGGTGCATGCCGAACAGGATCAGCTGGGCGATGGCGGCCACGAACAGGGTGTCCAGGGCGAGGATGCGGTCGGGCACCGCCGGGCCCTTCAGCAGCCGGTACAGCGCCAGCAGCATGGCCAGGCCGACCAGGTGCATGGAGCCGACGATGGCCACGGCGACCAGCGATTGCGGGGTCACGGGAAGATCTCCATCAGCGGGGCTTCGTAGCGGGTCTTGATCTCGCGGATCACCTCGTCGGCGTCCTTGAGGTTGAGCACGTGCACCAGCAGGTAGCGGCGGTCGTCCGACAGCGCCGAGGACACCGTGCCCGGGGTCAGGGTGATGATGCTGGTCAGCGCGGCGATGCCGTGGATGTTGGCGATGTCCAGCGGCACCCAGATGAAGCCCGGGGTGATCTCCTCCTCCGGGCCCAGCACCTGCAGGGCCACGGTGATGTTGGAGCGCACGATGTCCAGCAGCAGGATGCCCAGCATCCGCGGCGCCCCGCGCAGGCTGCCGATGCGCGCGAACTCGCGGTCCAGGCGCGCGGCGAAGGTGGGGATCAGCAGCGCCAGCACCAGCGCCATGAGCACGTGGCCGGTGGTGACCTGGTCGTTCATCAGCAGCCAGAAGCAGAACACGGTCGCCGCCAGCGGCAGCGAGGGCAGCCAGCGCCGGCGCCAGGCGGGCACGTGTTTCCGGTTCATGCTCAGGGCTCCCTCAGGTGCGGCGTGGCCGCGCGCACCTGCTGCACGTAGTCGCCGGGCGACTGCAGCTGCGCGGCGGCGGCGCGGGTGTAGTCCAGCAGCGGCGCGGCGGCCACCACCATGACGATGCCGTAGCCCAGCAGCAGGACGGTGGCGGCGGTCTCCAGCGGCCGGCTCGGCGCGGCCTTCATCGCGTCCACGGGCGTGTATTCGGCCAGCCGTTCCGGCGAGGCGTCGGGCCAGGGTTCCACGCGCCAGAACAGCCGCGTGCCTGCGCGCGCCAGGCCGACCAGCATCAGGAAGCTGCTGCCCAGCACCAGCGCCCATACCCACAGCGTGCGGCTGCCGGCCGGCACCGCCTCGAGCAGCAGCAGCTTGCCGATGAAGCCCGACAGCGGCGGCAACCCGGCCAGCGACACCGCCGCCACCAGGAACAGCACGCCCGGTACCAGCCGCCGGGGCAGTGCGGCGACCAGGTCCTTGCGGTCGCCGGCGCTGCCGCGGCGGCGCCGGATCAGGTCGGCCAGCAGGAACAGCGCGGCGCCGGCGAAGGTGCTGTGGACCAGGTAGTACAGTCCCGCGGCGATCGTGCCGGTCGTGGCCAGGGCGAAGGCGATGAACAGCGTCGCCGCCGAGCCCAGTACCAGGTAGGCGGCCAGCGAACGCAGCCGCTGCGCGGCCAACACGCCCAGCGAGGCCAGCAACAGGCTGGCGCCGCCCAGTGCCAGCAGCGCCGGCCAGGCGAAGCCGTCCAGCGCGCCGGCCGCGCCGAAGCTCAGCGTGGCCACCCGCAGCACCGCGTACAGGCCGACCTTGGTCATCACCGCGAACAGGCCGGCCACCGCCGCCGGCGCGTGGGTGTAGGTCTCGGGCAGCCAGAAGTACAGCGGGAGCAGCGCGGCCTTGGCGCAGAACACCACCAGCAGCAGGCCGGCCGCGGACTGGATCAGCGCCAGGTCCTGCGGCGGCGCCTGCGCCACCCGCACCGCCATCTCGGCCATGTTGAGCGTGCCCAGCAGGCCGTAGAGCAGGCCCAGCGCGATCAGGAACAGGGTGGAGGCGGCGATGTTGAAGACCACGTAGTGCATGCCGGCGCGGATGCGCTCGCCGCGGCCGCCGCTGAGCATCAGCCCGTACGAGGCGATCAGCAGCACTTCGAAGAACACGAACAGGTTGAACACGTCGCCGGTGAGGAACGCGCCGTTCAGGCCCATCATCTGGAACTGGAACAACGCGTGGAAGTGCGGCGCGCGCCGGTCCCAGCCGGCGCAGGCGTGGAGCAGGGTGGCCGCACCGAGCAGCTGGCCGACCAGCAGCATCAGCGCCGCCAGCCGGTCCACCATCAGCGCGATGCCCAGCCGCGCCGGCCAGTCGCCGACCAGGTAGACCGGGATGCGGCCGCTGGACGCCTCCACCGCGAGCGCGACCGAGACTCCCAGCATCGCTGCCATCGAGGTCCAGGCCACCACCCGCTGCGGGGCCATGCCGAAGCGCCGGTTCTCGAAGAACAGGGCCAGCGCCGCGGCGAACAGCGGGATCAGGATCGGCAGGACCGGCAGATGGCTCATGGGCGGTCTCCGGTCCGCTCGGCCTCGGCCTCGGCCTGCGCCGCGGCCCGCGCCTCCTCGCGCGCCTCCTCGTGCCGGCGTCGCTCGGCGCGCAGGAACTCGCGCTCGGCGCGGCGGCCGTCGACGTGGTCGCTGTCGTTGTCGGCGCGGCTGCGGATGGCGACCACGATGCTGACCGCGGTCATGGCGAAGGCGATCACGATCGCGGTCAGCACCAGTGCCTGCGGCAGCGGATCGGTGTAGTTGGCCAGGTCGGCGGCCACGCCGTCGCGCAGCACCGGCGGCTTGCCGGCCACCAGCCGGCCGCCGGCGAAGATCAGCAGGTTGGTCGCGTACGAGAGCAGGGTCAGGCCCAGGATCACGTCGAAGCTGCGCGCGCGCAGCAGCAGGTACACGCCCGCGGCGGTGAGGATGCCGATCGCGCTCGCCATCGCCAGTTCCATCAGCACACCTCCATGCGGCGCGTCCCCATCACAGTTCCCCGGTCCGGGTCGAACGATCGCCCGGCTCGATCACGCCCAGGTGCGCCACGCGGGTGCGCGAGGGCTTGATCGTGCCCATCATCGACAGGATCAGCATCGCGCCGCCGAACACCACCAGGTACACGCCGGTGTCGAAGCCGATCGCGCTGGCCAGCGGCAGCTCGCCGACCAGCGGCAGCTCCAGGTCCACGTGGCCGCTGGTCAGGAACTCGACCCCGAACAGGATCGAGGCCGCGCCGCTGACGCCGGCCACGATCAGGCCCACGCCAATGCAGCGGACATAGTCGAAGCCGAAGCGCGACTCGACCGAGGTCGCGCCCTGGATCACGTACTGGATCAGCAGCGGCACCGCCAGCACCAGGCCGGCGATGAAACCACCGCCGGGGGCGTTGTGGCCGCGCAGGAACAGGAATACCGACACCGTCAGGGTCAGCGGCAGCATCAGCTGGGCCAGGTCGGCCGGTACCGGCAGCTTGATCGGTGGCCCCGACATCACCTTCTCCGGTGCCATCCTGGCGCGGCGCAGCAGCGCGTGCACGATCAGCGCGGCGATGCCGAACACGGTGATCTCGCCGAAGGTGTCGAAGCCGCGGAAGTCGACCAGGATGACGTTGACCACGTTGCGACCGTAGGCCTCGGGCAGCGAGCGCGCCAGCATCTCCAGGCTGGCCGGATCGGCGGCCGGGCGGGTCATCATCGCGTACGCCAGCAGGCCGATGCCCAGGCCCGCGGCCAGGGCGACGGCGACGTCGCGCGCGCGCCGCCGCGGCGCGCGCTCGGGCGGCGAGCGCGGCGGCAGGTAGTGCAGGCCCAGCAGCAGCAGCGCCAGGCTGACCATCTCCACCAGCAACTGGGTCAGCGCCAGGTCCGGCGCGGACAGGAACACGAAGGTCATGCTGACCATCAGCCCGGCGCCGCCGAGCACGATCAACGCCAGCAGGCGCTGCCGGTACAGGCGGATGGTGTAGAGCGCGCAGGCGACCAGCACCAGCCACAGCAGCCAGCCCAGCAGCGGCATCGGCTGCGATGCGCCCAGTTGCAGCGGCGGATGGGCGCCGGACAGGAACGGCGCGGCACCGGCCAGCAGCGCCGCCACTACCAGCCAGACCAGGCTGCGCTGCAGGCTGCCGTTGGCGATCTTGAGGGTGAAGCGCTCGGCCAGGCCGTACAGCGCCTCCATGTTCCAGCGGAACAGGTGGCGGCCGAGCGAGCGGCGCACGGCCGCGTGCAGGTTGAGCAGGCGGCGCAACCCGAGGTACAGGACGATGCCGCCGACGATGCCGGCCAGGCTCATCAGCAGCGGCCGGTTGATGCCGTGCCACACCGCCAGGCTGTAGGCGGGCATGTCGTCGCCGAGGATCGCCGCCGCGCCGGCGTGCAGCACCGGGGCCACCGTCCAGGCCGGGACCACGCCCACCGCCACGCACAGCAGCACCAGCACCGCCACCGGGATCCGCATCCAGCGCGGCGGCTCGTGCGGCTCGCGGTCCAGCCTGCGCGGGCCTTCGCCGAGGAAGGTCTCATGGACGAAGCGCAGGCTGTAGGCCACGCCGAACATGCCGTACAGCAGCGCCGCGACCGCGACCAGGTTGCCCATCGTCCTGTGACCCTCGATCTCCAGCGCCTCGGCGAAGAACATCTCCTTGGACAGGAAGCCGTTGAGCAGCGGGATGCCGGCCATCGCCAGCGAGGCGATGATCGCCAGGGTGCTGGTGACGGGCATCCAGCGGCGCAGGTTGCCCAGGCGGCGCATGTCGCGGGTGCCGGTCTCGTGGTCGATGATGCCGGCGGCCATGAACAGCGAGGCCTTGAAGGTGGCGTGGTTGAGGATGTGGAACACGCCGGCGACCACCGCCATCGGCGTGGACAGGCCAAACAGCACCGTGATCAGGCCCAGGTGCGAGATCGTGGAGTAGGCCAGCAGGCCCTTGAGGTCGTGCTGGAAGATCGCGTACCAGGCACCGAGCAGCAGGGTGATCGCGCCGACGCTGGTGACCACGTAGAAGAACAGCTCGGTGCCGGCCAGCGCCGGGTGCAGCCGCGCCAGCAGGAACACGCCGGCCTTCACCATCGTGGCCGAGTGCAGGTAGGCCGACACCGGCGTGGGCGCGGCCATCGCGTGCGGCAGCCAGAAGTGCAGCGGGAACTGCGCGCTCTTGGTGAACACGCCGGCCAGGACCAGGCCCAGCACCCAGGGGTACAGCTCGCTGGCGCGGATCAGGTCGCCCGAGGCCAGCACGGTGTCCAGGTCGTAGCTGCCGACGATGCGCCCGATCAGCAGCACGCCGCCAAGCAGTGCCAGGCCGCCGCCACCGGTGATCGCCAGGGCCATGCGCGCGCCTTCGCGCGCGTCCTGCTGCCGGTACCAGAAGCCGATCAGCAGGAACGAGCTGATGCTGGTCAGCTCCCAGAACACCATCAGCAGCAGCAGGTTGCCGGCGACCACCACGCCCAGCATCGAGCCCATGAACAGCAGCAGGCAGCCGAAGAAGCGCGGCGCGCTGTCCTCGTCGGCCAGATAGTAGTGCGCGTACATCACCACCAGCGCGCCGATGGCCAGGACCATGCCGGCGAACATCCAGGCCAGGCCGTCCAGGCGCAGGGTGAGGTCCAGGCCGATCTGCGGGATCCAGGCGTGGTCGGCGCGCGGCACCCAGCCCTGCAGCACCGCCGGCGTCATCCAGGCCAGCAGCAACAGGCCCAGCAGCGGCGCCGCCGCGGCCACCCATGCCACCTGCCCGCGCGATCGCTTGCGCATGAATACCATCGCCAAGGCCGCCAGGAACGGCAGGGCGAGCAGGATTTCCAGAAAGGGGATCATCCGGGGAGGCGGGGGTCGATCGACGCGAAACGGGTTCGAGTGTAACAGCCGGCCCGCCGGCGCCGGGCAGGTCGCACCGCCCGGTCGGCGGTTTCCTGCGGGCCGGCCCACCGGCGGCGCACCCTCGGGACATGGGCGACTGTCGCGCTTTCCCGACGTCGGTGCCACCCGTAGGAGCTGGGCTTGCCCGCGACGCGACGCCGTCGGCGCAGGCGACGCCCTCGTGGTCCCGACGCTCGTGTCGCCGACTGAAGTCAGCTCCTACAGAAGAGCGGCCGCGCCGGTGCTGTTGTAGGAGCCGGGTTCAGCCGGCGACGCGACGGTGTCGGCGCAGGCGACGCCCTCGTGGTTCCGACGCTCGTGTCGCCGACTGAAGTCAGCTCCTACAGGAGAGCGGGCGCGCCGCGGCTGTTGTAGGAGACGGGTTCAGCCGGCGACGCGACGCCGTCGGCACAGGCGACGTCCTCGTGGTTCCGACGCCCGTGTCGCCGGCTGAACCCGGCTCCTACAATGGGCCGATGCGAGCCCGCGCCGCCTACCACGCCACGCCATGAGCGCCCAGGCGCCACGCGTCCTGCTGTTCGGCGCCAGCGGCCAGATCGGCCGCTGCGTCCTGGCGCGGCTGGTGCGGCAGGGGGGGCGGGTAGTGGCGTTGTCGCGGCACGCGCAGCCGCCGTCGCCCGGCGTGGAGTGGCGGACGGGCGCGCTGCCGGACGCGGTCGGTGCGGCCGGGGACTTCGACGCGATCCTCAGCTGCGGACCGCTGGACCTGTTCTCGCACTGGTACGCACGGTCGCCGACCGGCGCCGCGCGCGTGGTCGCGTTCGGCTCGACCAGCGTGCACGTAAAGGGCACATCGCCCGATCCGGCCGAGCGCGAGCTGGCCGCGCGGCTGCACGATGCCGAGGCCCGGCTGGCCGATGCCGCCGCCGCGCGTGGCGTGGCGGCGACGCTGCTGCGGCCGACGCTGGTGTACGGCGCGGGCAGCGACCGCAACCTGAGCCGGATCGCGGCGCTGGCGCGCCGCCACGGGTACTTCGTGCTGCCACGCGATGCATGCGGCCTGCGCCAGCCGGTGCACGTGGGCGACCTGGCCGCGGCGGCGCTGGCCGCGCTGGCGCGGGAGGACGGCGGATTCCACTCCTACGACCTGCCGGGCGGCGAGACCCTGGCGTACCGGGAGATGGTGGCGCGGGTCCTGGCCGCGCTGCGGCCGCCGGCGCGGCTGCTGCTGCTGCCCGGCGCGCTGTTCTCGCTCGCCGCGGGCGCGGCTCGGCGCCTGGGCGTGCACGACGCGGGCGCGGCGGTGCTGGCGCGGATGCGCCAGGACCTGGCCTTCGACGATTCCGCCGCGCGGCGCGACCTGGACTATGCGCCGCGGCCGTTCCACCCGTCGGCCGAGATGTTTTCCCCGCCACCGGACACCGCGGAGCACGGACTGTAGCGACCAGGCTTGGTTGCTACATGGATATTGGAATCATGCGGGCGTCGCGCCGACAGTGTCGCCAGCGCCGCGCCGCCGGGTTTTTTGCCATGGGGATTGTCGTCACCGGGTCATCTCCGTCGTTCCCGCGTAGGCGGGAACCCAGCGACTTGATGCTTGTAGAGGGTTGATTGGCAGCAAAGGCGAAGTCACTGGGCTCCCGCCTACGCGGGAACGACGGAATTTAAGTGCGCGCGGGTGGCCACCGGCCGCTCAATACTTCCAGCCCAGCCTCCGGTACAGCTTGGACAGCACCCATGCCGGGCCGATCAGCAAGTACACCAGGTCGGTGAGGAAGCTGGGCTTGCGGCCCTCGTACTTGTGGCCGATGAACTGCGCGATCCAAGCCACCACGAACACGGCCAGCGCCGACCACAGCAAGGTGGGCAGGCCGAAGCGTATTTCGATCAGCCGGCACAGGCAGCCGCAGAAGAAGAGCACCGCCAGCATGCCCAGCCCGAGCGGGCGCGAGAGCCGGTAATAGAACATCCAGGCGAAGAACATCGCCAGCGCGGCCCAGATCCCGGTCTTCGCCCACGGGCCCGGCGAGGGGATGCACCAGACCAGCGCCACCACCGACCACAGGATCGCCGGCACCGCGACCACGTGGATGCGCTGGTTGAGCTCGTTGCGGTGGTCGTCGGAGTAGCTGGCGAAGTAGCGGTCGATCGGCCGCATCGGCATGGTCGCGTTCATCGTTTCCCTCCCAGGAATGGGAGGGAGCATAACCCTGCGGCCGATGGCTTGTGCGCCGGACGGCGCAATGGCGTGGAGCGGACGCGGCCTGTCCCGGGTGCGTGCAAAGACGCAGCGCCGCGATCTCCCGCACGCCGGTTTCCCGCTTCCTTGTAGGAGCCGGGTTCAGCCGGCGACACGGGCGTCGGAATCCCGAGGGCGTCGCCTGTGCCGAGGGCGTCGTGTCGCCGGCTGAACCCGGCTCCTACAGAAAGCAGCGGCGTGCAGGTGGCCGGAGGGCGCCATGCCCTCAGCGCAGGCGACGACCGCCGCTCAGTCGACCGCGATCCCGGCCAGCTTCTGCAGCGCCTCGGCGTAGCGCGCACGGGTGCGCTCGATCACCTCGGGCGGCAGCGACGGACCCGGCGGGGTCTTGTCCCAGTCCAGCGTTTCCAGGTAGTCGCGCACGATCTGCTTGTCGTAGCTCGGCGGGCTGCTGCCGACCTGGTACTCGTCGGCCGGCCAGTAGCGCGAGGAGTCCGGGGTCAGCATCTCGTCCATGATGTACAGGCGACCGTCGGCGTCGGTGCCGAACTCGAACTTGGTGTCGGCCAGCAGGATCCCGCGCTCCGCCGCGTAGGCGGCGGCGTAGCGGTACAGGCGCAGGGTCGCGTCGCGCACGCGCTCGGCCAGCTCGCCGCCGACCGTACGCACCATCGCGTCGAAGTCGATGTTCTCGTCGTGGTCGCCGACCGCGGCCTTGGTCGAGGGGGTGAAGATCGGCTCGGGCAGCTGCTCGGCCTGGCGCAGGCCGTCTGGCAATGCGATGCCGCTGACCTGGCCGGTGCGCTGGTAGTCCTTCCAGCCGCTGCCGATCAGGTAGCCGCGGGCGATCGCCTCCACCGGCACCGGCTTGAGCTTCCTGGTCACCACCGCGCGCCGGGTATACAGCGCCGGGTCCACGCCTGGCGGCAGCACCGCGGCAACATCGATCCCGGTGAGGTGGTTGGGCATCAGGTGCGCGGTCTTGCCGAACCAGAAGTTGGAGATCTGGCACAGCATCTCGCCCTTGCCGGGGATCGGGTCGGGCAGGACCACGTCGAACGCGGACAGGCGGTCAGTGGCGACCATCAACAGGTAGCCGTCGGGCGAGGCGCCGTCCTGGCCGGCGGCGGCCAGCGCATCGGCGGGGATCGTCTCGCGCGGCAGGTCGAACACGTCGCGCACCTTGCCGCGGTGGCGCAGCGGCAGGCCGGGCAGGTCGGACTGGAGCAGGGTCGTGGACAACGCAGTCTCCGGGGCAGGGCAAGGAACGTCCCGGGGCCGCGCCGGCAAGGGGGCACGGCGGCCGGCCGCACAGTGTACGGCGAGCCGGGCCGGCTGTGCCGTAGAATTGGCGCTCCGCACGCTTGGCGCCGCCTGCCGAATGAACCGCTGGTACGGAAAACTGCTGGGCCTGATCGCCGGCGCGCTGCTGTTCCGCCCCAATCCGCTGGTCGGCGCGTTGATCGGGCTGCTGATCGGCCATGCCTTCGACAGCGACTGGTTCCGCCTGCGCCGGCGCGAAGATCCCTACGCCGAGCTGGGCGTGACCGCCGACGCCAGCGACGCGGAGATCGACCAGGCCTACCGTCGTCTGATGTCCCAGTACCACCCGGACAAGATGGCCGGGGCCGCGCCCGAGTTGCGCGCCCAGGCCGAGAAGCGCGCCCGAGCGATCAACGCCGCCTACGACCGCATCCGTACCCTGCGCCGCTAGACCCGGGTGGCGCCACCGTCCTTCATTCCCGCGAGCCGACCATGCAGCCCACCGTCATTGCCCCGTCCATCCTCTCGGCCGACTTCGCCCGGCTGGGCGAGGAAGTCGACAACGTGCTGGCCGCCGGCGCCGACTGGGTCCACTTCGACGTGATGGACAACCACTACGTGCCCAACCTGACCATCGGCCCGATGGTCTGCCAGGCGCTGCGCAAGCACGGCGTCACCGCGCCGATCGACGTGCACCTGATGGTCGAACCGGTCGACCGGATCGTGCCGGACTTCGCCGAGGCCGGCGCCACCGTCATCAGCTTCCACCCCGAGGCCAGCCGCCACGTCCACCGCACCGTGCAGCTGATCAGGTCACATGGCTGCCAGGCCGGGCTGGTGCTCAACCCGGCCACGCCGGTGGAAGTGCTGGACTGGGTGCTGGAGGACCTGGACCTGGTGCTGCTGATGTCGGTCAACCCGGGCTTCGGCGGCCAGGCCTTCATCCCCGCGACGCTGGACAAGCTGCGCGCGGTGCGGGCGATGATCGACAAGACCGGCAAGCCGATCCGGCTGGAGATCGACGGCGGGGTCAAGGCCGACAACATCGGCGAGATCGCCGCGGCGGGGGCGGACACCTTCGTTGCCGGTTCGGCGATCTTCAACGCCCCCGACTACGCGTCGGTGATCGGCAGGATGAAGGCGGCGGTGGACGCGGTGCGGGGCTGACCCGCGCGGTCGAGGCCGATCCGGGAATCGCCGCGGGTCCGGTCGCCGCGGACCTGCCGGCCGGCGACGCCTCCACGCGCCGCCGGCCCCTGCCACCAGGAGGCAATCCCGCCTCCGCCCGTCTTCCCTGCTATGGCCTTCGATGCTGCCGCACGGGAGTGACAGCGCGATGACGCGGGACCGGCCTGCGGTTCACGCCACTGCATGCACCTGCCATCGGACCGGACATCCGTTGCCGTCGCCCCCATCCCGACACCATCGTCCCGGCGAACGCCGGGACCCAGCGACTTTGCGCCTCCGGTTACGTCGCTGGCCGTTCCAAGGCACTGGGTCCCGGCGTTCGCCGGGACGACGGAATTGTTGGGCAGATCGGCCCATGTGCGCCGATTCCCTCGAGCCGTACCTGCGTTCCCGCGCCCGTTTCGCCGGCAACCGCCGGCTGCGCGGCCGCCGCCAATCCGGTTAAAGTGGCGGCCATGTTCGGCCAGACGATCAGGCTCACCCTTGCTTCCGCGCGCCGGTGCCGGCGATGGCGGCTCAACGCCGTCGTCCCTTGCCATGCCCCGATCCGCCGGAAGGAAGCCCGCCTTGGTCACGCCCGAACAGTTCCAGCGCCACGCTGCTGAAGGCCACACCCGCATCCCGGTCGTCCGCGAGGTGCTGTCCGACCTGGACACGCCGCTGTCGGTCTACCTGAAGCTGGCCGACGCCCCGCACACCTACCTGCTCGAGTCGGTCGAGGGCGGCGAGCGTTTCGGCCGCTACTCGATCATCGGCTTGCCAGCCGGGCGCACGATCGCCTTCCGCGGCCATGCGATGGAAGTGCGCGAGCACGGCCGGGTGGTCGAGCAGCGCGAAGTCGCCGATCCCTTTGCCGAGGTCGAGGCGCTGCGCGCGTCGTGCTCGGTGCCGAAGCTGGAGGGGCTGCCGGGCTTCACCGGCGGCCTGGTGGGCTGGTTCGGCTTCGAGTGCATCGGCTACATCGAGCCGCGCCTGGCCGGTGGCGACAAGCGCGACGAGCTGGGCACGCCGGACATCTACCTGATGCTGTCCGAAGAGCTGGCCGTATTCGACAACCTCAAGGGCCGGCTGTACCTGATCGTGCACGCGGATCCGCGCGAGCCCGGCTCCTGGGACGCGGCGCAGCAGCGGCTGGACGCGCTGGTCGACAAGCTGCGCCGGCCCGGCAGCTACCCGGCGCCACTGAGCCGCGACGTGCTCGACGAGAGCCATTTCGTCTCCGGCTTCACCCGCGAGGGCTTCATCGAGGCGGTGGAGAAGTCCAAGGAGTACATCCGCGCCGGCGACGTGTTCCAGGTGGTGCTGAGCCAGCGCCTGAGCGTGCCGTTCAACGCACGGCCGGTGGACGTGTACCGCGCGCTGCGCGCGCTCAACCCGTCGCCGTACATGTACTTCCTCGACACCGGCGAGACCCAGGTGGTCGGCTCCTCGCCGGAGATCCTGGTGCGGCAGCAGGGCGAGGAGGTCACCGTGCGCCCGATCGCCGGCACCCGCCCGCGCGGTGCCACCCCGGCCGAGGACCTGGCGCTGGAGCAGGACCTGCTGGCCGACCCGAAGGAGCGCGCCGAGCACCTGATGCTGATCGACCTGGGCCGCAACGATGTCGGCCGAGTCTCGGAGGCCGGCAGCGTCGAGGTCGGCGAGCGCTTCGTGATCGAGCGCTACAGCCACGTCATGCACATCGTCAGCGAGGTCACCGGCAAGCTGCTGCCCGGACTGAGCTATGCCGACGTGCTGCGCGCCACCTTCCCGGCCGGCACGGTCAGCGGCGCGCCGAAGATCCGCGCGCTGGAGGTGATCCGCGAGCTCGAACCGATCAAGCGCAATGTCTACGCCGGCAGCATCGGCTACATCGGCTGGCACGGCGACGCCGACACCGCCATCGCCATACGCACCGCTGTGATCAAGGACGGCCGCCTGCACGTGCAGGCCGGCGCCGGCATCGTCTACGACTCCGACCCGCAGAAGGAGTGGGACGAGACCATGAACAAGGGCCGCGCGCTGTTCCGCGCGGTGGCGCAGGCGGCGAAGGGGCTGTGAGGGGGATGCCATGCTGCTGATGATCGACAACTACGACAGCTTCACCTTCAACCTCGTCCAGTACCTGCAGACGCTGGGCGCGGAGGTGCAGGTGGTGCGCAACGATGCGCTGACGGTGGAGCAGGTCCGGGCGCTGGCGCCGGAGCGGATCGTCATCTCGCCCGGTCCGTGCACGCCGAACGAGGCAGGCGTATCGCTGGAGGTGATCCGCGAGCTGGGTCCGCACACGCCGGTGCTGGGGGTGTGCCTGGGCCACCAGAGCATCGGCCAGGCCTACGGCGGCAGGGTGGTGCGCGCCGGCAACATCATGCACGGCAAGACCTCGCGGATCCGCCACGAGGGTCGCGGCGTGTTCGCCGGCCTGCCCGATGGCTACGAGGCGACCCGCTACCACTCGCTGGTGGTCGAGCGCGGCTCGCTGCCGGACGGGCTGGAGATCACCGCCTGGACCGAGAACGCGGACGGTTCGTTCGAGGAGATCATGGGCCTGCGCCACCGCGAGCATCCGGTCGAGGGCGTGCAGTTCCACCCGGAGTCGATCCTGACCGAGCACGGACACGCGCTGCTGAAGAATTTCCTCGAGCGCTGAACGGGTTCCGGATGGTTCCTGTAGGAGCCGACTTCAGTCGGCGACCCGGGCGTCGGAACCACGAGGCCGTCGCCTGTGCCAACGGCGTCGTGTCGCCGGCTGAACCCGGCTCCTGCAAGGAGCGCCGAGCCACGTCGGCGCGCCGTCTTGCCGTGGATACAGCCGGCCGTCAGCGGTACACCACGTGCCGCAGCAGGAAGAAGTTGACCACCGCCAGTCCGCCCTCGACGACCGGCTTGGCCAGCCAGGCCCATGCCAGGCCCAGGTGCACCTCCACCGTGGCCACCAGCACCGTGCTGACCGCGGTCATCACCAGCCACAGCAGCCAGAAGCGGACGAAGCGGCGCCAGCCCAGTCGGCCGCCCTGGCCGTCGGCGAAGGTGTAGCGGCCGTTGAGCCAGAAGCCGAGCAGGGCCGCGCTGGTGCGGCTGGCCAGGTTGGCCGGCGTGGCGGACATGCCCAGCGCGGTGAGACCCACGAATAGCGCCCAGTCCAGCAGCAGCTGGAGCACGCCGAATGCGATGTAGTGGCTGCCCTGGCGGAGGAGTGGCATCTGGCAGGTCGCTGGCGGACGTGGGTACGGCCCCCATTGTAGGAGCCGGGTTCAGCCGGCGACACGGGCGTCGGAACCATGGGGGAGTCGCCTGTGCCGACGGCATCGTGTCGCCGGCTGAACCCGGCTCCTACAAGAGGCCACGGGGCCCGGCGTAGAATCGGCGTGTTTTCCAGGATCGGGCCGTCCATGACCCAGGCATTGCACGTGGTGATCCTCGCCGCCGGCGAGGGCAAGCGGATGAAATCGGCGCTGCCGAAGGTACTGCAGCCGATCGGCGGCCGGCCGATGCTGGCGCACGTGATCGACACCGCGCGAACGCTGGTACCGGCCGGCATCCACGTGGTCTACGGCCACGGCGGCGAGGCGGTGCGCGCGGCCTTCGCCGGGCAGGAGGACCTGCGCTGGGTCGAGCAGGCGCAGCAGCTCGGCACCGGCCATGCGGTGCAGCAGGCGATGCCCGCCATCCCAGAGACGGTCGACGTGCTGGTGCTGTACGGCGACGTGCCGCTGACCTCGCCCGCCACGCTGCGCCAGCTCGTCGACGCGCCGGGCCTGCTGCGCGTGCTGGTGTCCGAGCCGGAGGACCCGGCCGGCTACGGCCGGATCGTGCGCGACTCGCAGGGTCGCGTGGCGGCGATCGTCGAGCACCGCGACGCCGACGAGGAACAGCGGCACATCCGCACCGTCAACACCGGCATCATCGCCGCCGAATCCGATTCGCTGAAGCGCTGGCTGGCGCGCCTGTCCAGCGACAACAGCCAGGGCGAGTACTACCTGACCGACGTCTTCGCCATGGCCGCGGCCGAGTACAACCCGGCCGAGATGGTGGCGGTGGATGATCCGCTGGAGGCCGAGGGCGCCAACGATCCGTGGCAGCTGGCCCAGCTCGAGCGCGCCTTCCAGCTGCGCTGCGCGCATGCGCTGTGCGTGCAGGGCGCGCGCCTGCTCGATCCGTCGCGCTTCGACCAGCGCGGCAGCGTGCGCGTGGGCCGCGACGTGGAGATCGACGCCAACGTGGTGCTGGAGGGCGAGGTGGAACTGGGCGACGGCGTGCGCATCGGCCCGTTCACGCGGCTGAAGGACGTGCGCCTGGGCGCCGGCACCGAGGTGCGGGCGCACTGCGACCTGGACGGCGTGGTCGCCGAGGGCGCGGTGCAGATCGGTCCGTATGCGCGCCTGCGCCCGGGCACGGTGCTGGCCGACGGCGTGCACATCGGCAACTTCGTCGAGACCAAGAAGGCGGTGCTTGGCGTGGGCAGCAAGGCCAACCACCTGACCTATCTGGGCGATGCGCAGGTGGGCGCGGGAGTCAACGTCGGCGCCGGCACCATCACCTGCAACTACGACGGGGTGAACAAGTCGACCACCACGATCGGCGATGGCGCCTTCATCGGCTCCAACTCCTCGCTGGTGGCGCCGGTGGAGATCGGCGCCAACGCCACCATCGGCGCCGGTTCGGTCATCACCCGCAACGCGCCGGCCGACACGCTCACCGTGTCGCGGGTGCGCCAGGCCACGGTCGAAGGCTGGAAGCGGCCGCAGAAGAAGCCCAAGGCCTGACCGCGGCCGGGTTCCTGTAGGAGCCGACTTCAGTCGGCGACACAGGCGTCGGAATCATGAGGGCGTCGCCTGTGCCGACGGCATCGCGTCGCAGGCAAGCCCGGCTCCTACAACAGCTACGGCGTGGCTGCTTTTCTGTAGGAGCTGACTTCAGTCGGCGACACGGGCGTCAGGACTCATGAGGGTGTCGCCTGTGCCGACGTGGCGTCGGGTCGCCGGCTGAACCCGGCTCCTACAAACAGCAAACCGCGAGGGGCGTTCACCTTCTGCGGCTCGGCGCTCTTCTGTAGGAGCTGACTTCAGTCGGCGACACGGGCGTCGGAACCACGAGGGCGTCGCCTGTGCCGATGTCGTCGTGTCGCCGGCTGAACCCGGCTCCTACAAGAAACATGGATCGCGTCGTGATCATCCGTCCGAAGGAGCGCTTCGTCCGGGCCGCGGATCGTTCCCGTCAGCCACCGGCCTCCGGCAGCATCACCGCCACGCACAGGCCGCCGTCGGTGCGGTTCTGCAGCGACAGCCGGCCGCCGTGCGCCTCGATGATCTCGCGGGTCAATGCCAGGC
Source organism: Pseudoxanthomonas suwonensis (assembly GCF_000972865.1). Classification (NCBI taxonomy): domain Bacteria; kingdom Pseudomonadati; phylum Pseudomonadota; class Gammaproteobacteria; order Lysobacterales; family Lysobacteraceae; genus Pseudoxanthomonas; species Pseudoxanthomonas suwonensis. The sequence goes on from NZ_CP011144.1 coordinate 2,613,993, forward strand.
CCAGGCCGGTACCATGACGCTTGGTCGAATAGAACGGCAGCAGCGCGTTCTGCAGCACCGCCTCGTTCATGCCGGGGCCGCGATCCAGCACTTCCAGCCGGGTCCAGCCGGGCAGGCGCAGCAGGCGCACGCGCACCTCGTCGCTGGGCGGAGTGGCGTCGGCGCCGGCCTCGTGCGCGTTCTTGACCAGGTTCAGCAGCGCCTGCTCCATCTGCGCCGGGTCCACCCGTGCACGCAGGTCCTGGGTCGCGCCTTCCAGCTCGAAGCCGATCTGGCGCTGCAACCGGCCGAGGAACTCGGCCCATGCCACGGTCTGCAGCTGCGGCTGCGGCAGCTTGGCGAAGCGCGCATAGCCGCGGATGAAGCCCTCCAGGTGGCGGGCGCGGTCCTCGATGGTGGAGAACACTTCGCCCAGCCGCTCGTGGCGCCCGCGCCGGACCAGTTCGGCGCCGGAGTGCGCCAGCGAGGCGATCGGCGCCAGCGAGTTGTTGAGCTCGTGGCTGATCACCCGGATCACCTTCTTCCAGGTCTGCACTTCCTGCCGGCGCAGTTCGGGAGTGAGCAGGCGGATCAGCAGCAGTTCGTGGCGGCGCCCATTGAGGCTGAAGTGGCGCCGCGACAGGTGGTAGACGTCCTCGTCGTCGCCCTCGTCGGGCACGGCGAACAGGCTGTCGCCACCCCGCGCCACCGCCTCGCGCAGCTCCACCGGCAAAGCCTCCAGCAGCTCGCCCATGCGCTGGCCTTCCAGCTTGCGGCCGTCGTTGAGCAGCTTGCGCGCGGCCAGGTTGGCGTACACCACGCGGCGGATCGCGTCGCCGCCCTCGGCCGACAGCAGCATCGCCACCGGCGTGTTCTGGACCATGGTGTCGAGCAGCAGCTCGCGCTGGACCAGGTCCTGGCGCTGCTCGCGCAGCACCTCGCCCAGTTCGGCATGGGCGCGGACCAGCTCGCCCAGCTCGTCGTCGCTGCGCCAGTGCACGCCGAAGTTGAACTCGCCGTCGCGGTAGGTGTTGACGCTGCCGGCCAGGGCGCGGAACAGCGCGCGCAGCGGCGCCAGCGCGCGGCGCAGGCTCCACCACATCAGCGCCAGCAGGATCGCCGCCGAGGCGACGGCCAGCACCCAGCCGCGGTCGATCCAGTAGGCGAAGCTCCACGGCAGCGCCGCGGCCAGCGCCAGCACCGGCAGCAGGCGCAGGAACAGGCGCAGGGTGAGGGTGCGGCGGATCATCCTGGACGGCTCACGCGGGCGTGCGCATGGGAAAGGGCGATCATGCGGGCTTGAGGCCGTGGCGCTCCATGCGCCGGTAAAGCGCCTGCCGGCTCATGCCCAGTTCGGCCGCGGCCTGGGCGATCACGCCGCCGGCGCGTTCCAGCGCCGCTTCGATCTGCTCGCGCCCGGGCTCCTGCGCCGGGCCGCCGCGCGCGGCCGGCGCCCGCGGCAGGCCCAGGTCGGCGACTTCGATCCGCGGACCGGTGGCCAGCAGCTGCGCGCGCTGGACCACGTTGCGCAGCTCGCGCACGTTGCCCGGCCACGGGTGCCGCTGCAGGGCGGTGGCGGCCGGCGCGGACAACGGCTTGCCGCCGTCGCCGAAGCGCTCGGCCAGCGGCAGGATGTCGCCGGGGCGCTCGGCCAGCGGCGGCATCGCCAGCTCGATGGTGTTGAGCCGGTAGTACAGGTCTTCGCGGAACGTGCCGTCGCGGATCATCGCCGGCAGTTCGGCGTTGGTCGCACTGACCACCCGCACCTTGACCTGGCGCTCGCGGTTGGAACCCAGCCGGGCGAAGCGGCCGGTCTCCAGCACCCGCAGCAGCTTCATCTGCCCGGCCGGGGGCAGGTTGCCGATCTCGTCCAGGAACAGGGTGCCGCCGTCGGCGGCCTCGAACTTGCCCTCGCGCGCCTTGTTGGCGCCGGTGTAGGCGCCGGCCTCGGCGCCGAACAACTCGGCCTCGATCAGCTCGGCCGGCAGCGCGCCGCAGTTCACGGTGACGAACGGACCCTCCTTGACCGTGGAGTTGGCCTGGATGATCTCGGCGATCTTCTCCTTGCCGCTGCCGTTGGGGCCGGTGATCAGCACCGGCAGGTCCGAGCGGGCGACCTGGCAGGCCAGCGCGACCACGCGCTCGCTGGCCGGGTCGGCGAATACCGCGCCGCGCAGGTCGTAGCGCCGGGCCAAGTCGTCGCGGCGGCGGCGTTCGCCGTCGCGGCGCTGGTCCAGCTCGCGCCGCGCATCGGCCAGTTCCAGCAGGTTGTTGACCGTGGCCAGCAGCTTGGCGTCCTGCCAGGGCTTGGCCACGTAGTCGGCGGCACCGGCCTTGATCAGCTCCACCGCGCTTTCCAGGTGGGTCCAGGCGGTCAACAGCACCACCGGCAGGTCCGGGTGGCGCTCGCGGATCGCGGCAAACAGCGCGCGGCCCTCGTCGCCGGAAGTGGTGTCGGCGGTGAAGTTCATATCCTGGATCACCAGGTCCACGGCTTCGCCGTCGAGCAGCGCCAGCCCCGCCGCGGGCGAGGCCGCGTGCAGGGTGGCGATGTCGTGCAGCGAGAACAGCACTTCCAGCGCGGTGGCGACGGCGGGGTTGTCGTCGATGACCAGGATCGTGGACATGGATGAGCGGTGGCGGACGGGAAGGGGATCGTAAAGGCTATTGGCCCGCGGCGCTGCGGTGGCCGTAGCTGAGCACGCGGGTGATGCGCCACTGCCCGTCGTCGAGCCGCCAGACCATGGTGAAGTCTGCCAGGCCCTCGCAGGTGCCGGTCGCAGCCTGGCAAAAGCGGTGTCCGCCCTGCGCGATCGCGCCGAAGCCGGGCACCGGGTAGACCCGCAGGCTGCCGGGTACCACCTCGCGGGTGAAGTTTCCGCAGGCGTAGCGGCGGGTGTTCTCGAGCATCGCCTCGCGTGACCAGGTCACGCCCCCGGTGTCGTGGTAGAACTCGACGGCCGGATCGAAATAGCCTGCGTGCCGGTCCAGTTCCGCCGGATCGGCGCATCGGTTGAAGGCGTCGAACACGTCGTGGTCGAGCCGGGCGATGGTGGCGCGGAGGCCGGCGTTGGCGTCCTCCGCGGTTTCGTCCGCCGACGATGGCGCCGCTGCCAGTGCCAGCGTGGCCAGCAGCAGGCCGATCGGGATCCGGTGCGTCATGCGGTGCGTCTCCTCCAGTGGTCGGTCGGCTTCAGACACTGCGGGTGGCTACCGCCGGCGGGATCGAGGCCGCGCGCCTGGCCGGGGCGAACACCGCCAGCTGGCCCAGGCCCCACAGCAGCACCGCGCCGGCCGGCAGGTACAGCAGCGGCAGCCGCGCCATCTCGTACTTGCCCATCAGCAGCTGGTTGATCGCGAAAGCGAGCAGCATGCCCAGCGCGATGCCGATGGAAGCCAGCAGGAAGTTCTCGGTCTGGAAGTAGCGCAGGATCTGGCCGCGGGTGGCGCCCAGCGCGCGGCGCACGCCGATCTGCTTGGTCCGCTGCTGCACCCAGAAGCTGGCCAGGCCGATGATGCCCAGCGCGGTGATCAGCAGCAGCGCCACGCAGACGATGCCCAGCAGCCAGGCCATGGCGCGCGGCGCCTGGTAGTACTCGTGGCGCAGCTGCTCGAAGGTCTTGGTGTTCTCCTCCAGGATGATCCGGTCGGCGCCGTTGGCCTGCAGCGTGGCCTTGGCCGCCTCCAGCACCTCGGCGCGGCGCTCCGGATCGGTGCGGATCACGTAGTTGCCGCCCAGGTTGTAGTGCGGGCGCAGCGGGAACACCATCGAGTACTCGCGTGCGGTCGGGCCGCCCATCTGGCTGGGCCGGACCAGGTGCTCGACCACGCCGATGACGCGGGTCGGCTGCTCGCTCCAGCTGTAGAACGTCTTGCCGACCGCATCCTCGCCCGGGAACAGCTTCTCGGCCATGGAACGGGTGATGATCGCGGACGGGATGAGCGGCGAGACTCCGGGCAGGTCGAAATTCTCGAATTCGACGAATTCGTCCGGGGTGAAGTCGCGGCCGGCCACCAGCTTCAGGCCCAGGGTCTCGATGAACTGGTCCTCGGCCATGTACGTGGTCGCGCTCAGGGTGGACTGCTGCTGTTCCCGGTTCAGGCGCACGCCGCTGTTCCACGAGGAATTGACGAACGGAACCTGGTTGAGGATGGTCGCGTCCTTCACCCCGGGCAGCGCACGCAGCGAAGCCAGGTCGGTGCGGGTGCGCGCAGACTGGTCGGCATCGCTGCCGATGCTGGTGATCTGCACGCGGACCAGCTCGTTCTCGGCCAGGCCGCTGACCTCGCGGATCTGGTCGAGGCGGTCGCTGATCATGAACAGGGCGTTGCAGATGATCGCGCAGGTCAGCGCGATCTCGGCCACGATCAACGAGGCGGCGGTCTTGTGCCGCATCAGGGTGGAAAGGATCGGTCGGATGTCCATGGAACGTCTCCGTAGGTTTGTTTGTTCTGCTCCTCCCCGTTCGCGAAGCGAAGGGGGAGGAGCAGATCACTGACTCTTGAGCTGGATCGCCGGCGTCACCTGCATCGCCCGCCAGGCCGGCAGCAGGCCCGCCAGCACGCTGGCGACGATGGCCACGACGAAGGTCAGCAGCAGCATGCCCAGGTCCAGGTGGGCCAGTTCGGCGTAGCTGGCCGGCTGCTGGCGCACCGCCCACAGTCCCAGCAGCGACAGGCCCAGGCCGAGGATGCCGCCGGCCACGCCGATCGCACCGGCTTCGACCAGGCACTGGGTGAAGATCGCCCCGCGCGAGGCGCCCAGGGCACGGCGCACGCCGATCTCGCTGCCGCGGCGCAGGAACTTGGCCAGCAGCAGGCCCACCGTGTTGACCAGGCACACCAGCAGGAAGCCGAAGCCCAGCCACAGCTGCATCACCACGTCGTTGGGCACCACCCGGTTGAAATCCAGCCACTCCATCACGTTGCGCAGGCGCACGTTGGTCGGGCGCTTGTAGCGGCCGGCGGTGCGCTGCTGGTCGGAGTAGTTGACCAGGTAGTCGCGGTAGGCGGCCGCCTTCTCCGGCGAGTCCAGTTCCACCCAGTACTGGATCCACACGCAGGGCGCGTTGACGCCGGTGGAGTCACCATCGCTGTCGCCCCAGCAGCTCATGCTGCCGTTGCGGCCCATCTGCAGGTCGCGCGAGGTGCTGAAAGGCAGGAACACGTCCTCCAGCTCGCCATAGCGGTCGCTGTTCATGTCGTAGAAGCGCGGCGTCGGCCGCCATTCGTCGACCACGCCGACCACGGTGAAGTCGGTCTGGTCGATGCGAAGCTGCTTGCCGACGCTGTTGCCGCCACCGAAGACGCGCTCGTTCAGGGCCCTGGAGATCACCGCCACGCGGGCGTGCGCCTCGTCTTCCCTCGCACTCCAGCCGCCGCCATGGAGCAACGGGACATCGAACATCTGGAAGAAGTCGGCCGTGGTGTAGCGCGCGTCGGACACGAACGGGGCCAGGCCCTCGCGCCCGGGCGTGACCGAGATGCCGCCGCCGGTCATCATCGCCTGGCGGGTGCCGCGCTTCTCACGCAGCAGGGCCTCGGCGTCGTAGCGGGTGACCTGTTCGGCCGGTTCCTCGCCCGGGGTGTAGCCCTGCATGTCCTCCGGGTCCAGCTGCACGTAGAACAGCCGGTCGCTCTTGCCCGGAATCGGGTCGCCGGACAGCACGTGGAACACGGTCAGCGTGGTCATGCACGCGCCGATGCCCAAGGCGATGGCGACCACCATCAAGGCGGTCAAGGCCTTGTCGCGGCGGAAGCTGCGCAGGGCCAGGTTGCAGTAGTAGGCGAACATGGGCGCCTCCTCAGGCGGTGGCGTCGGACGCGGCGGCGTCGTTGCGTGCCAGCCGGGCCAGGTTCGGCTCGACCGACAGGTCGGTGGCCACGCCATCGACGATGTGCACGTTGCGCTGCGCGCGCGCGGCCAGTTCCGGGTCGTGGGTGACCATGACGATGGTGGTGCCGGCGGCGTTGATCTGCTCGAGCAGTTCCATCACCCCGCGTGCCATCTGCGAGTCGAGGTTGCCGGTCGGTTCGTCGGCCAGCAGCAGCTTCGGTTCGCCGGCCAGAGCGCGGGCGATCGCCACGCGCTGCTGCTGGCCGCCGGACAGTTCGGCCGGGTAATGCTTCATCCGCGAGGACAGGCCGACCTGGGTCAGCGCCTTCTCGATCCGCGCCTTGCGGTCGGCGGCGGACAGGCCGCGGTAGCGCAGTGGCACGTCGACGTTGTCGAACAGGTTCAGGTCCGGGATCAGGTTGAAGCCCTGGAAGATGAAGCCGATCTTGTGGTTGCGCAGGCGGCTGCGCGCGTCGTCGGACAGGCCGCGCACGTTGTCGCCGTCGAGCAGGTAATCGCCCTCGGTGAAGGTCTCCAGCAGGCCGGCGATGTTGAGGAAGGTGGTCTTGCCCGAGCCGGACGGGCCGGTGACCGCGACGAATTCGCCCTCGCGCACGTGCAGGTCGAGCGAGCGCAGCGCGTGGGTTTCGACCATCGCGGTCCGGTAGATCTTGGAGACCTGGCGCATTTCCAGCATGGCGGGATTCCTTTCTTGTCTTGGGTGCGGGTGGGGCGGTAGAGGGAAGAGTGAGGTTGGGAAAGCCTGGACAACCCGGTTTTTCTGCTTGTCATTCCCGCGAAGGCGGGAACCCAGTGACTTTGCTTCCAGTGAATTGCAAGTCACTGGGTCCCCGCCTACGCGGGGACGACGGCTAGTTGTGGATGACGGAAGCTGTTCGGATCTCCCTAGTTGATCGCGACGCGCTCGGCGTCGCCGAACTGGTCGGTGCCGGAGACGACGATGCGGTCGCCTTCCTTCAGGCCGGAGACGATCTCCACGTGGCCCAGGCTGCTGGCGCCGGCCTGGATCGGGCGGCGGTTGGCGCTGCGGCCGTCCACCACCCAGGCCCAGCGGCCGCCGTCCTGCTCGACGAACGGGCCGCGCTCGACCATCAGCACGTTCTCGCGGGTATCGAGCACGATCCGCGCCGACAGGCGCTGGTTCTGGCGCAGGCCCGGCGGCTGCTGGCCCTCCTCGAAGCGCAGGCGCGCGGTGACCTCGCCGTTGACCACTTCCGGCGACACCGCCGAGACCTTGGCCGGGTAGCGGGTGCCCTGGCTGGTCACCTGTGCCGGCACGCCGATGGCGAGGTCGCGGGCGAAGCTTTCCGGCACGCGGATCTCGACCTCGAACTCGCTCAGGTCGACCACGCCGAGGATCGGGGCATTGATCGCCACGTTGGTGCCCTGGGCGATCTGCACCTGGCCGACCTGGCCGTCGAACGGGGCGCGCAGGGTCAACGCACCGACCTGGCGCTGCAGTTCGGCCACCACCGCCTGCTGGCGGTCGGCGAGCAGGCGCTTGTTGCGCGCGTCCAGGGCTGCGCCCTGGCCCTGCAGGCCGGCGTCGCTGCGCGCGGTCTGCAGGCCGATCTGCGCCTTTTTCAGCTCGTCCTGGGCGCGGGCCAGTTCGTTGTTGGAGACCGCGCCGCCGGCGTGGGCGCGTTCGTAGCGTTCCAGGTCGCGCTGCGCGGCGGTGTGCTCGATCTGGGCCTGGTCCAGCGCCTTGCGTGCGTTGAGGGTGGCGATCCGCGCGTCCAGCTGCGCGCGGCTGGCCTCGGCTTCCATGCTGGCCAGGGTCGATTCCTCCTGCACCAGCTTGCTGCGCAACTCGGGGCTGTCGATCACCGCCAGCTCCTGGTCCTTCTCGACCGCGTCGCCGGCCACCACCTTCAGCGCCACCGTGCCGCCGGCGATCGCGTACAGGGTCGGGCTGTTGGCGGTGATCACCCGGCCGTCGGCGGAGATGTCGCGGACCAGGTCGCCGCGCTTGACCTCGGCGATGCGGATCCGCGACGCGTCGTAGGAGCGCGAGCCGGCGCCCCAGCCCGCGACCACCCAGGCCAGCAGCGCCAGCACCGCCGCCGCGGCCACAGCCGGCCACAGCCAGCGGCGCCAGGCCGGGCGGTGCGCGGAAGCGGAGAGCGGGCGGTCCTGGGCGGAGGTGTCGGGGATCATCGGGGCCACGGGCAAGGGAGGTCGAGTTGGACAACGCATGCCGCATGCCAACTGCAAGGCATTGAATTTTCGATGGAATTTAGTGCGACTGGAGTGTCCGTAGCGTCCGCCGGACACTTGCGGACACCTGGGCGGGTCGTGGACAGATGCCGGACATCCGTGCCCGGAAACGGGACATGTGCGGGTCAGCGTTATGCCAGGCTCCGCTACAATTGCGCGCTTTCCTCAAGCATTTCGGGTGGCGGCATGTGCGGCATCGTCGGCGCGATCGCGGATCGCGATGTGGTCCCGGTCCTGGTCGAGGGCCTCAAGCGCCTGGAATACCGCGGCTATGACTCCTCCGGGATCGCCGTGGCCGATGTCACCAGCGTGCGCCGGGTGCGCCGCACCGGGCGCGTGGCCGAAATGGAGCAGGCCGCGGCGGCCGAGGGCTTCGGCGGCGTGCTCGGCATCGGCCATACCCGCTGGGCCACGCACGGCGGGGTGACCGAGGCCAATGCGCATCCGCACATCAGCCACGGCGACCTGGCCCTGGTCCACAACGGCATCATCGAGAACCACGAGCAGCAGCGCGAGCGCCTGACTGCGCTGGGCTACGTGTTCGAGTCGCAGACCGACACCGAGGTCATCGCCCACCTGATCCACCACCACATGGCGCAGGGCCGGGACCTGCTCGCCGCGCTGCAGGCGGCGGCGAAGGAACTGACCGGCGCCTACGCGCTGGCCGTGCTCAGCCGCTCCGAGCCGGACCGGCTGGTCTGCGCGCGGATGGGCTGCCCGCTGCTGGTCGGCCTGGGCGAGGGCGAGAACTTCGTCGCCTCGGACGTGTCGGCGATTGTTTCGGCCACGCGCCGGGTGATCTTCCTGGAGGAGGGCGACACCGCCGAGCTGACCCGCGCCGGGGTGCGCGTGTTCGACCTGGACGACCGCGAAGTCGCGCGCGAGGTACACGTGTCCGACGTGTCGCTGGCCTCGCTGGAACTGGGTCCGTACCGGCACTTCATGCAGAAGGAGATCCACGAGCAGCCGCGCGCCATCGCCGACACCGTCGAGGCGGCGATCGACGCCGGCGGCTTCGAGCCGACCCTGTTCGGCGCCAAGGCCGAGAGCGTGCTGCGCGAGGTCACCGGCGTGCAGATCCTGGCCTGCGGCACCAGCTACTACGCCGGCCTGACCGCGCGCTACTGGATCGAGGCCATCGCCGGCTTGCCGTGTGCGGTGGAGATCGCCAGCGAGTACCGCTACCGGGAGGCATACGCGGACCCGAACCACCTGATCGTCACCATCTCCCAGTCCGGCGAAACCCTGGACACGATGGAGGCGCTCAAGTACGCCAAGTCGCTGGGCCACCGCCATACCCTGTCGATCTGCAACGTGCCCGAGAGCGCGATCCCGCGCGCCAGCGGGCTGGTCTGCTACACCCGCGCCGGCGCCGAGATCGGCGTGGCCTCGACCAAGGCCTTCACCACCCAGCTGGCCGCGCTGTTCCAGCTGACCGTGGTGCTGGGCAAGCTGCACGGCAAGGTCACGCCGGAACAAGAAGCGGATTACCTCGAGCAGCTGCGCCACCTGCCCGGCAGCGTGCAGCACGCGCTCAACCTGGAACCGCAGATCCAGGTCTGGGCCGAGCGCTTCGCCGGCAAGCACAACGCGCTGTTCCTCGGCCGCGGCCTGCACTACCCGATCGCGCTGGAAGGCGCGCTCAAGCTCAAGGAGATCTCCTACATCCACGCCGAGGCCTACCCGGCCGGCGAGCTCAAGCACGGGCCGCTGGCGCTGGTGGACGTGGACATGCCGGTGGTGGTGATCGCACCCAACGACCGCCTGCTGGAGAAGGTGAAGTCGAACATGCAGGAAGTGCGCGCCCGCGGCGGCGAACTGTTCGTGTTCGCCGACCAGGACAGCCACTTCAGCGAGTCCGAGGGCGTGCACGTGATCCGCACGCCGCGCCACGCCGGCGTGCTCAGTCCGGTGATCCATACCATCCCGGTGCAGCTGCTGGCCTACCACACCGCCCTGGCCCGCGGCACCGACGTGGACAAGCCGCGCAACCTGGCCAAGTCGGTGACGGTGGAGTAGCGGTTGCCGCGGGCCTGGCCGGCGTGGTAAGACCTAATTAAGTCTCGAATGGGGGAATTATCGGGGGCTGGACTGAGCATCCCGCGGTAATTTTGAGTCCAAAAGTCTGCGGTCGGATCTGCGGAATTCCTCTTCGTGGCGGCTCGGGCATCAACCCTGCGCAAAACTGCGATCCCGGCCCTGTCTCGCGTTTTGCGACGACGCTGAGTAAACTGTTAGACCCGTCTGGCGGCCGTGCCACGGGCCTGCTTGGTCCTTATAAATCAAGCGGTTACTCAAACTGTCTCGTGGGGAGCCTGGCTTTGGAGCGAAAAGCGACCTTCGTCGACTTGTTCGCCGGCTGTGGGGGGCTCTCCCTCGGGTTGATGGCGGCCGGCTGGCAAGGCCTATTTGGCGTTGAGTGCCACCGAGACGCATTTAAGACCCTCTCGCACAACCTCCTGAGCTCGAAGTCCGGCCACGACACCTATAGCTGGCCTGAGTGGCTCGAGCAGAAACCATGGATGGTCAGCGATCTGATCTCCAAGCACGAGAAGGATCTCCTCCGTCTCCGGGGGAGCGTGGATGCCGTGGTTGGTGGTCCACCGTGCCAAGGCTTTTCGACAGCGGGCAAGCGGCGGAAGACCGACGCGAGAAATCAGCTGTATCTCGAGTACTTGAAGTTCGTCGAAATCCTCCAGCCGCGGATTGTCCTCTTGGAAAACGTCAAGGGGATCACGATCGGTTTTCCTTCGGGTAGAGGCAAGAGCAAGCCTACGTCCGACCAGATACTCGCTGGTCTCACGAGTCTTGGATATGTCGCGTTCCCGAGAAATCTGTGCTCTTCGGATTTCGGCGTCGCTCAGCGCCGCAATAGATTCTTCTTGGTTGGCGTACGCGCCGAGTGCCTTCGCGGTGATCCATACGAATTACTAGAAGAAGTGCGCGCGGACTTCTTGGCTGCGCGAGGACTCCGCGTCGGCGTGGAAGTTGGTGTTGCGGATGTCCTTTCCGACCTGGAGATCGAAAGCAACGTGCTGGTTCCTTCTGTAGACACGAAGGGTTTCCAACAGGTCGCATACAAGGGGCCAAAAACCAACTATCAGCGCCTGTTGAACGGCGGATGCACCGCTCCCGACGGGCTAAGAATTCCGCGTCATGGAAAGCCTGTCGTCGCTAGGAACCGCCGGCTATTGCGCACCGTTAGGCGGGGAGTTTCGCTCAATGAAACTGATCGCGCGAAGTTCGGAATGAAGAAGGCACATCTGGTAGTGTTGGATCCGAAGCGTCCAGCTCCAACGTTGACGACGCTGCCCGACGACCTCATTCATTACTCTGAACCCCGCGTCCTCACGGTGAGGGAAAGTGCCCGACTGCAGTCTTTCCCGGACTGGTATTCGTTCCAGGGGCCCTACACGACGGGTGGAAACAGGCGACGCAACGCATGCCCGAAGTACACTCAAGTCGGAAACGCTGTGTCGCCCTGGGTAGCAGAATGCCTTGGAAAAATGCTAGCCGCCTATCTTGCTACGCCTGCTACAAATGAGTCACATCGAGCAGAAAAGGCTAAAGGCGCTTCGCAGGCGGCTCAGGGCGTGGTTTCAGCGTCGAGGTCGCGCGCTTCCTTGGCGTGAGGCATCTGCAACCTCTTACGAAAGAATCGTCTCTGAAGTTCTCCTTCAGCGAACGCGTGCCGAAACGGTCGCAACGATTTTCCCATCCTTCATCGAGACGTTCCCGGATTGGCAATCCCTCGCTAATGCTAGCGAGGCCGATCTCGAAGCATTCCTGAGGCCCATTGGCCTTTGGAGGCGTCGCGCAAAGTCGCTGCTGGCATTTGCTCAGCACCTGAAGGCAAACGACTTTGTGTTCCCGAAATCGAAGGAAGAGTTGCTTAAATGGCCCGCCGTTGGTCCATACGTCGCGGCCGCTATCGCCATGTTCGAGCACGGGCAGAGCGCAGCGCTCATCGACGATGGAGTAGCGCGGCTTCTCGATAGAGCGTACAGGTGCCGGACCCGCGCCGATCTAAGGACCGACGCGGCCCTGAGAGAGCTTGCGACGTCGATTACGAACACAAGGGATTCGCGCACCCTGAACTGGGCAGTGCTAGACGTAGTTTCCGCGCATTGCCGGCCAAGGAATCCGATCTGCGGTGGCTGCCCATTGGCCGTCCACTGCATTTACCTGGCCGACGTGCGCGCAAGTACTACGAAATAGGCCAGAACGTCGCCAAATCGGCGACTCACTATACTGTCGCTCTTGGTCCGGCGATCGCCTGGGCGTATGCTTGATGTGTCACTCCGCCCGCCTCCTGCTTGCCAGATGGCGTCGCTACCCTGGCAACGGAGAACGGAATGCGGGTAAACGAGCACGTCACGAAATTGATGGGTTGGCATCCCAGCGCGGATGCCGGGGTAAGGATTCCATTCACCAACGGCGTCCGCCCGCTGGAAGAGCGAATTGCAACTCCTCTGATCGGCCGACTCCAGAAGCACGCGGAGGCACTCGCTTCCGGGCAAAGTGTTCCTCGAATCATCCTGCTCGTTGGCGGCAGCGGCAACGGCAAGACGGATGCAGTCGAAGCGTACATCGAGGCGCTGGACACGGCGTGTAACGCGCTAGGAAAGCTGCTCCAGCGCGTATCGAAGGAGTTTTTCGGCGAAGAATCCCTCCCTGCTTGGATGGTCAAGTTCGATGCCAAAGACGTCGATGCCGCGAATCCGGCGCTCGCCCGAATTGGGGAGTTCTCGATCCTGCAAGACGCCTCGGCAAGTCGCGAGCCGTCAGGGGATGCAGCGGCCCGCCTAGCAGACGTACTTGAAAACGCGGTCTCGTCCGACGGCGGCTCGCTCATGCTGGCATGCATCAATCGGGGGCTGTTGAACAGGGTGCTTAGACGGGCAGTTTCCGATGCCGAGAAAGAGCACGTTGTTTCGCTCACCAAGCACGTAGCACTCGCGTGTTCTGAAGTCGCTCCGACCGGTCGGCCTCCCGCCTGCTGGCCGCTGGCTCTACCGCCGGGGCACCCGCTAGCCAACAAGGTAGCCGTGTGGCCTTTGGACATCGAAACGCTGCTGAGAAGCGACGATGGTTCGCCCACGGTTCTCGATCAGGTACTCGACGTAGCTACGGAGGAATCGAAGTGGGAAGCGTGCGAGGGCTGCGCCGTCTCCAACCTTTGCCCGTTCCGCGCAAATGCCGCCAAGCTCAGAAATGCAGATGCTAGGAAGGCCCTAACCAGGCTCCTGAGAGACTTCGAGATTGCGTCGGGCGCTCGCTGGACGTTTCGACAGATCTTCGGCTTGGCCGCTGAGCTCTTGGTCGGGCACCCTTCGAACTTCGCCGACGAGCACCCATGCAAATGGGCCGCGGCGCATGCCGCCCACGTCGAGGCATCACCTGGACCGCCTTCCGATGCCTCCTTGCTCGCGCTTACCGGGCGGCTTTACTGGTTCGTGCTCTTTCCCCACTCCGACGCCGAGAGAGAGACCGCTAGAGCGATTGCCACCACTGGACGTGCCTCGCGCTCCTCGCCACTAGCGGAGGAGGTCTTGGCCCTGCTCGAGCTCTTCGGGGGCGCGAAGCCGCCTACGGCGACCCATCTCGAACAACGACTCGCACAAGAGCTTGCACCTCGCTTTGACCCTGCTGAGCGCGAGGCGGCATGGCTAGGCGGCACGAGAGACCCCCATCTCGAGGCAATCTTCGAGGCCTGCGACGTAAGCGTAGGCACCGGGAGCGGGGTAGCCCGCGAAGCGGGACAGGATTCGCCGCTCGTTGAGCTTTTGATGGGTCGACTGTCCGCGTGCGAGCAGAGCATTGATGTAATGCAACGTTCTTCGACCCTGCCGCGAGATGCGCTCGCCTACCTGCGATCGGTCGCTGCTGCAGTCCTCGCCAGATGCGTAGGAACACTTCGAGCGAGCTATCCACTGCGCAAGGCTCTTGCCGAATACGAGGACAGTGCCCAGAGCGAATCAGGCCTCCGCAAGCTCTCATCGAGAGAGTTCCCCAGGCTTGTTGCTCCCCCCGAAGGAAAGTTGCGCTTCGGCTTGTTAGAAACCCTGGAGAACCTACCGGTGTCCCCGTCTCGATCTTTCAACCTCGTATCAACGAAAGAACTCGAAACGCAACCGGGTCCTATCCTGACGGGATTATCGCGCCCTCGAACGGAACTGCCATACATCAGGTTGGACGTCAGGAACGTGCCACTCACCTTCGACTTCTTCCTCGCGTTGCGCGAGCGTGCAAACAAGCGGGAAGCTAGCAGTGAGCCCGCCTCCGTTCGGGCTGCAATAGGCCAACTCAGGGTCTTGATCGCCGGCGAGGCCGGAAGATCAACGGCTGACTTTGCCGCTTATAAGCACTGGTACGAAGTTGGCGCAGCACACGAGATCCACGTCGATGATGAGGGGAAGCCAACACTGCTCCCGAAGGAAGAGGCATGACCGTCAAATCGTTCATTGCCAGTGGCGCCCGGTCGCGGCACCAAGCCTACTCCGACGAGAGCGCGTTGATCCCGGCCGCTCCCGAATACACCGCGGGCGACATCTTGAGCGGATCGCTTTATCGCGTCCTTGTGCTCGGTATGCACGACAAGGACATCGATCTCGCAAAACTAAAACTCCTTCCATCCAAGTTCGGACTGGACGAGGTTCCTTGGACGCACATTCTCCACTCCGCTCTCAAGGCGCCGCCGAAAGCCCGAAGCGAGCAGGACGATGTAATGCCCGTTGTTCCCCGGCTTGCCGCTCACGGCGCAGTTATCGGCGCACCGAGAAACCGATGGCTCCCAGGCAAGCTGGCAGTGGCAGCATTGAGGGCAGAGGCGGCCGAGAGCGACATCCTTGACCCACTCGCCGCTGCCTTGAGCGTTGGGCCAGAGGATGATCTCGCGGCCATCTTCCTAGAGACTGAAATCAAGGCGGTTGACGGACTGGTGGCTGGAACGTCAGACGTGGTGACAAACCCGCCTCCTTCATTCTGGCGCAGGAGCGTTTCCGAGCCGGCGACTCCCGGCGAGAGGCTCGCCCGGGATATTCGGGCCCTGATGCGTGTGAAGCACGTCCTTCCTCGCTACCAGTGGTACGTGCTCTTGCAGTCTGTTTTGAGGCTTGGCGTTTCTTGCTATCAACTTTGGCTATGCATGCTGCATGAGCAACTTTGGTCAGCACTTTGCGAGATTGTTGATCGCAATGACGAGGTGCCAACGGCGTCCGATATTGAACAGAGTTGGTGTAGTCGTCACGCCGGTGAATTCCCTCTGCTCGAGCTCGGTGAGAACGCGACGGCTGCAGTCAGGGCCCAGATTTCTCGTTATGCCGTTGCCCGTGTCGGCATCAACCTAGTCTTGAACGCGCTTGAAGACTGCGGTGAAGGTGTTCAATGGACACGCGGAATCGGCACGGGCGAGAACGGGCAAGCCCCCGCCGAAGCCCTCGAGCAGCTGATGCGTAGGGTGAGAGAACACCGTGACGGCATCGCTGCCGCATTGGAAGCTAATGGACTTCGCGGTGGACTGGAGCGCGCAGCTCAAGCGTTGGCCGATCGAGATGCAGATTTTGTTTCTGCAGAAGAAGGAGCCACCAAGAACCTGAGAGAATTCTTGCGACATACCATGGGACAAGCCAGCCGCAAGCGCGGAGATTTCGAGGCCTTCGACCAAGGCTTCTTCACCCGTCCAAAGAACAATTTTCCAGGCGCCGACCAGGTTGTTTACCCCGGTTCAACAACTCTGGTAGCGCTAGCCGTTTGCACTGCGCTCGGCGGCGAGGACCTGCCGGCCTCGATGCAGGATCTTTCCTTGCACCTTCGCGAGTACGGGATCTACGCTCCCCTTGGAACCTTGACTGGGGGACATATCGGTCGAGATCTCGAGGAACTTGGCCTGACGGTTGACACCCCCGACGCTGGCGGCGGCCGACTCCTAATCAACCCCTTCGCCAGGACCGCCGGAGGCTCAATCGCATGAATGAGATCAGTGCGGTTTTCCAGGCCTTTCTCGAGAATCAGCTGAAGCCGCGCCTGGCCTCCGCTGGCGCCAACGGCCGAGTCCAGCCCGTGCTCGTAGCCTCGTCGCAGGTGCTGCTGGATCGACTCTGGAGATCACTGACTGGTGACGGGAACCATAACTGGGTGATCCCACTTGGTGATGGCAGCACTAGAGAAGTTGCCGTCATCCTCATAGAAGAAACCCCGGGTGCTGGAAATGCCGAGGTCATGAGCGCGCGCGCGACGTGGGACTACGCAGTAGCCGTGCGGAACTCTAACGCTCCTTGCCTCATCCTCGCGTCAGCGCGAGCTTGGGACTCAAGCCAGGAGAGTATCGTCCAGGCGTCTGAGCAGCTCTGGCTCGAGTCGCCGTCGTCGTCCCGGGTACCCTCTGCAGATTTCTGGGCCGAGTGGGAGCGAGTGGTTGAGGCAGAAGACCACTCCGGCGCGGTTTCGACTTCTCAAGGCATATCAAAGCAGCTCCTCGAAGGCGCGATTGATTCAATCCAATCAGGGTTGAAGGGTCGCGACGAGGACAGGCTCTGGGAAATTGCCGACGCAATGTTGAATGCCAGATCGCGGACCGAGCTGGTCGCGATGTCCGGATTCATCGATTTCATGCCCGGCACGAAGGTGACCGAGGTAGCGAAGACAATCGGTAAGCTCGCCGCCGCAGCCCGAGAAAAGGGCCTTGCGAGCACGCAAGCGTTATTGGCCGGAGCGGCCACCGACCCTGTCCTCCAGACCGCTATCGCGGGGCTATTCACCCAAATCGGCGAACGAGCTGGAACCGGTGCAGCCTTCGAAGCCGACTGGAACTCCGCGCTAGCTGATTCGGATCGCCGACCTTGGCGAGACGTTATTGACCACGCGAGGCTCCGGGATCTACTCCTAGCCGCAGGGATAGACAAGCCTAGCGGAAAGCTCCAACTCGTCCTGCAGCAAGAGCCCTTGAATCAGGCTGCGAAGAAGCCGAAAGCTTGGATTGTTCGTGGCCAGCCGACTTTTCTCGTCACGGGGTGGGAGGGCGAGGTCGATGTCGTTCGCCTAGAACAGGGGAAGCGGGCAAGAATAGAAAAGCTAGCGGACGGTTCATTTGTCGACTCTGTCCCGCTCCTAGCTACTCGAACCACGCGTTACCAAGCAGAAGCTGGCCGCTTGCAATCCGACCAGGTACACGTCGTCGACATCGAGGTCTTTTCTCCTGGTGCCATTGTTTGGGGTGGAGCGAGCGCGACCTTCCAACTGCCGAAGCGTGAGGAGGATCGCTGGGTGCAGAGGATGACGTTGCCTAGATCCGGTCTATTCGCGCCCTCGATTTTTGTCGCGAGCGACACGACACAGGTCACGGTCGAGGGCTGGGACGGCCAAGATCAGGAGATTGAGCCTGTCGGTGGTCGCGTCGACCTCGGTGCCGCGCGGGTGGAACAAGGGCTGTCCGTTCGCCTTCGCGTCTCACGTCCAGCCGGTCAGGTAACCCTCGATCTCGAGTTCGAAGTTGAAGCGATCGCCGCTGGAACTGAGCCAGGGGCCGTCGAGGCGCTCCTGAAGCAACACTTCGCGGCCAAGCCAGAAACACCCATTGCGGTCGCAGCAGTTAGTGCGGCTCGGGAAGCGGAACAAGCAATATTGAGCCACGCTGATAGCTGGCGAGGACGCTTCGGAGGATGGCATACCGGGTTTCCGACGACTTGGGAATGGAAGGCAGAGGGCGTTGGACTCGGCGATCTTGAGGTCCCACCGGCACAAGTCGCGAGCGCGCTCGATGGAGTCATGCCACCTGGCGAGTTGCTCGCCGCGCGAGAGGCCGTTCGCCAATGGCTCGTTTCCCGGCGCGCGGCGCTCCCCGAGATACGCGTGGACACCGAGGAGTTTCGCCCGCTAGCCGAGGCGTACCTGTCGTCGTTTATTGCATGGGCGAGCGTCGATCCAATGCATTCGGCCTGGTTCGATGCGCTCGTTATCTTCGCCCCAGAGGCATCGTCACTCGGTAGTAGATCCGTTGCCTCGCAGCGACCAGCGGCGGTCCTCTATTCGCCGATGCATCCGGTTCGCGTAGCAGCCATTGTCGGCGCGCAGGAACTGTTGTCGGGTTCGCTTCACCTCCCGTGCCCCCTCGCCGGCGAGCTATCCGTTTTCACTCAGCCGTCTTCGTCGGCAATCCCCCTAGGTATCGATCCGGTTACGGATACCCAAGACTGGCTTGGCCTTCACCGGGCGACTTCGGACCAGCCGTGGTGGCACGTGATGTGGGCCGCTGGCCTTGGAGTTGAAGCGAGAGCACTTGTTGCAGGACAGCTAGCTGCTCTCGGAATTCGCGTTAGCCTCGAAGTGCCGGGAATGGACACGTCCCAAGTTGCTAGGGCACTCGATGACATCGCGTTCCTTTCGCCGAGCCGTACGTCTTTGAGAGTGGCATTGGCAGGATCAAGCCAAACGCGAGCGTCAGCGGGAGCGGTGCTGGATTGGGTCGAGTCCCGTTTCGTCGACGAGAAGGACCGGGGAGGATCGCGCTTACTTAACCCGAGATCCATTGACGTCCTAGACCTGGGGAATCTAGCTCCGGCAGTGGATGGCCAACGAATATCGGATGTGGCTGATCGCTCGGCGGGTGCGGTTGCGTGGTACCGCGGGCAGCCGACCTCGGCTGCGGCTGACTTGTTGATAGTCGAAGGCCTTGGCCAGGAGAGAAGCGATAAGGCGGTCGGCAGCACGCGATCGGCAGTTTCTCCAGGCACCCTGTTTCGAATTGATCCCGCTAGGGAAGGCGCAAGCCGCGTGCTGGTAGAGCCACGCCGAACTGACCGCGTGCTCTCATTGGACGTGTTGGCTCGCGGCCTTGAAGAGGCATGCGTTCACTTCGAAACGCTTGCCGGAGATCGCGCCGGTGCTGATCACGTCGAGCGCCGTCCGCCCGGTGTGTCGGAACTGCTCGGACTAGCGAAGTACGTTGCGCTGGGGTCCGGCGAGGTCGATCCGTCGCTCCTGGCCTCAACAATCCACGACAAGGGTGCTCTCGTTTGGGACTACGAGCTGCCCGTGCCTGCGGAGCCATTGAAGTCAACCGAAGGCTACTACTTGCTTGCGACCGCAACTGAGGCCCAGAAGCGACGAGTTGATGAGGCGCTGCGATTGGTGGTCGAAGCCGCCGAGGCGGACCCGGCCGAGGTTCTCGCTGAAATATCCTCGCGCGGAATTCCCCTTTTGCGCAGGTTTGCGGCGGGTGGAAGCACTACGCGCGGCGAGCTGGGCCTCTTTCTAGCCGTCCGCTTGCTCCAAGGTAGAACGGGATCGCCTTCAGGCGCGGCGATTCCATCTTTCGAGTCTGGCGCCATCAATCTGCTCGTCTCCGTGGATTCTTACTCGCACTACTTGCGGTTGTTGCGTCACTCCCTCTCGGGCCTTGGGTACGCAATTTCGGAACGCATGCCCGACCTGCTACTCGTTTCATATCGACCGGGGGAAAGCCCGGCACTCAAGCTCACGCCGATCGAGGTCAAATTCCGCGGGTCTTCCATAGAGCAAGCGCACTTGTTGAAAGGCCACCTCGATCAAGCAGCATCCTTGGGAACATTGCTCAAGGCTGTCTTCGAGGACTTGGCAGGAAAGTCCAGGCTCTGGGACCAGGCGTCCCGCGCCTGGCTAGGCTCGATGCTGAATCATGCGTTCCGTGTCTACAGTTTCCGAGGGCTCACAGCAGCTTCCCAGTCGGAGTGGTCCGGTGCGCATTCGGATTGCATCAGGGCGTTATTGGAGGAGCGCGCTGCCATTTCCATCGAAAGCAAAGGGCGGCTGCTGGTGTTCGATGCTTCCACGCAATCGCTCGCCGAAGACGCTGATGGCGACTACGCCGCGGACACGGTTCGAGTCGGCCACTTCGACTCTAGGCGTCTGGTGCTGGATGAGAAGTGGAGGAAGGACCTAGCAAACGCGGTGGCCGAGGTATTTGGTTTCCCGCCCCGCCCAGACTCGGTAGAAGAGGGGGTGCCAGGGCCTGCTAGTGGCAGCGGCGGGTCCGCGGGTGAACCCGTGCCAGAAGTGGACCAAGGGGCTCACCCTGCTGACAGCGGTGCGGCGAAAGCCACGCCCACGGAGCCCGAAAAAGCCACTAGCGTTCAACCTTCAACATCAAGCCCGTATCAAGACGCGAGGGTTGCGGTGGCGCGCACCTTCGACGGCTTCATCGGCAACTCGAATGCTATCGATCGCGTGTCGCGGGATCTGGTGGTAGCAATTACATCGACTCCGCGAGCACTTTCGAAGTCCTTCCTGTTCTCCGGACCGCCGAGCTCAGGCAAGACCGAGCTCTGCAGGAGAATCGCGAGGGCAATAGGCCTTCCGTTCGTATCCCTCGATGGCACCGCCCTCAAGAGTCGTGAGAAGCTCTTCGATCTCGTCGACGCTTCTTTGAAGGAAGCCGGAACACAGTCGCGACCTGGGCCCACGGTTAGCGGCCTGCCGGTTGTCGAATACCCGCCGTTTGTCGTGTTCGTCGATGAAGTGCATCTCGTTTCGCGGCCCGTACAAGAGAGTTTCCTGACTGCGCTCGAGTCAAAAGATCGGCGAGTCCACTTGGGAAATCGATACGCCCAACTTACGAATGCCACCTTCCTGTTCGCGACGACGCGCCCATCGAACGTGGATCCGGCGCTGCGTTCGCGATGCGAAATGATCGTGTTGACGCCCTACACGACTGCCGAGGTCGCGGCGATGATTGGCCTGGCGTTCCCAGGTTGGCCTGCAGCCGTTACTGAGCGGGTTGCAACTCTTGGAAGAAGGGTTCCAAGAATTGCACTTCGGTTGGCGGAGGACCTGAGCAACGAGGCAAAAATCAACCAAGTTCAGGGGAATGCCGAAGCAGACCTGCTGCCCCACCTGGAGACGATCAGGAAAGAGAGGCAGCTCGACTTGGACGGTTTTGGGCCGACAGAGTACGAGTACATGCGTGCGCTTCAGGCGGCAAATGGTCGTCCGCTCGGGCTCGAGTCAATTGCAGCACACTTGAGAAGCGTTCCCGTCGAAACTATTGAGTCGGAAATCGAGCCCTTCCTACTGCAAGAACACGCCATCGAGTTCACCGGACGCGGTAGGCAGCTTACGAAGGCAGGTCACGACCGACTTTCAAGGCGACGCACGTGACGCTCGCTTCTTAATCGTTCCAAGCCACCTCGCAAGCCAGGTATTCGCCAATGACAATCTTAATGTTCACGCCGTTGGCATCATCTATAGCCAGATAGCGATAACGCTCGTCCTGTACGTCAATCCAATCATTGATGACCATGCCCATCCCGAGCATCGTCTGAGTCCCGTCGCTGGCTTGGAGTATGGGTTGAATGACCATGGTCCGTTGCGAGCCCCGTGAACCAATCTCACCGAGCAGTCCAACAACGTGGGCTTCCTCAAACGGTGCAAGTTCTTCCTCGCTAAGCAGCGCCAAGGGTCGCCACCAAAGCGTGCTTGGCTCCTCGCGACACGCGCGCGAAAGCTCGAAGGCGGCGTGCCCGCGGGCCAGCTTCAAGAGAATGTGCCTAATCCTTTCGGGCTCTACGTCAAATTGGATATGCCCGTCACTCACCGATTTCGCAGCTTCGATTCGCGCCCGCAATGCCTGGGACCGCCGAAGAATTGCCGCCACGACCGGTCGGCGCATGTCGTCCGGATCAGTTGAGCCGGCCACGACGCATTCCACCAGACACGCGAGGTACTCTTCGTCCCGCGAAAACCCGCTATTGCACGCCTTGCATGCAGGAACGACCGGCAGGTTCTCGGGAAGTGGTGCATCTAGAAGTACGCGGGACGGGACGTGATCCCTTGTGTCGTCAAGGGAACCGCAGTAGGTGCACCGGTGGAGAAGCCGGTCGTCTGCCAAGTCTTTCAGTTGGTCCATCTGGGCACCAATAAATTGGATAGCTAGGTTGGGACCGCTATTTCAGGTTCAGTATGTGGGGAGTCGCCATGCCAGACAAGTATAGGAACTTTGTGGAACTGGCGCGCAGCGAGCCACCCGACGCCTACGCAGTCAGCCTACACGACGCCCGCAGTGGCACGGTCATAGCGGCGCCACATGGGGGAGGCATCGAGCCCGGAACATCCGAGGTTTGCCGTGGAATCGCAGGGGAAGATCTCTCTTGGTACTTGTTCGAGGGCAAGAAGACCCGAGGCAATCACGAAGACCTGCACCTAACCAGTTCGAATTTCGACGAACCGCAATGCCGAGAGCTGATCCAGCGCTCGAGGCTAGTGGTAACGGTGCACGGCGAGGGCAGCGATTCGGATGCGGTGTACGTTGGAGGGCTGCACGTGCCGACTATACGAGCACTTCGGGCGACGTTAGGGGAAGCAGGCTTCACCGTACTCCAGCACGAAAAGCTGAACTTGCAAGGTAAGAGCCCCACCAACATATGCAACCTGGGTCAGCTTGGAGAGGGCGTGCAACTCGAACTGGCGAAGGGGCTGCGGCGCACGCTGTTCGAGGGACAGAGCTCGCAAATCGCTCCGAAAGGACCGAGAGATTCAATCGGCTATGCCAGGCCATCAGGCGCGGAATCAAACTGGCAGACTCGGAAGTGGACGGCGCGGGCCCACACTGAAGCGCAGATTGAGTAATGAGCCGCATTCTAGATTTTGTGAGAAGTGACGCCGGCGCGCTTGCGCGCTTCCAAAAGCGGAGCCGTCGGCGTGTGCGCGTTCTCATCGACGACATCGAGCCGCAGTCGAAGAAGATGCCCGGTGGAGAGCGCGACAAATTCCAGACTGCGGTCGCTGAACAGATGGCCTTGGCTAGACGCTCCGCTTTTAGGAAAGACGTTGCCCTAAGGCTCGACCTAGCCACGACAAGTAAGACCGCGCCGCAGGCACACACGATCGCCAAGAACTTGCTCGATCTTCTCGGCGAGAAACGTGCTGGCGTAGATCGGCCGGGACGGCACCTCCTCTACGCAGATGACAAACAAATTCAGGCTCTATCGGTCTCGTGTCGTCACGGCGAACGCAATCCAGGAATCCTTATCGAAGCTCGTCCATTCGGGGCAATGCTCGACGACCTCGAGCTCGCCGCCGAAGCCACGCGTATCGCAGAGATGACCGGCGACGGGTGGCACAGGGCGGATCAGGATTCAGATGCCATCGATGATTTCCGCGACCTCAGGCGAAACGAGCCAGCGGAACGAGGGCGACTCGGCGACGAGCTGTATGACGCCCTCTTCAAGATGACCAGATGGAGCGCACAGCGAGCGTTGCTCTCTCGCTCTCGCCTAAGCATCCCTGTTCTGAGCTGGTTGTACGGCTTGCCACGTGGCGTTGCATCTGGCTTCGGAGTGATACGTGGGTTCGGTTGCTCAGTGAATCCAAGCTCCGCCTGCAGGTGGGCGAGCTGCCAATCGCTACCGGCGGATCGAACGCTTTCAGGCAAGCCATTGCTGCCGAAATAAATGCCTTCAAGCAACGCTGGGATTGGCTCATTAGCCCGCTTGTCACTGCTGTGGCGTTGGAGGTCGTGGTTCGACCAAACCCTTCCACGCCGGCGGCAGTGCTTCACGACCTAGATAACATTGTCCGCGATTACCTGCTTCCGAGCATCGTGCCCGAGTTCGGCACAGTCACCGATCATCGTTGGACTATCGACTTCAACGAACTGAAGATATCTAACCCAAAGCTCGCAGCGGCGTGGGGTGCAAGCCCGACGCCGCCACCGGGAACAAAGTCGGGCGTGACCCGGTACGAAGCCTGGAGGCTTCCTGCCATCGCGGGCGAGCCAGGCTTTGTCAGCGTTGCGCTCGTTGCCGACACAGAAGGTAGCGGAGGTCTCATGAGTGAGGTCGACGCAATCGTCAAGAAGTGGAGCCGCGAGCTTAGGCTGTGATTTCGGCGCTGGCACGCCGCTCAATACGAGAAAGACAACGCTCAACTAGCCCGATCATGGAGGTCGTCGACGCGCGACTCAACGCAACCCCGTTCGCTAGTGACACCGAGCCTGCTGACTCGCTGCTATTCTGGCCCCATGTACGAGCGGCACCCGAGCAGTGAGCTCAACGAGCTCTTCGCGCACAAGCCCTAAAGGCGTGGTGCCGTCGCAATCAACGTTCCTATTCGTTGGCCTTGGTGCAAACTACGACGCACGGATCTCTGCGCATCCAATTTTCGGCAAGGTGTTGGAGTACCACGAGAAGCAGTCAGCTCCTGGCAAAAGCATCTCGTCCACCACCCATTCCTATTGCCGTCATACCTCGGGGACGGGCGTCACTACCATCGCCGTTTCGCCCGCATCGGATTTCTCCCTCAGAACGCTGGCCTCGTTTCGTTCGCCGAATTGCTAAACATTCCGACCGTCGGCCGCAACAAGCTCGATTCCAAGGATTCTGACAGAGCGCACATCAAATGGCTTAACGCTGCCATATTGGAAGGCGGCGCTCGGCACGTCTTTCTGCTCCGCGAGGTGGCCCGCCTGATGATGGCGTCGGGCGAGTTCGCTTGTCTACCGGCCGCGCCCATCGACAACACCGGTGCGCTCGACGTCCTTTGGCGGTCGGGCGACACGACCATTTACTCGAACCTGCACTTTTCGGTGTATGGCAGGTTCGAGTCGCAGAAGGTTGCCCAAGCAAACGCGATTGCCGGTCTTCTACCGAAAGGTGAATCGCGGGACTAGTTCGCTACTCCCTCCATGATCCCTTCAGCTACTCGCTTTCGGATCAGCAGTTGCTCTTCGGGTGGAAGCTGCACGCGTAGGCGAGCTACCTCATTCGATAGTCGCGAGAAAAAAGACAGGCGAAGTTCTTCAGCCCGCTTGTCCCGGAGGCCAGCAAGGAAGCGGCTATCGGAGAAAGGCGACCACGAAAGAAATCCGTCGAGCGCCCCGAACAGTGCCTCGTGACCGAGATACAAGTGTGGAGAGCGCGCAACGCACGTCGGAAGCATTTGCCAGATGGCGCATTCGTACTCCATATCGAGCGTGCCCCCTTGCCCCGCGAAGTTGCGCCAGCCGCATACGCCCTACCAGCACAAGAAGAGATTCGACGCTCCCGATCTGCACGAGCGCGGCAATCGTTTCGGCGCTATCCGGTACCTCCACGCGGAAGCGCTCCCATGACAACATCCCCACGTAGTTCTCGTCCCACATGAGCTGCCGCTCTTGATTTGCCGCGCACGTCCCTATGGCCTTGAGCACGCCATCCTGCTCTAGGGCCGCGTTGCAGAGAATTTCTGCCAACGGGTGATCCCGCCACCAACGAATTCGAGTGCCTGGAAAGACGCTCTCGATCTTCAGCAGGTAGCGCGGCTGCACGACCGTGCCATTCATCGCCTTGTAAAAGATGCCTCTTCGCTTCTCGGGACCCGTCTTCTTGTAGCTGCGATTAAAGACCCTGGTCTCGATTTCGTTCGGATCACAGGTCCCGGAATGGACTGCGAGTTCCGCATAGCACGCCGCGGAGCGCAGCTCCTTGAGCAGCAACGGCGTCGAGGTCGGACGGATGAAATCCACCTGCCCAGTCTAAGAGTTCCGGGGAGCAAATTCGTCCCCGTGAGGTCGATTGAACCGCTGCGGTGAGGAATTGGAATCAAATCCTCACCACCACTCGTTCAGCCGAGTGAAGTAGCGTTTTACCGAGCAAATCCGGGTCATGCGCGATGAGTCAGGCAGTCCCTCCGAGCACCGAACTCCGGTTGTCGAGCAGTACGGGCCCCTCATCGGCGGCGCCGACCTGGCGCGGGTCGCCGGCTTTCGCACCGTCGAGGCGTTCAAGTCCGCCGCAAGGCGCGGACGCGTGGGATTCAAGGTCTTTTCTATCCCTGGCCGGCAGGGCCGCTTCGCGAGCACCGCGGACGTGGCCGCATGGCTGGAAACCCTTGCTGGGCTCTGATTTCCACCGCGTCCTCGCGCAACCCCGTGCGATACGCAGACGCAAGCTTGTCGGCGTCCAACCGTCCGGAAGGAAGCTTCGCAAATGCGCACGAGTTCGACTGGAGGCGATCGAGGACCTTGAACTGCCGGTCGGTGACTCCAGCCTGCTCGATCCATGTACAAGCGGGTTCACCCAGCGGCAGTAGCCACCTCCGGCGGTGTACTGGCGTTACCGGATCCCAAACCGTAGCAAGCCGAGTTCCGTGCAGTGAACAGACGAATGAAGACGGAAACTGATGGTCGACGCGCCAGAACGCGTTGCCAGTATCGCGTTCGGAATCGGCGAAACATGCGCGGCACCCCTTTAGGGGATGGTGGCCGCCGAGTCGGCTCGCGGTTATCCCGAGCTGCAACTTCAGCTGCGGAATGTTGCGCTCGTTGAGCATCTTCAGGATGCGTTCGGCCCGGAGGGCGTCCACCAAGGGGAGGAAGTAGCCAAGAAGCGTGTGGTGAGGCGCGATGTGTCGTGCATCTCCGAGCAGGTGCCCCGTCCGCTCGCACAGGACGTCGAGGTTCGAAGGGAAGTCGTGGCGAAGGCCGGCGTAAGGCTGTCCGGACAGCGCGTTGCTCGTCTAAGTGGCGCGCGTGCCGCCATTAAGCGCGTGGGTCATGCCGCACCAGCTGTAGAGGGTCTGGGACGGATGCAGAGTCGGCAAGTTGTGCAACATGGCCGCGCCTTCCTCATGGCAAGTAGTACAGCATCGGCTGTGCGCCAAGTACACAGCGCGAGACCAAATAGTTTTGGAGACTTGTTCGCTGGCCGGATGCTTTGTCGCACCTTCAAGAGGAGGGGCGTACGATCTGATAGCCAATCGATTTCACGGAGCGAGCCATGCAGGCCTCTATCCGTCTACTGTCCTACTACGCGATCTCGGTCGGCCTGTCAGAAAGAATAGGTACGGGAACGCCGAACGAAAATTGTTGCGTCGTGATCGGGATCCAAGCGGGCTGGTGTGCTTTCGCGAGCCTTGCAGGCACTGGTCGACGTTGACCTGGTTGCCGGAAAGCGCTGATCACCGACGCTGGCGTTGATCGAGCCGGCGCGGGCCCTGGTGCCGGTTCGGTAGTCAGCTGGTTGATGCGGATCCTCATACTGACTCGTCTGGGCGCGCCGGGCTCGCCGGAAGCCGAAAGAGGCATGATCGCGAACGACGTCTTCCGGCGGTCGATCGCCGATGCGGTGGTCCGTTTGGTGGCCCCTTGAACTGGCCACACTGTCTACTGCATAGGTGAGGGTCGTCCGCTTTGGGTGTTCAGAGCCCCTGTCTGGGTATCGGGCATCAAGCCAAACTATTTAGCAGTTATCTCGCCTCCAATAATTTATTCCTTTTCAAATAAACCTTGTACACCATAGTTTTACATGCTTCTGTCGGACGGTATGGCCTCGATCTGTCGGAGGTCGTTGAGCTTGGAAACGGAGTGTTCGCCAAGGTGTCACAACCAGAAGAGTTCGAAGGGCTTACCTAGTATTGTTTCTCCAAAGTTTTGAACGGCCCCATGGGAATCTATTTCGTTTCAATCTGTTGCCGGATTGACGACCGAATTCGTTGGCGTGCTCAGATTTTTTGGAGACTATTGGTGACGCGTGATGATCGTGTCGATTCGAGCGTGTATTTAGCCGGAATGCTAAGTTTGACCACTTAGTCATGAATCACTACCGGCGGTGGCTGGTGACCAGGGACTGGGTGTAGTCCGAATGGCTGGCGTGACTTCACCCCGCTTGAAGAGCCGGCGGCTCGAGTACAACCAGGGTTGGCCGCAGAGAGCGATGGGCGGGCTGACGCCATCGGCTTGCGTCAAGCAAGTGGCGCACCAAGGTCACTACGATGGACACCGGGCTCTCAACAGCCCAGTTGTCGAAAACGGAGGCGTCTGGGCGCTAGCATTGAGCTCTCGTTCTGGGGGCGGGTTACCAGTTGCCGTAGGTCGTCCCACATGATTCCACGAGGCGAAGCATGATCCGGCTCCTTTTCATTGTATTGCTGGGTTGCCTTGCACAGGCCTTTCCGGCCCATGCGGTGCCATCGTGGGGAGCCGGGCAGTCCAGTTCCGCCGATACGCCCCCCTCGCAGCTGAAGCCGGGCGAGTGGGTCTGGGGTGGCGACAGCAAGGCAATGGGGCCGATGGCGGTGATCGTCAGCCTGACCGAGCAGCGTGCCTACGTGTACCGGAACGGGATCCTCATCGCCTTTTCGACGGTGAGCACGGGCAAGCCGGGCCATGAAACTCCTACCGGCGTTTTCACGATCCTGCAGAAGGACAAGGATCATCATTCCAGCAAGTACAACAACGCCCCCATGCCATACCAGGAGCGCTTGACCTGGGATGGCGTGGCACTTCATGCCGGAGGGCTGCCCGGGTATCCCGAATCCCATGGCTGCGTGCACCTGCCATCGGAGTTCGCCCGCCTCCTGTTCGAGAGCACTACGCTCGGCATGACGGTCGTCATCGCCAGGCAGGGCAAGTCGCCCGACGCGCTGGTGCATCCGGTCGCGGCCAGCCCCATCAATCCGATGACCGGCGCCGAGTCGGGCAACCTTGCGCTCGCCGGGGACGAGCAGTTCCGCTGGCATCCCGAGCTGGCGCCGGCAGGCCCGGTCTCCATGGTGATGAGCACCGCGGACCTGCGCCTGTTCGTCTATCGCAATGGCGTGGAAATCGGCCGCAGCCGCATTGCCTTCAGGCAGCCCGGGGCTGCCCCGGGCACGCACGCCTACATGGTGGCCGCCGGTGGCGCCCCGGGTGCCATGCCGCCCTGGATACGCATCGGCATCCCGGGTCATGAAGCGGATGCGGGAGTTCCGGTGACCGGGGCGGACATCGCGCGGGTGGTCGTTCCGACGCAATTCGTGGAGAACATGCTGCCTCTGCTGACGCCCGGCAGCGTACTGGTCGAAACGGACGAGCATGTACTGCCCGCAACCACGGGCCCACGGCTGCAGGTGATCAATTCCGACCCACCCGCACTCTAGGCCGGGCCATATCGTTCGACACAACACCCATGCAGTGCGCATGGGCGTTGTTCCGATGGATGGAGCGGATGCTCCCGGTCAGCGAGCGCGCCGGTACCGGACTTCGTTCTGCCGATCCCCGACCTGCGAAGTGACGAATCCGTCGCGGGACTGATCGATGTCGAAGACGGTGTTGCCCACATTCAAGCGCCCGTCGTTGATCCAGCCATCGGTCGTCTGACGGCCGGTGCGCGCAGTGGCCCGGCCATTGGGCTCGATGGTCAGCGTCACGTCCGCGCCATACAGTGAGTTGTGGCCCTCGAAGGTGCCGATCATCCAGTCCGGGACATAGGACGAGTGGCGAGGTCCCTGGTAGTTGGCGTCGTCGTACTTGTGATCCTTCTTGTCAGCGTTCGCGGCGATCGCGCCCAGGATGGCCGCGCCCACCAGTACGCCGGCGGCGACCTTGGCGTCGTGGTCGCCATCGTGATGGCCGGACGAGCTGGTATGCACGCGGAACTGCGCGCGACAGCCATCGTCGACCCAGATTTCGCGGCGGCTGTAGTCCCAGGTCCGGCCTTGCCGGCAGGACGTGCCCGACAGTTGCCGCTCCAGCGTCACGTACCCGGCAGTGGATATCGGGCAGCTTTGATAGCGATCGTTGCGGCTCTCGCAGGTGACGTAATCGTCGGCCACGGCATTGAATCCCCAGAGTCCCGCAGTGGCCAGGCAGAGTTGCAGTGCTGAGGTGGCGTGCTTGCGTCGCATGGAGCAGCTCCTTGATGTGATGAAACGGATTCCGCAGCCCCTATTCGTGATCGTGGAACATGGTCTCAGGCCCCGGTGGCGGGCGGCGAGGTTCCTTCGTCCTGCGGCCCCTTGCGCGCCAGCGCCTGGCGCAGCTCGTCGGGGAGCCCGCGCAGGTGCAGGTCGCGCTGCGGGAACGGGATCCCGATGCCCGCCCGGGCCAGGGCCTCGTACAGGCGGCCGACCAGCTGGCTGCGCAGCGAGACCCAGTTGTCGAAATCGTTCGTCCAGGCGCGCACCCTGAAATCCAGCGCGCTGTCGCCGAAGCCCTGGAACAGCGCCACCGGCGCCGGATCGCCGGCGATTCCCGGCATCTCGCGCGCGGTCTTCACCAGCACCTCCGCCACCAGCGCCGGATCGGAGCCATAGGCCACGCCGAGGTCGAACTCGATCCGCCGGTTGCGGTCGCGCAGGGTCCAGTTGGTCACCTTCTCCGACAGCAGTATGCCGTTGGGCACGACCACGTCGGCGCCGTCGAAGGTGCGCACCGTGGTCGCGCGCATGCCGATCTCGCGCACCCGGCCGCTGGTGCCGGCCACGTCCACCGCATCGCCCGGCTGCACCGGGCGCTCGAACATCAGGATGAGGCCGGACACGAAGTTCTTCACCACGTCCTGGAGCCCCAGGCCTATGCCCACGCCCAGCGCGCCGAACAGCAGGGTGAGCTGGCCGAGCTTGAAGCCGGCCACCGACAACGCCGCCAGCAGGCCGAACAGGAGCATCGCGTAGTAGGTCAGCGAG
This sequence comes from Pseudoxanthomonas suwonensis, assembly GCF_000972865.1. Classification (NCBI taxonomy): domain Bacteria; kingdom Pseudomonadati; phylum Pseudomonadota; class Gammaproteobacteria; order Lysobacterales; family Lysobacteraceae; genus Pseudoxanthomonas; species Pseudoxanthomonas suwonensis. The sequence goes on from NZ_CP011144.1 coordinate 2,644,438, forward strand.
GCGATGCTGTTGCCCACCCCGCGCGGCAGCGACATCCGCGACAGCACCTCCTCCTGCAGCAGCACCCGCACCAGCCGCGAGAGCCAGAAGGCGATGAACACCGCTACCACGAACGCGAGCACGTCGCCCAGGCTCATCGCGAACTGGCCATAGGTGAACCGGTGGGTGATCACGCCTTCGACGAAGCCGTACACCGGCCGGAACACGCGGAACCGCTGCATCGTGAACACCGCCCAGCCGACGGCCATGGCGACCACGATCAGCCGCAGCAGCAGGTCCGGCAGGCTGGTCGCGCCGGTCCGGACCAGGTGGACGCGGTTGGCGAGCCCTTCCGCCAGCAGCTCCCGCAGCAGCGCGGCGAATACGTTGGCCGCCGCGTAGAGCAGCAGCGCCATGAAGCCGCTGTCGAAGACGCCCGTCATCAGCATCTCCGACAGCGAGGCGTTGCCGAACAGGTTGGCCACGATCGACACTGACAACAGCACCGCCCCGGCCCATGCGATCACCCGGACCAGGCGCAGCGTCCTCCCCGCCTTGCCGTCGCGGACGGCATGCCGCGACGCCCACAGCAACCACAGGGTCGAGGCGATCGCCAGCGCGGCGAGGATGACCTGGTACCAGCGGTACAGCACGCTGGAGGCCAGCAGCAGGAACGACAGCCGCAGCAGGAGGAAGAAGCCGGCGGCCAGGTAGGGCCATGCTCCCAGCAGCCTGCGGCTGTCCGCCGGCAGCAGGCGCAGCACCGGCACCACGGCCACGACCATCATGAACTGGTGCAGCAGCAGCGGGGCATTGGGCTCGAAGACCATCACCCCGATCGCCGAAAGCAGCAGCCACGACGAGAACGGACGGCCCAGCACGCGCAGCGTGGCCGGATCGCGCGATCCGGCCGGTCCGCGCCGGCTGCGGGCGGCCAGCCACAGCAGGAACGGCAACAGCAGCAGCTGCAGCAGGTTCAGCACGCGCTGGTTGGGCAGGTTGGCCGCCGAGTACTGGCGCAGGAACCCGCCTTCCAGCACCAGGCCGCGCTGGAGGATATCCATCTCGCCGTCGCTGTAATCGGCCGGGTCCGCGCCCATCCGCCACAAGGGCGGCGCCTCCACCCGCAGCAGTTGCCGGTCGATGTATCCGATCGCGTTCTCGACCGACTGCTGCCCGGTCTGGATGCCCGCCTCGAGCCGGTTGGCGCGGCGCCCCAGTTCGATCTGCCCGAGCAGCGGCGCGGACAGCGCCTGTTCGGACGATTCCAGCTCGGCGATGACCACGTCGATGCGGTCGGACAGCGCGGCCGGCATCGATCCGGCCGTCGCGGCCGCGCGGGTGGCCTCCCAGTCCGCGCGCCGGCGCGCCAGTTCCGCCGCGTCGCCGACGTAGGGGTCGATGGTCGCGGCCAGGTCGGCCTTCCAGTGCTGGAAGCGGTGGGCGTCGAAAGCCCAGTAGCGGTCCAGGCTTTCCAGTCGCAGGATCGGCATGGCGCGCAGCCGGCTGGCCCCTGCCTGGCGGTTCTTCTCGTCGACCGAAGCCTCGATCGCCTGCAACCGGGACAGCATTCCGGCTGCGGGATCGGCCGAGGCCGCGCGCATCGCCACGGCAGTGGCGAAGCGCTCGTCGCTGTCGGCGCGCCGGGGAATGTCGGCCAGCGCTATGACCTGGGGGCCGCCCTCGTCGCTCTTTGCTGACGCCGTTGTCTGCGCGGTTGCCTTTGTGGTCGCCGGCACCGGGACCTGCGCCCGGGCTGTGCCCGGGAAACCCAGCGCGACGACCGACGCAAGCAACAGGTTCGGCAGGCAGGTCAGGCGCATGGGGCTCCCGTTGCGGCAAGGCGTCGCTACGGAGTCTACGATGCTTCCGCGGCAGCCTGTCGGTGTGCCAGCTGCCTGGCAGACCTGGCTACCAGGCCGGCCGCATGACTCAGCCGTCGACCGTCGCGTCCGACGTCTTCGACAGTTCCGCCGCGCGCCGCTCGTCCAGGTGGCGCTGCAGCCTTGCCACGTCCTCCGCCGACCAGTCGTCGATGCCGGTGGCTTCCAGCCAGGCGTCGATGTAGTGCGACGGCGCGTAGACGTGGCCGAAACCCATCGGCGCGCTCATCGACAGCGAGGTGTCCATCGCCATCTGCATCATCGTCACTACCGGGTACCAGCGCATCGACGGCGATACGTCCGGTGGCCGCGGCTCCTCGAGCAGCTCCGGCTTGCGGAAGAAGCCGTGGCGGTCGAAGAAGGTGACCGCGTCGCTGCCGTACTGCAGGTAGACCACCCGCAGCGGTCCCCACGGCGTGCCCGCCGGGGTCGAACTGCCGTGCTGATTCATGAAGCGCACGAACGAGCCGTCGTGGAACCGCGGCAGCCAGACCGGGCTGCCCGGTTCGCGCGCGCGGGTCGCGCCGGCCCACTGGCTGGCCGCGAACGGCGGCCCGCTCCACACCGCGCCGTGGAAAGGATCCTCCAGCAACTCGAACATCTGGAACGAGCGCTCGGAGTTGAGTGCCCCCAGGCTGAGGCCGTGCAGGTACAGCATCGGTCGCTGCTCGCGCGGCAGGGTGCGCCAGTGGCCGTAGACCTCACGGAACAGCGCCCGCGCGGTGACCCCGCCGGTGTCCGGATCGAGGAACAGGGTCAGCGGGCTGGACAGGTAGGAGTACTGGACCGCGACGCTGGCGACGTCGCCGCGGTAGAGGTATTCGATGCCGTCGATGCCGGAAGGGTCGACCCAGCCGGTGCCGGTCGGGGTGATGATGATCAGCGCCTTGCGCTCGAAGCCGCCGACGCGCTTGAGTTCCTCCAGCGCCAACCGGGCCCGCTCCTCCGGCGTGTCGCCGGTCGGCAGGCCGGCGTACACACGCAGCGGGGCCTTGGCCCCGGGGCCGGCGAAGCTGGCGAGGTCCTCGGCCGTGGGCCGGGCGGCGACGTAGCGCCGGCCCATCCGGCCCAGCTGGTCCCAGGCCACCAGCGACTGTGCGCTGCCGGGGCTGTCCCAGGCCGTCGGCGGCGGCATGTCCGGCGGGATCAGCGCGTCGGCCTGGCGGTAGGAGGCGTCGAGCATGTCCAGGATCGAACTGAAGATCACGCCGTTGACCAGGCCAACCAGCAGCAGGACGCCGCCGATGGCGCCCACGACGCTGGCGATCCGCCGCGGGATCCGGCGGGCGACCAGGCGCATCACCGCGTGCACCAGCATCAGCGCCGCGCGGCCCAGCACGATGGCCAGCAGCGCGACCACGGCCGCGCCCACGGCCACGCCGAGGATCCGTGACGGACCGGCCGGATCCAGGTGCATCAGCTCGCGGACGATGTTCTCCCAGTGCTGGCCGGACCACAGGCCGAAAGCGGCGAGGGCGGCGCAGGCCGCGATCACGATCCGGCGGCGGCGTTCACCCTCGGCGCGCGGCAGCGGCAGCTCGAGGTAGCCCCACAGCCAGCGCAGCAGGACGCCCAGGCCGTAGCCGGCGGCCAGGCACAGGCCCGACAGCGCGGCCTGGGCGACGGTGACGCGCGGCGTCAGGCTGGGCGTGAGCGAGGCGAGGAAGAACAGTGCGCCGAGCACCAGCCCGGTATTGCCGAGGCGCCCGAACAGGCGCCTGCGGATGTGGCCGACCGCGTTGCGGCCGTGTTCGCCCAGCGTGGTACGTGCAGTTGCGGCCTCGTTCACCCCGATGCTCCCCTGGCTCCCGCGCCGGCCCACTATAAGCGGTGCCACGCCGTCCCGTGACCGCGGCCGCGGTTCCGGCGCCGGCGGAAAGCCGGGGACCGGCGGCGCGGGTAAGATCGCTGCATTCCGTCTGCAACCATGCCCATGTCCCAGCGCGACTGGGTGGCCACCGCCATCCACAAGATCGAGGCCGACTTCAACCGTTCGGCCGACACCCACCTGATCCCGCTGCCGCTGCCCGGCTACCCGGGCGTCGACGTCTACCTGAAGGACGAGTCCAGCCACCCGACCGGCAGCCTCAAGCACCGGCTGGCGCGCTCGCTGTTCCTGTACGCGCTGGCCAACGGCTGGCTGCGCGCGGACAGCACCGTGGTCGAGGCCTCCAGCGGATCGACCGCGGTGTCCGAGGCGTATTTCGCCCGGCTGCTGGGGATGCCGTTCATCGCGGTGATGCCGGCCTCGACCTCGCCGGAGAAGATCGCCGCGATCGAGTTCCAGGGCGGGCGCTGCCACCTGGTCGAAAGCGCCTGTTCGCTCAACGAGGAGTCCGAGCGGTTGGCGCGCGAGACCGGCGGCCACTTCATGGACCAGTTCACCTACGCCGAACGGGCTACGGACTGGCGCGCGAACAACAACATCGCCGAGTCGATCTTCAAGCAGATGGGCGAGGAGCCGCATCCGGTGCCGGCCTGGATCGTGTGCGGGCCGGGCACCGGCGGCACCAGCGCGACGTTGGGGCGCTATGTGCGCTACCGCCGCCACGACACCCGGGTGCTGTGCGCCGACCCGGAGACGTCGGTGTTCTACGACTACTACACGGCCTGCCGTGAGGGGCGTGCCGACCCGTCGCTGGCGCTGCCGCGCGGTTCGCGAATCGAGGGCATCGGCCGGCCGCGGGTGGAGCGCAGCTTCATCGCCAGTTGCGTGGACGCGATGGTCAAGGTGCCCGACGCGCTGAGCCTTGCGGCGATGCGCCACGTCAGCGCGGTGCTGGGCCGGCGCGTAGGCGGGTCCACCGGCACCAACTTCATTGGCGTGCTGCGTGCGGCCCAGGCCATGCGCGAGGCGGGGCAGGCCGGTTCGATCGTGAGCATCCTCTGCGACAGCGGCCAGCGCTACGCGCACAGCTACTACGACCCGGCCTGGTACGAACGCCATGGCATCGACGTGGCCGGCGCCGACCGCGCCATCGCCGAGGCGGTGGCCGGCGGGACGCTGGACGGACTGCCCGCCTGCGGCGACCTGTAGGCCCGCTTTTGTCAGGCTGTTGGCCCATTCGAGGGGACGCGTCGCGACGGCAACCGCAACCGCGAAGTCAAGAACGCCGGGTGTGGTCGGCTTCGGTCTGAGCCGCGGCGGGCCGAGGGTATTGCGGTCGTCTCGACGGCACATCCCTGTGCCGACTCGCCGACGTGGCCATCCCTGGACACTGCCGCAATACCCCCGGCCCGCCACGTCTCCGGGAGCTTCCAGGTCGTGGCTCCGTTCGCAGTGTGGCGGCCAGCGCCCGGCTTTCTGTAGGAGCGGGCATGACCGCGACCCGGGCGTCGGAATCAGGAGGGCGTCGCCTGGGCCGACGGCGTCGGGTCGCGGTCATGCCCGCTCCTACAGAAAGCGGCACCGTCGCGGCTTGCCCCCTCCCTTTCGCACGCAGGCGAAGGGGGGAAGCGGGCCGCTTGCACGCCACTGGCGTGCAGCCCGATGAACGCCCCAAGACCGTGCCTGGGGCCGCTCCGGTCCTGGAAGTCCGCGATCGGATCCTTGACCATCAAACGTAGATGGAGCGCAGCCGCAGCCCGCGTCGTCGGCGCATCTTCCGGTCGTCATCCCCGCGCAGGCGGGAGGCGCTCCACAGCAGCCGCAGGCTGATCATCCAGTGACTTGGCCTTTCCCGCCGGCTTGATTTCCGCCGCCGCCGCGCGCATCTAGTCGGACGACTCCCCATGGTTCGCCTCCCATGCAAGACAACCCGCTGCTCGACTTCTCCGACCTGCCACGCTTCGACGCGATCCGCCCGGACCACATCGGCCCGGCCATCGACGCGCTGTTGGCCGAAGCCGAAGCGGCGGTTGCCGCCGCGGAGAAGGTCGCGCCGGTCACCTGGGACGGTTTCGTCATCCCGCTGGAGGACGCCACCGAGCGCCTGTGGCGGGCCTGGGGCCAGGTCGGCCACCTGCAGGCGGTGGTGAACACGCCGGAGCTGCGCGAGGCCTACAACGCCAACCTGCCCAAGGTGACCCGCTTCGGCAGCGCGCTGGGCCAGAACCTGGCGCTGTTCGCGCAATACCGCGCGCTGGCGCAGTCGCCGGAATACGCCGGCTACGATGCGGTCCGGGGCAAGGTGGTGGAGAACGCGCTGCGCGACTTCCGCCTCGGCGGCGCCGAGTTGGCCGAGGCCGACAAGGCGCGCTTTGCCGCGATCCAGGAGGAACTGGCGGCGCTGTCGGCCAAGTTCTCCGAGAACGTGCTCGACGCCACCGACGCGTTCGCGCTGTACGTGGAGGACGAGGCGCGCCTGGCCGGGCTGCCGGACGAAGTGGTCGCGGCCGCGCGCGCGGCCGCGGAGAAGGACGGCCGGCCGGGCTGGAAGCTGACCCTGCAGATGCCGTGCTACCTGCCGGTGCAGGCCTACGCCGAGGACCGCGCGCTGCGCGAGGCGCTGTACCGGGCCAACGGCCTGCGCGCGTCGGAGGCCGGGCCGCCGGAACTGGACAACAGCGGGCTCATCGACCGGATCCTGGCGCTGCGCGCCGAGCTGGCCGCGCTGCTGGGCTTCGCCGGCTATGCCGAGTATTCGCTGGCGACCAAGATGGCGCAGTCGCCGGGCGAGGTGCTGGAGTTCCTGCGCGACCTGGCCGGGCGGGCGCTGCCGTTCGCGCGCCGCGATCGCGCCGAGCTGGAGGCCTTCGCCCGCGACGAGCTCGGGCTGGACGCGCTGGAGCCGTGGGACCTGGGCTATGCCAGCGAGAAGCTGAAGCAGGCCCGCTACAGCTATTCCGAGCAGGAGGTGAAGCGCTACTTCACCGAGCCCAAGGTGCTGGCCGGCCTGTTCGACGTGATCGAATCGCTGTACCGGGTGAAGGTGCGTCCCGACAGCGCGCCGGCCTGGCACGGGGACGTGCGCTTCTACCGGGTCGAGGATGCCTCGGGTCGCCTGCTGGGGCAGTTCTATCTGGACCTGTACGCACGCGAAGGCAAGCGCGGCGGCGCCTGGATGGACGACTGCCGCAACCGGCGGATCAAGGTCTCGGGCACGCAGACGCCGCTGGTCTACCTGGTGTGCAACTTCGGCAAGGGCGTGGACGGCAGGCCGGCGACCTTCAGCCACAACGAGGTCACGACCCTGTTCCACGAGATGGGCCACGGCCTGCACCAGCTGCTGACCGCGGTCGGCGAACTGCCGGTGGCCGGCATCAACGGCGTGGAGTGGGACGCGGTGGAGCTGCCCAGCCAGTTCATGGAGAACTTCTGCTGGGAGTGGGAACGGGTACGGGCGATGACCGCGCACGTGGACACCGGCGAGCCGCTGCCGCGCGAACTGTTCGAGCGGATGCTGGCGGCGAAGAACTTCCAGAGCGGCATGTTCACCGTGCGCCAGCTGGAGTTCGCGCTGTTCGACATGGAACTGCACAGCCGCTTCGACCCGGCGCAGGACAGCGTGCTGCAGCTGCTGGAGCGGGTGCGCGACGAGGTCGCGGTCAACCGCGCCCCGGCCTGGCACCGCTTCCCGCATCAGTTCAGCCACATCTTCGCCGGCGGCTACGCGGCCGGCTACTACAGCTACAAGTGGGCCGAGGTGCTCAGCGCCGATGCCTATGCCGCGTTCGAGGAGGCGCCGGAGCGGCTGGCCGAGACCGGTGCGCGCTTCCTGCGCGAGATCCTGTCGCGCGGCGGCAGCCGCAGCGCGCTGGAGAACTTCACCGCCTTCCGCGGCCGCGCGCCGAGCATCGACGCGCTGCTGCGCCACAGCGGCATGGGCGAGGTCAGTCCCGCGATGCGGGCCTGACCCCCAAAGTTCGCTGCGCGAACTTCGGGCCCCGCGCATCAGCTTCCAAATCCCCGCGGCTCCGCCGCGCCCCCTTTACTAAAGGGGGCTCTTCCTTCCGGCAAGGGCGATCAGGGCCGCGCGAACACCAGCGTGGCGTTGGTCCCGCCGAAGCCGAAGCTGTTGGAAGCGACCAGGTCGAGCTTTGCTTCGCGGCTCTCGCGCACGATCGGGAAGCCTTCGGCGCGCTCGTCGAGGGTCTCGATGTTGGCCGAGCCGGCGATGAAGCCGTCGCGCATCATCAGCAGGCAGTAGATCGCCTCGTGCACGCTGGCCGCGCCGAGCGAGTGGCCCGACAGCGCCTTGGTCGAGGACAGCGGCGGCACCGCGTCGCCGAACACCTCGCGCACCGCGCCCAGCTCGGTGATGTCGCCCAGCGGGGTGGAGGTGCCGTGGGTGTTGAGGTAGTCGACCTGGCGATCCTCCAGTCCCTGCAGCGCCATGCGCATGCAGCGCACCGCGCCCTCGCCGGACGGGGCGACCATGTCGGCGCCGTCGGAGGTCACCCCGTAGCCGACCAGCTCGGCATGGATGCGCGCGCCGCGCGCGACCGCGTGGTCCCAGTCCTCCAGCACCAGCATCCCGCCGCCGCCGGCGATGACGAAGCCGTCGCGGTTGGCGTCATACGGGCGCGAGGCCTGCGCGGGACGGTCGTTGAACGAAGAGGACAGCGCGCCCATCGCGTCGAACATCACGCTCATGGTCCAGTCCAGGTCCTCGCCGCCGCCGGCGAAGACGATGTCCTGGGCACCATGCCGGATCAGGTCGGCCGCCGCGCCGATGCAGTGCGCCGAGGTCGCGCAGGCCGCGCCGATCGAGTAGCTGAGCCCCTTGATCTTGAACGCGGTGGCCAGGTTGGCCGACACGGTTGAGCACATCGTGCGCGGCACCATGTACGGGCCGACCTTGCGCACGCCGCGGTCGCGCAGCAGGTCGGCGGTCTCCACCTGCCAGCGGCTGGAGCCGCCGCCGGAGCCGGCGATCAGGCCGGTGCGCGGATCGCTGACCTGGGCCTCGTCCAGGCCGGCGTCGGCGATCGCGTCGCGCAGGGACACGTAGCTGTAGGCCGCCGCATCGCTCATGAAGCGCTTGAGCTTGCGGTCGATGGCCGCGTCCAGGTCCAGCTCGACCGCGCCGCCGACCTGGCTGCGCAGGCCGCGCTCGGCGTGGTCGGGCAGGAAGCGGATGCCGGGCCGGCCCTCGCGCAGCGCTGCGGAGACCGTGTCCAGGTCGTTGCCCAGGCAGGAGGCGATGCCCATGCCGGTGATCGCGACGCGGCGCATCTCAGAAGTCCTCGGTGGAGGTGAACAGGCCCACGCGCAGGTCCTTGGCGGTGTAGATCTCGCGTCCGTCGACCAGCATGCGTGCGTCGCCCTGGGCCATCACCAGCTTGCGGTTGATCACCCGGCTGATGTCGATCTCGTAGGTGACCAGGGTGGCCTTGGGCAGTACCTGGCCGGTGAACTTGACCTCGCCGCAGCCCAGCGCGCGGCCACGGCCCGGCGCGCCCAGCCAGGTCAGGTAGAAGCCGACCAGCTGCCACATCGCGTCCAGGCCCAGGCAGCCGGGCATCACCGGGTCGCCGATGAAGTGGCACTGGAAGAACCACAGGTCCGGGCGGATGTCGAGTTCGGCGCGGACGAAGCCCTTGCCGTACTTGCCGCCGTCGTCGTTGATCTCGACGATGCGGTCGAACATCAGCATCGGGTCGGCGGGCAGGCGGGCGTCGCCGGAGGCGAACAGTTCCCCGCGGCCGCTGGCGACCAGCTGTTCGCGGGTGAACGAGGAAGCGCGAGTCATGAAAGGTCCGGTGGGGAAAAGCGATAAATCGTGCCCGAGAAACATCGTTTCAATCAAATGTTTAGACATACGCCGGCGTGTGTTCTGCCCCCCTCCCTTTCGCCGCAGGTTGATGGGGAGGGTCGGGGAGGGGGGCTCTTGCTCTTGTAGGAGCGGGCATGACCGCGACACGACGCCCTCGGCCCAGGCGACGCCGTCATGGTCCCGACGCCCGTGTCGAGGTCATGCCCGCTCCTACACAGAAGCGCCGGCGTCACAATAGGCGGGCATGAATCCCGAAGCCGCGCCCGCGCCGCGCAAGATCATCCACGTCGACATGGACGCGTTCTACGCCTCGGTGGAGCAGCGCGACGATCCGTCGCTGCGCGGCCGGCCGGTGGTGGTCGCCTGGCGCGGAGCGCGTTCGGTGGTGTGCGCCGCGTCGTACGAGGCGAGGAAGTTCGGCGTGCGCTCGGCGATGCCGGCGCTGCGCGCCGAGCGGCTGTGCCCCGACGCGGTGTTCGTGCCGCCGGATTTCGTCCGCTACAAGGCGGCCTCGCGCCAGGTCCGCCAGATCATGCTGGCGCATACCGACCTGGTCGAGCCGCTGTCGCTGGACGAAGCCTACCTCGACGTCACCGAACCGAAGTCCGGCCTGCCCAGCGCTACCGCGGTGGCCGAGGCGGTCCGCGCGCGGATCCGCGAGGAGACCTCGCTCACCGCCTCGGCCGGCGTGGCGCCCAACAAGTTCCTGGCCAAGATCGCCTCGGACTGGCGCAAGCCCGACGGCCTGTTCGTGATCCGCCCGCACCAGGTCGAGGCGTTCCTGACCCCGCTGCCGGTCGGCCGCATTCCCGGGGTGGGCAAGGTGATGCAGGGCAAGCTGGAGGCGCTGGGCATCGCCACCGTCGGCGACCTGCGGCAACGACCGCTGGAGGAGCTGCAGCAGCGTTTCGGCAGTTTCGGCGCGTCCCTGTACCGGCGCGCGCGCGGCATCGACGAGCGGCCGGTCGAGCCGGACCAGCCGGTGCAGTCGGTATCCTCGGAAGACACCTTCGCCGAGGACCTGCCGCTGGAGGCGCTGGAACCGGCGATCCGGGACCTGGCCGCCAAGACCTGGCAGGCCGCCGGGAAGACGGAGCGGGTGGGTCGCACCGTGGTGCTCAAGCTGAAGACCGCGCAGTTCCGCATCCTGACCCGCAGCCACACGCCGGATGCAGCGCCGGACTCGGCCGAGGCACTGGCCGCGATCGCGGTCGCGCTGCGCGAGCGGGTGGCGATGCCGGCCTCCACCCGCTACCGCCTGGTAGGCGTGGGCCTGTCGGGATTCCGCGATCCGGAGGAGACGGCGTCGCAGGCGGACCTGTTCGCCACCCGGTAGGAATCCATTCGCAGGCAGGCGTCGGAACCCGAAGGCGTCGCTTGTGCGGTCGCGTCGCGTCGCGGGCAAGCCCGGCTCCTACACCAGCCGCGGTGCGGCCGCTCTTCTGTAGGAGCTGACTTCAGTCGACGACACGGGCGTCGGAACCACGAGGGCGTTGCCTGCGCCGAGGGCGTCGCGTCGCCGGCTGAACCCGGCTCCTACACAGCCGCGGCGCGGCCGCTCTTCTGTAGGAGCTGACTTCAGTCGGCGACACGGGCGTCGGAACCACGAGGGCGTTGCCTGTGCCGAGGGCGTCGCGTCGCCGGCTGAACCCGGCTCCTACAACAGCCGTGGCGCGGCCGCTCTCTGTAGGAGCTGACTTCAGTCGGCGACACGGGCGTCGGAACCATGAGGGCGTCACCTGTGCCGACGGCGTCGCCGCCAGCTACAGCCACTGGAACACCAGCGTCTCGTCGCGGGCGAAGCGCTGCAGGTGCGATTCGATCACCCCGCGCAACGTGGCCAGGCCGCCGCCATCGTCGTGCACCACGCGAATCCGCAGGGCGTCGTGCTCCACCTCGAAGTCCGCACCGGCAGCCTCGGCAAAAGGGATGTGGGCATGGGTCTCGCTGTCGCGCCGGATCTCGAACTTGTGGCGCCAGTGGTTGCAGAGGGTCCGCAGCAGGCGTGGCGCGTCGTGGGACGCCACCCGGGCTTGGCTGATGGGCATCGGCGTATCCGTGGGGAAGGAAACGGACCCGAGTCTAGGCCGCGCGCGCGACCCGGCCGGCACCGCCGGCGGAATGCTGCATCCCGCGCGGGCGGGCCCGCCCGTTGCCCGGCATCGACAGGGGATGCCGGGCAACGGGCCGAGCGCACTCAGCGCCTGGGCTGCCAGCGCAGGTTCAGGCCGTACTCGCGGCCGGGCTGGTTGTACCAGTCCACCAGTTGGTAGTCGCGGTCGAACAGGTTGGTCACCCGCGCCTGCACGGTCCAGTCGGGATGGAGTGCGTATTCCACGCGCAGGTCCAGGGTCGCATAGCCGCCGACGCGCACCAGGTTGGCGGCATCGTCGAACCGGCTGCCGGCGGCATTGACCGTGGCGCCGAACGCGAACGCGCCAAAGCCGCGGTCCAGGTCGATGCGGCCGGTGTCGCGCGCACGCCGCGGCAGCAGGTTGCCGCGGTTGGCGCCCTCGGAACGGTTGCGCGGATCGACGTGGCTGTACTGCGCCGCCAGGTCCCAGCCGGCGAAGGCGGTGGCCACGGTCAGTTCGCCGCCGCGCAGGCGCGCGCGGTCGACGTTGCCCGGCAGCCAGGTCGTGGAGTCGAAACTGATCAGGTCGTCGACCCGGTTCTCGAACACGTCCAGCGTCCAGCGCCAGCCGTCGCCCTCGCCGGCCAGGCCGAGGTTGAGGTTCTCCGACTCCTCCGGGCGCAGGTCCGGGTTGCCGAAGAACGGGTAGTACAGGTCGTTGAAGCTCGGCGCGCGGAAGCCGGTGGAGTAGCGCGCCGACAGCCGCAGCCCGCCGTCGAAGTGCCAGCCCCAGCCGAGGTTGCCGGTGGTGTGGCTGCCGAACTGCTCGTTGTCGTCGTTGCGCAGGCCGGCCTGCAGCTGCTGGGCGCCGAAGCGGCCCTGGTACTCGGCGAACACGCCGGTGTTCTCGCGGCTGTCGACGTCATAGGCGGTGGTGCCGGTGATGTGGTCATCCAGCCAGTCCAGGCCGGCAGTGAGCCGGTGGCCCTCGCGCAGGACGAAGTCGCCCTGCAGCGTGGCCTGGTCGCGGCGTGTCGCCAGGCCGCCGACGAAGCCACTGGCGCCGTAGTCGTCGGACTCGTCGTAGCTGCGGCCGACGGTGGCCAGCAGCGCGGTGCGCGCCGATGGCGCGAAGCGCAGCTTGCCGGAGAACACCTGCTGCACCGTCTCCGAGTAGTTGGCCCAGCTGCCGTCGTAGTGGTTGTAGCCCTCGGCGCGCAGCGCGCTGCCTTCCAGGGTCCAGGCTTCGGCCAGCCGGGTGCCGGCGCGCAGGTTGGCCGAGCGGTTGCGGTAGCCGTCGCGGTCGGGTTCGTCGGCGAAGCAGCCCGCGCCCCAGCCCTCGGCGGTGCCGTCGCAGGCATTGATGCCGTCGGTGCGTAGGAACGCCACGTCGGCGCCGAACCAGCCGCGCTCGCCGCCGCTGCCGATGCCCGCGCTGGCCTCGCGCAGGCGGTTGCTGCCGATCCCGACCATCGCCCGCGGCTGCAGGCCGCCGCGGTCGCGGCGGGTGAAGATCTGGATCACGCCGCCGATCGCGTCGGCGCCGTACAGGCTCGAATGCGGGCCGCGCACGATCTCGATCCGCTCGATCTGCTCGACCGGCAGGTCCTGCAGCGCCGGCAGGCCGGCGGTGGCCGAGCCGATGCGGACGCCGTCGATCAGCACCAGCAGCTGGTTGGAGCCGGCGCCGCGCAGGAACAGCGAGGTCTGCTTGCCCAGGCCGCCGGTGTTGGTCAGGTTGATGCCGGCGCGGCCGGCGAGCAGCTGCTGCAGCGAGGTGGCCTGGCTGCGCTCGATCTCGGCGCGGCCGATGACCTGCGCCGGCGACAGGCTGTCGCGCAGCGCGATCTGGGTGCGGGTCGCGGTGACCAGCACCTCGTCCAGGTCGGTGGCTTCGTCGGCGAAGGCGGCGGAAGGCAGCGCCAGCGCCAGGGCGACGGCGGCGGTCAGCGGGCGGAACGTCATCGGGCAACTCCATGCATGCGTGCGTGGCGCCGCACCCGGCGCCAGTTCGGGGAGTCGCGAAGGGGAAGGACGGGAGCGGACAGGCGCGATGCGGCGCCGGCACGCCGCGACGCCCTCCGCATCGCAACCTGGGTTCCGCAAGGCCGGTCTCCGGGCTGGCGATCGGGAACCCGGCCATGGCGGCGTGGATTCCAGCGGCGACGCCTTCCCGTGCGCAGCACAGTGGCGGATGTCGCGGCGTTGCGGTCGCTTACCGTTGCGGGGGCAGCGCCGGCCTTGTCCTGTCGGACGCACCGGCTTCCCGTTTCAACCCGGGCGGCGGATGCCGTCCGGGTCACCTTGCAGTGGCGCGATTGTATGCGATCGGATACGCCCGGCGGTGGCTGGCTTCCATGCCGGAGTCCGCCTGGCGCCGGGATGGCGGAGTGTCCGGACGTGCCGGCGCGGACAGGAAGGGGGCGGCGGCGCACGGATTCGGTCGCCTCTGTGGCTTCTTCGTGTGGCGTCCTTGCAGGAGCCGGGTTCAGCCGGCGACACGGGCGTCGGAACCATGAGGAAGTCGCCTGTGTCGACGTCGTCGTGTCGCCGGCTGAAGCCAGCTCCTACAACAGCCGGCGTGCAGCACTTCACGGCGGCAAATCTCTCGCGGGCGACCTGGGCGTCGAACGGCGATATCGCCGGATGTGCATGGCACCCGCAGGCCAGGCTCCTGCCCGGAGGCTCCCGGGCGGGCAGATCAGGTGAAGCGGTTGCCGCCCTCGTCCTCGCCGGCGGGCGACTCGGGGTCGGCGGACTCCTGCTTCCCGTCGTCGCCATAGAACGCGGTGGTCACCGGCCCGCTCACCGGCCGGCCGCGCGGCGGCGGCAGCGCGGCGCTGGCGGTTTCCAGTTCGGCCAGCAGCTGCTGGCGGCGCGGCTCTGGCACGTCGTGCCAGTGGCAGTCCAGCAGCGCGCCTTCCAGCGCGTAGAGCAGGTTGAGGCTGGGCTTGAAGCCGGCGCGCTTGACCTTCAGGAACGCCTGCACCGCACCCACCGCGACCAGGTCCTCGGCGCTGCGCAGGCCGACCTGGCGCAGCCAGGCCGCGCTCTTGGGACCGATGTTGCGCAGCTGGGTGGTGCTCAACGCAGCGACTCGACGAAGGCCGCGGCGATCGCTTCCAGGCCGCGCTGGTCGTCGGCGTCGAAGCGGTCCGGCAGCGGACTGTCCAGGTCGAACACGCCGACCAGTCCGTCGTCGCGCACCAGCGGCACCACCAGCTCCGAACGCGAGGCTGCGTCGCAGGCGATGTGGCCGGGGAAGGCGTGCACGTCGGCCACGCGCTGGGTCTGGCGGCTGCGCGCGGCCGCGCCGCACACGCCCTTGTCCAGCGGGATGCGCACGCAGGCCGGCAGGCCCTGGAACGGGCCGACCACCAGTTCGGTGCCGTCGTAGAAGTAGAAGCCGACCCAGTTGAGCTCCGGCAGTGCGTGGTAGACCAGCGCCGACAGGTTGGCGGCGTTGGCGATGCGGTCGTGCTCGCCGGCGAGCAGTGCGCGCGCCTGCGCCAGCAGCTGCGCGTACTGGTCGGGCTTGCTGCCGGTCAGGGGGATGGCGGAAAAGGACATGGCGCCGATTCTACCCCCATCGTCGCGGGCGCCCGCCCAACCGCCGGCCGGACCGCGTCGCCGCAGCCTCCGGCGGGTCTTATCATCGGCGCCAGGGCAGAGGAGACGGGCAATGGACGAGGATTCCGCGCGGCGGCAGGGTTGGCGTGGCAGCGGCAGCACGCGCCTGGAGGCGCTGGTCGACGCCGCCTTCGCCTTTGCGGTGACCTTGCTGGTGATTTCCGCCGACCGTATTCCCGACAGCATGCACTCGCTGCTGCTGGCACTGAAGCAGGTACCGGCGTTCGCCGCCAGTTTCGCCCTGCTGTCGCTGTTCTGGTATGCGCACGTGCGCTGGAGCCGGCGCTACCGGATCGACAGTGTCGTGGCGACGCTGCTGAGCCTGCTGCTGGTGTTCCTGGTCCTGGTGTACGTGTTCCCGCTGCGCCTGTTGATGGGCTCGTTCTTCGCGTGGATCACCGGCGGCTGGCTGCCGATGCCGCTGACCGACGCGGTGGGCCCGCAGCAGATCGCCTTCATGTTCGTGTTCTACGGCTTCGCGTTCACCTCGATGTCGGCCTGTGTCGGCGGGCTGTACCTGCTGGCCTGGCGCCGGCGCGACGACCTGCGGCTGTCCGCGGCCGAGGCCGGCGAGGCGGCGGGCGAGATCGCGTCCTACCTGTTCTTCTGCGTCGTCGGGCTGCTGTCCGCGCTGGTGGCCGCACTGCTGCCGGCCGATGCACGTCCTTGGCAGGCGGGGATTCCCGGCTTCCTGTATTTCCTGCTGTCGTTCACCGGGTTGGTGCATGTGCTCGGGCGCAGGCTGGGATTGCGGCGGCTCGCGGCCGTGGCGGAGCCGGCGGGTGCGTAGCGTGTTCGTCACCGGCACCGATACCGGTGCCGGCAAGACCCTGGCCAGCGCCGCGCTGCTGCACGCGCTGCGTGCGCGCGGCCTGCGCGCGGTGGGGATGAAGCCGGTGGCCAGCGGCTGCGAACGCACCGCGGCCGGCTGGCGCAACGCCGATGCGCTGGCGTTGCAGGCGGCCAGCGATCCGCGGCCGGACTACGCCGACCTGAATCCGTACGCGCTGCCCGAGCCGCTGGCGCCCGAACTGGCGGCACGGGCGGCGGGCGTCGAGGTCGCGCTGGATCCGATCCTGGCGGCCTTCGCGCGCTTGCAGGCCAAGGCCGACGCGGTGGTGGTGGAGGGCGTCGGCGGCTGGGCGGCACCGCTGTCGGCCACGCTCGACCAGCGCGACCTGGTGCGCGCGCTGCGGTTGCCGGTGGTGCTGGTGGTCGGGATGCGGCTGGGCTGCCTCAACCACGCGCGGCTGACCGCGGACGCGATCGCCGCCGACGGTTGCGGCCTGGCGGGCTGGATTGCCAGCGAGATCGACCCGGGCATGGCCTGCCGCGAGGAGAACCTGGCGTTGCTGGCCGCGCGCCTGCCGGCGCCGTGCCTGGGACGCCTGCCGCATGTCCACGAACCGGACCCGGCCGCGCTGGCGGCGCATTTCATCCTGCCTTGATGGTTGCACGCGGCGGGCTTGGCGGCGACGTGATGCGTCGGCGTGGGGCCGCCAGCCTTTGAAGCAGAGGCGCCGCAGCTTCGGATGGCTCTGGGGTCATGACTTCCGTTGGCTGGCGGAAAGGCGCCGCGCCCAGGATGGTGCCGGACATCCTCCTGCAGGAGCCCATTCATGGGCGACACGGGCGTCGGAACCATGAGGACGTCGCCTGTGCCGACGGCGTCGGGTCGCCGGCTGAACCCGGCTCCTACAACAGCTGCGCCGCCGCTCTTCTGTAGGAGCTGACTTCAGTCGGCGACACGGGCGTCGGAATCATGAAGGCGTCGCCTGTGCCGACGGCGTCGGGTCGCCGGCTAAACCCGGCTCCTACAAGAGCGCGTCGTCGGACGACGAACGGAGCCGGGCAGGCCGTTGGCGATGACGAAGCCACGACCCCAAAGCGCCCCCGAAGACGTGGCAGGCCGGGTGTGTTGCGGCAGCGGCCAGGGATGGCCGCGTTGGCGAGTCGGCACAAGGATGTGCCGCCGAGACGACCGCAACACACCCGGCCTGCCGCGGCTCAGCCCGAAGCCGACCACCCCCAATGCTCTGGCCGTTGCAGTTGCAGTTGCGGTGCGGTCCGTTCCCCCCCGGAGCGGCGAAAACAAAAAAAGGCCCGGCAGCGGGAGGGAGCTGCCGGGCCTGGGTTTGCGCGGAGGGAGGGGAGCCGCGCAAATTCGGTGAAGCGATTCGAAGCGTGGAACGGCGTGGCCGCTCCGGGTCGGTCAACGCTTGGCGGCCTTGGCGACCTTGGCCACGGTGGCCTGGGCCTGGTCGGTGGCAGCTTCGAACTGGCTCTTGGCCAGCTGGCCGAGCACTTCGCTGGTCTTCAGGGTCAGGCCGAACACTTCCTGGCTGGCGGCGGCGACGCGCTCGGCGTTGTCGCGGGCAACCTGCAGGCCCTTCGGCAGCAGGCTCTTGTAGGCCTCCAGGTCGCGGGCCTCGGCGAGCTCGCCCAGGTAGCTGGTGGTGGCGTCGACGTTCTTCTCGAAGGTGCGCAGCTGCACACCGAACACGGTCTCGGCGTTCTCGAGGGCCAGGCGGTTCACGCGCGCGGCGACAGCGGCGAACTGGTGGGTGTAGGCGCTGAACTGGTCGTTGAACTGGTAGGACATGTCGGACTCCTGAGACGGGTTTGCCTCTATGGTGCGGTGCAGCATATCGAGGCCTTTGTTGCAATGCAACAACTTTTCGGAAGAATTTTCCTGCCTCTGGTAATGATCAGGAAAATCAATGACATGCAGTTGACCGCCGGATGACCGCGGCGGTTTGCCCTAGACGTCAGTGGTTCCCCGGCTGCGCGCGCCGGGCCGCGGGAACGGGCCGCTCGAGGCGGCCGCGACGGTCTCTTCAGCCGCGGTAGCGGCAGCCCGAAGTACAGGTCTCGTGGACCACGACCTCGCTCAGCAGCGGCAGGACCGGCTTGAGCCGATCCCAGATCCAGCCGGCCAGGCGCTCGCTGGTCGGGTTCTCCAGTCCTTCGATCTCATTGAGATAGTGGTGGTCCAGCTGCTCGTACAGCGGCTTGAACGCGGCCTTGATATCCGCGAAATCCATCACCCAGCCGGTGTGCGGATCGACCTCGCCGGACACATGGATCTCGACCCGGAACGAATGCCCGTGCAGCCGCGCGCACTTGTGCCCTTCCGGCACGTTGGGCAGGCGGTGCGCGGCTTCCAGGGTGAAGACCTTGAAGATGTCCATGCGCGGATTCTGTTACGCGTCGAGGTGCGCGGCAATTACGCCGGTGCGTGCTGGCCGCCGCGGCGAGGGCCCTGCTGGCGCCGGCCCGCGTTGCCGCTGCCGACGTCGCGCTGACCGCCGCCGTGCTTCTTCGGACCCGCGTGCGCGTGCCGCGGCGCTTCGCCGTGCGGGCGGCGCGCGTGGCGGCGCGGCGGACGCTGTCCACCCGGCTGCTCGGCCTTGCCCGGGGCACTGTTGCCCCAGCGGATCGGCACCTGCGGTTCGAAGCCGGCCACGTCGCGGATTTCCACGTCGCGGTCGAGCATGCGCACGATCGCGCGCAGCAGCTTGGCCTCGTCCTGGGCGACCAGCGAGATCGCCTCGCCGGTGGAACCATTACGGCCGGTGCGGCCGATCCGGTGCACGTAGTCCTCGGCCACCATCGGCAGGTCGAAGTTGATCACCCGCGGCAGCTGGTCGATGTCGATGCCGCGCGCGGCGATGTCGGTGGCCACCAGCACCTTGACCTTGCCGGCCTTGAAGTCGCCCAAGGCGCGCATGCGCTGGCCCTGGCTCTTGTTGCCGTGGATCGCCGCGGTCTGGATGCCGGACTTCTCCAGGTACGTGGCCAGCTTGTCGCTGCCGTGCTTGGTCCGGGCGAACACCAGGGTCTGCACGCGCGAATCGGCCGCCAGCAGGTGCAGCAGCAGTTCCCGCTTGCGGCCGCCGTCGACCGGGTGCACGCGGTGGGCGATGGTCTCGGCCACGGTGTTCTGCGGGGTCACCTGGACCTCGCGCGGCTGGCGCATGAACTCCATCGCCAGCTGCTTGATGCTTTCCGGGAAGGTCGCCGAGAACAGCAGGGTCTGCCGGTTCTGCTTGGGCAGCTTGGCCAGGATCCGCTTGATCGAGGGCAGGAAGCCCATGTCGAGCATGCGGTCGGCCTCGTCCAGGACCAGGATCTCGATCCCGGACAGGTCGACGCTGCGGCGCTCGATATGGTCGATCAGCCGGCCCGGGCAGGCGATCACCAGGTCCACGCCGCGGCGCAGCGCGTCGAGCTGGTTGCCCATGCCCACGCCGCCGTAGATCACCGCGCTGGGGATGCGCAGGTGCTTGCCGTAGCCGCGCAGGCTGTCGTGGACCTGGGTGGCCAGTTCGCGGGTGGGGGTCAGGACCAGCGCGCGCGGGCGGCGCGAGCCGGGGCCCACGGCCTGCGGCGAGGTGCCCAGGTGCTGCAGCAGCGGCAGGCCGAACGCGGCGGTCTTGCCGGTGCCGGTCTGCGCGCCGGCCAGCAGGTCGTGGCCGTCCAGCGCCAGCGGGATGGCCTGCTGCTGGATCGGGGTGGGGGTTTCATAGCCCTGCTCGGACAACGCGCGCAGCAGGAAGGGCGCCAGGCCCAGGGATTCGAACGACATGTTTGGAACGCTCCATGGCAGCGGCCCGCAGCCATGGCCGCAGGCCTGATCGGTTTTCGATCGGTGGCTCGGAGCGTTCCCGTGAACCGCGCTGCGAGTGGGGACTGGCCGGAAGGACCGGCCCGATTGCCTGGCGAATGGCGTCGGAGTGGGGCGGACGCCGGAGTGACCCGGCGCTGCCGGTCCCGGAGGGAAACGGACGGCCGCTGGCAATCAGGCCGCGGATTCTACGCGAAGGGCCCGTCCATGGGGAAACGGCCGGTGGCGGCCGTTCATGTGGCCTGCGCGGGTGGGGTGCGTTTGTAGGAGCGGGCATGACCGCGACACCGACGACGCCGGCACAGGCGACGGCCTCGTGCTTCCGACGCCCGTGTCGCGGTCATGCCCGCTCCTACATAACAACAGCGCGGCAGCGGGGGCGGGCATAACGTTTCTGATGAAACCGTAGCCCCGGAACCGTACAATCCGCGGCTCCAGCCAGCAGGAGTCAGCCCGGATGAAGCTCGGATCCCTCAAGGAAGGTGGCCGCGACGGCACCCTGGTGGTGGTGTCGCGCGACCTGGCCCGCGCGGTGCGCGCCACTGGCATCGCCGCGACCCTGCAGCAGGCGCTGGACGGCTGGCAGCACGCCGCGCCGCGGCTGAACGCCCTGGCCGCCGCGCTCGAGGCGGGCGAGGCCGACGGCGCCTTCGACCTGGATCCCGCCGCCCTGGCCGCGCCGCTGCCGCGCGCCTACGAGTTCGTCGACGGCAGCGCCTACCTGCCGCACGTGGAGCGGGTGCGCCGCGCCCGTGGCGCCGAGGTGCCAGAGAGCTTCTACACCGATCCGCTGATGTACCAGGCCACCAGCGCCGGCTTCTATGGCCCGCGCGACCCGGTCCGCGTGGTCAGCGAGGACTACGGGATCGACCTGGAGGCCGAGATCGTGGTGGTCACCGACGACGTGCCGATGGCGGCCACACCGGAGCAGGCGGCCGGCCACATCCAGCTGGTCGGCCTGGTCAACGACGTGTCGCTGCGCAACCTGATCCCGGGCGAGCTGGCCAAGGGCTTCGGCTTCCTGCAGTCCAAGCCGCGTTCGGCGCTGTCGCCGGTGCTGGTCACCCCTGACGAGCTGGGCGAGGCCTGGCGCGGCAACAAGCTGCACCTGCCGCTGCTGACCCATATCAACGGGCAGTGGTTCGGCGCGCCGGAGGCCGGCGAGGACATGCAGTTCGACTTCGCCCAACTGGTCGCGCACGCCGCCAGGACCCGGCCGCTGGCCGCCGGTACCCTCGTCGGCTCGGGCACGATCGCCAACCAGGACGTCTCCCGCGGCGCCTCCTGCTTCGCCGAGCAGCGCACGGTGGAGGCCCTGCGCGACGGCCAGCCGAGCACGCCGTTCATGAAGTTCGGCGACACGGTGCGGATCGAGATGCTGGACCGGCAGGGCCGCAGCCTGTTCGGCGCGATCGAGCAGCGGATCGAGCGCCAGCCGCCGCCCGGCCAGGCCTGATCCGGCGGGCGGTGCCGCGACCGCGACCGGCGGCCGTGGCAGGATGGGCGCGCCGCGCTATGGTGCCTGCGGTCCGGTCGCTTGGGGAGACGCGCGGTGGACAGGATGATCGACGATAGCCTGCACCTTTACTCCTACTGGCGGTCCAGCGCCGCCTACCGGGTGCGGATCGGCCTGGGCCTGAAGGGCCTGGCGTTCGAGACGCTACCGGTGCACCTGCTCCGGGACGGCGGCCAGCAGCACGCGGCCGACTACGTCGCGGTCAACCCGCAGCAACTGGTGCCGGTGCTGCTGCACGGTCGCCGCGCGGTGCGGCAGTCGCTGGCGATCCTGGAATACCTGGAAGAGGTCTGGCCGGACGCGGCGCCGCTGCTGCCCGGCACCGCGCGCGAGCGCGGCCGCGTGCGCGGGCTGGCGCAGCTGGTCGCCTGCGACATCCATCCGCTCAACAACCTGCGCGTGCTGCAGTTCTTCGAGCGGCACTGGAACGTGCCGCAGGCCGAGCGCGACGAGTGGGTGCGGCACTGGATCGTCGAAGGCCTGGCCGCGTTCGAGGCGCTGGTCGCCGAGGATCCGGCCACCGGCGCGTTCTGCCACGGCGACGTTCCCGGGCTGGCCGACTGCTGCCTGGTGCCGCAGCTGTACAACGCGCGCCGGTTCGGCCTAGAGGCCGGGCAATGGCCGACGCTGGAGCGGATCGAGCAGGCCTGCCTGGCGCTGCCGGCGTTCCAGGACGCCGCGCCGGAGGCGCAGCCGGACGCGCCGAAGGGCTCGTAGTTCTTGTTGTAGGAGCTTGGCTTGCTGGCGACACGTGCGTCGGGAGCACGAGGACGTCGCCTGGCCGGAGGCGTCGGGTCGCCGGCTGAACCCGGCTCCTACAACAGCCGCGGCGCAGATCTTCTGTAGGAGCTGACTTCAGTCGGCGACACAGGCGTCGGGATCATGAGGACGTCGCCCGTGCCGATGGCGTCGCGGGCAAGCCCGGCTCCTACACGAAGCCGTGGGTGATCGTCGGCGTCGCCGGCGGGGTGGTCACGTCGGCATAGGGGTCATGCTCGGCGTCGGCGCCCTCGGACAGGCGGAACTTCAGCGCCAGGCCGTCGCGCGAGTCGGCCGCGCGCAGCGCCTCCTCCTGCTCGATCCGGCCCTGCTTGACCATCCGGAACAGGCACTGGTCGAAGGTCTGCATGCCTTCCTCCAGCGAGGCCTCCATCGCCTGCTTGACCTCGTGCACCTGGCCGCGGCGCAGCAGGTCGCGGATCATCGGCGTGTTGATCAGCACCTCGGTGGCCGGCAGCCGGCGCTCATCTATACCCTTGACCAGGCGCAGCGACACCACCGCGCGCAGGTTCAGCGCCAGGTTCATCAGCACGTTCTTGTGCGCGCTCTCGGGGAAGAAGTTGAGGATGCGCTCGATGGTCTGGTCGGCGTTGTTGGAGTGCAGCGTGGCCAGGCACAGGTGGCCGGTCTCGGCGAAGGCGATCGCCGCCTCCATCGTGGTCGCGTCCAGGATCTCGCCGATCAGGATCACGTCCGGCGCCTCGCGCATCGCGTTCTTCAGCGCGTTGTGGAAGGCGTGGGTGTCCAGGCCGACCTCGCGCTGGTTGACGATCGACTTCTTGTGCCGGTGCAGGTACTCGATCGGGTCCTCGATGGTGAGGATGTGGCCGGTGGTGCTGTTGTTGCGGTGGTCGATCATCGACGCCAGCGCGGTCGACTTGCCCGAGCCGGTGGAGCCCACCAGCAGCACCAGCCCGCGCGGGGTCATGATGATGTCCTTGAGGACGTCCGGCAGGTTGAGGTCCTCGATGCTCGGGATCACGCTGCGGATCGCGCGGATCACCATGCCGACCTCGCCGCGCTGCTTGAACACGTTGACCCGGAAGCGCCCGGCGTCGGCCAGGGCAATGGCCATGTTCAGCTCCAGCTCGCGCTCGAACTGCGGCACCTGGCCCTCGTCCATCAGCGAGTAGGCGATCTTCTTGACCATGCCCGGCGGCAGGCCGGTGTTGCCCAGCGGATACAGCTTGCCTTCGATCTTGATGTATACCGGAGCACCGGTGGTCAGGAACATGTCCGAGGCGTTCTTCTCGGTCATCAGCTTCAGGAAATAGCCGATATCCATTGCGCGACAATCCCCACTACTCGAAATTAGGTGCCCGCGGCGCGACGTTGCGCACACGCCGCAGGCTACAGACAATGGCCGCGCCCACAGGACACGACGTTCCCCGATGAACGAGCCTAGCTTCGCACACTTCCGCCGGCGCCTGTATGCGCTCGTCGTCGCATCCGGGCTTGCGGTCACAGCCCAGGCCCAGGTCGCCTCGCCGGACCTGCACCGCGCCCAGCAGGCGGTGCAGCAGGCCCAGGACGCCGATGCCGACCACTACGCCCCCGAGCTGCTCGACACGGCCCGGCAGGCGCTGGTGCGGGCGCAGGCCGGGGCGCTGTCGCGCAGCCGCGGCGAGCGCCGCGAGGCCGACCAGCTGGCCCGGCAGGCCGCCGCCGATGCCGACCTGGCGCGGGTGCGCAGCGACCGGGCGCAGGCCGAAGCCGGGCTGCTGCAGCGCCGCGACGAGATCGCCCGCTTGCGGGAATCGCTGGGCCTGCCGGCGGAGGCGACGCCATGAGGGCCGTCCACGGTTTCGCCCTCCTGGCCTGCCTGCTGCTGGCGCCGGCCGCGGCCCGCGCCGCGGACGACCCGGACGCCGTCCGCCTGCAGGCGCGCATGAATGTCCTGCAGGCTGATCCGGTCCTGGGCCGGCTGGCCGCCTTCGAGCAGATGGAGGCGCGCCAGGCCATCGCCGCACTGGCCGATGCCCGCCGCGGCGACCGCCCCGGCGTGCTGTACCTGGCCCAGCGCCGGGTCGAGATCGCCGAGACCGCAGCCGGGGCCGAGGCGGCCCGGCGCGAATTGGCTACCCTGGACCTGCAGCGCAGCGACCTGCTGCTGCAGGCCAGCCGCCGCGACGCCGAGCGCGCCCGCCAGGAGGCCGAACGCCTGCGGATCCAGGCCCAGATCCAGGCCGAGGAGGCCGAGCGCCTGCGCCTGGCCGCCGAGGCCGAGGCGGCGGCACGCAGTGACGTCGAGCAGGCCTTGAGCTCGGCGACCGGTCGGCAGACCGCGCAGCTGAGCGCGGCCCGCCGCAAGGAGGCGCAGCTGGCCCGCCAGGAGGCCGAGCTGGTGTCCAGCGCCAGGCTGCCGCCCTCGACCTTCGAGTCGCGCGGCGAGGTGTTCGCCGTGCCGGCCGGCGCCTATTCGCGCGGTGCCCTGAGCGCCGACGGCAAGGCCGCGGCCAGCGCGCTGGCCGCCTACCTGCAGATCGGCAAGCGTGGCCGGATCCGGGTCGAGGCCTACGATGGCGACGCCAAGCTCGCCCAGGCCCGGGCCGACGCGCTGAAGGCGGCACTGGTGGCCGGCGGGGTGCCGGCCGGCCAGGTTCAGGCGACCGGCAAGAAGGCGGCGGCCACCGCGAAGAAGGCCGCGGAAGTCATCGTCGCGCAGTAGAAACCGGAGTTACATCAAGCCGTTACACGGTTTCCCGGGGCTTTCCGGCGGCGTTGTTACGGTGCCGTTTCCGCCCTGTTTTCCACTTCAATCAATGGCTTGCGGTGAGGGTTGCCGCTCCGCGGGGCGAGGAGTAGGGTCGGATACCCAGATGGTGCTTCCGCCATCTGGCTGACCGGAGCACCCTGCCGATGCAGCCGCTGTCCGCTTCACCGGAGATCGCCGTCGGGCCGCACCAGGCCGGATCGGAGATTTCCGGTGGCGCCAATGCCGCCGCGCGCCACGACCGCTCCGACAACGCGACGCCCCGGACCTCGCAGGCCCGGGGCGTTCGCTTTTATGGGCCGGCCAGGCAGGCCGGCATCTCCGGCACGGATGCGCGATGACCCCAGGAGGTGCAGACATGTTCGAAGGGCAACCGCAGGCCGAAATCGAAGCGCTGATGAAACGCGATCCCGAGTTCAGGCAGCTCTACCAGCGGCACCGAACGCTGGACAAGAAGGTGATGGACGCCGAGCTCGGCATCCTGCCGATCGACGACTTCACGCTCGGGCAGATGAAGCGCGAGAAGCTGCACGCCAAGGAAAAACTGCTGCGCATCTACGACCGGGCGCACTGACCCGGTCGTCCCGTTTCATAGTCGTGGGCGGTGGCGGCTTTCCTCGTCGGCCGCCACCGCCCACGCAATTCCCCTGCCACGGTGCTGGCGGGTCACCGGACCCGCCGCCG
Source organism: Pseudoxanthomonas suwonensis (assembly GCF_000972865.1). Lineage (NCBI taxonomy): Bacteria > Pseudomonadati > Pseudomonadota > Gammaproteobacteria > Lysobacterales > Lysobacteraceae > Pseudoxanthomonas > Pseudoxanthomonas suwonensis. The sequence goes on from NZ_CP011144.1 coordinate 2,669,982, forward strand.
TCCGGCCATGCGGTTTCCGGGCGACGCGTTCCAGCCGATAATCCCGGTTCCGCCGCGCGCTGCGGCCACGCAACCGGATCGACGATGGCCCCGCACGCCTCCGTGCTCGAACTGATCGGGCGCACGCCCATGGTCAAGGCCCGGCGCCTGGACGCCGGCGTCTGCGAGCTGTACCTGAAGCTGGAGAACGCCAACCCCGGCGGCTCGATCAAGGACCGCATCGGCCTGTCGATGATCGAGGCGGCCGAACGCCGAGGCGAGCTGAAGCCCGGCGCCACCCTGGTCGAGGGCACCGCCGGCAACACCGGCATCGGCCTGGCCCTGGTCGCCCAGCAGAAGGGCTACAAGCTGGTCCTGGTGGTCCCGGACAAGATGAGCCGGGAGAAGATCTTCAACCTCAAGGCGATGGGTGCCGAGGTGGTGCTGACCCGTTCGGACGTGGCCAAGGGCCACCCGGAGTACTACCAGGACCTGGCCGCGCGCATCGCCGCCGAGACCCCAGGCGCCTACTTCATCAACCAGTTCGGCAACCCGGACAACCCGGCCGCGCACGAGGCCGGCACCGGGCCGGAGATCATCGCGCAGATGGCCGAGGTGGGCGGTTTCGACGCGATCGTGTTCGGCTGCGGCAGCTCGGGCACGATGACCGGGTTGTCGCGCTGCTTCGCCGAGAAGGCGCCGGAGGTGGAGCTGGTGCTGGCCGACCCGGTCGGTTCGATCCTGGCCCGCTACATCAACGAGGGCGTGCTCGACGAGAAGTCCGGCAGCTGGCTGGTCGAGGGCATCGGCGAGGACTTCCTGCCGTCGATCTCCGATTTCAGCCGGGTCGGGAAGGCCTACGCGATCAGCGACGCCGAGAGCTTCCATACGGCGCGCGAACTGCTGGCCAGGGAGGGCATCCTCGGCGGCTCCTCCACCGGCACCCTGCTGGCCGCGGCGCTGAAGTACTGCCGCGAGCAGACCGAGCCGAAGAAGGTGGTGGTGCTGGTGCCGGACACCGGCAACAAGTACCTGTCGAAGATGTACAACGACTACTGGATGCTGGACAACGGCTTCCTGGAGCGGCCGCAGCAGGGCGATCTGCGCGACCTGATCCTGCGCCCGTACAGCCAGCGCGACACCGTCGTGGTCGGCCCGAACGACCTGCTGACCACCGCCTACCAGCGGATGAAGCTGTACGACGTCTCGCAGCTGCCGGTGATTGAGGGCGAGCACCTGGCCGGCATCATCGACGAGAGCGACGTGCTGCTGCACGTCTATGGCGACGAGGCCCGCTTCCGCGACCCGGTCTCGGTGGCCATGGTCAGCAAGCTGGAAAAGCTGGACGTGAAGTCGCCGATCGAGGCCCTGCTTCCGGTATTCGACCGGGGGCAGGTGGCGATCGTGACCGACGGCGACCGGTTCCTGGGGCTGATTACCCGGATCGACCTGCTGAATTATCTGCGGCGGCGGGTGCAGTAGCCTGGCTGCCGGGGGCGGGACGGGCGGCCACCCTTGCGTACGGTTGCGGACGGAGGTCCCGGCCTGGCGAGGGTAATCCTGGTCAGGGGCTGCCTGGCAGGGCATGCCGGCTGTCAGGAATCCGGGCCCGCACACCCTTCCGGAGCGGCCTGCCGCTGTCGGGCCGTTAAGTCAGGGCTGCTAGAATCCGCGGTCCCCTGAAGAGTCCCGACATGTCGGATCAGTCCCCCCAAGCCGGCCCGGCCGGGCGCCCGTTGGCGCTTGCGACCCTGGCGATCCATGGCGGCCAGGCGCCCGACCCCAGTACGGGCGCGGTGATGCCGCCGATCTATGCAACCTCGACCTACGCCCAGAGCAGTCCGGGCGAGCACCAGGGCTTCGAGTACTCCCGCACCCACAACCCGACCCGCTTCGCCTACGAGCGTTGCGTGGCGGCGCTGGAGGGCGGCAGCCGCGGCTTCGCATTCGCCTCCGGCATGGCGGCGACCTCCACCGTGCTGGAGCTGCTGGATAGCGGCGACCACGTGGTGGCGATGGACGACCTGTACGGCGGCAGCTACCGGCTGTTCGAACGCGTGCGCCGGCGCAGCGCGGGGCTGGATTTCAGCTTCGTCGACCTGACCGATCTGGCGGCGTTCGAGGCGGCGATCACGCCGAAGACGCGGATGGTCTGGATCGAAACCCCCACCAACCCAATGCTCAAGATCGTCGACATCGCCGTGGTGGCGGAGATCGCGCATCGGCGCGGCCTGCTGGTGGTGGTCGACAACACATTCGCCTCACCGATCGTGCAGCGCCCGCTGGAACTGGGCGCGCACCTGGTGATGCACTCGGCGACCAAGTACCTCAACGGCCATTCGGACATGGTCGGTGGCATGGTCGTGGCCGGCGGCGACGCCGAACTGGCCGAGAAGATGGCGTTCCTGCAGAACTCGATCGGCGCGGTGCAGGGACCGTTCGACAGCTTCCTGGCGCTGCGCGGGCTGAAGACGCTGCCGCTGCGGATGCGTGCGCACAACGAGAACGCGCTGGCGCTGGCGCATTGGCTGGAGACGCATCCGGCGGTGGAGAAGGTGATCTACCCGGGCCTGGCCTCGCACCCGCAATACGCGCTGGCGGCACGGCAGATGCAGGGCTTCGGCGGCATCGTCTCGATCATGCTCAAGGGTGGGTTCGAGGCGGCCAAGCGCTTCTGCGAACGGACCGAGCTGTTCACCCTGGCCGAGTCGCTGGGTGGGGTGGAGAGCCTGGTCAACCATCCGGCGGTGATGACGCATGCGTCGGTGCCGGTGGAGCGGCGGCGGCGGCTGGGGATCAGTGATGCGCTGGTGCGGTTGAGCGTCGGGGTGGAGGATGCTGCCGATCTTCAGGCGGACCTGGCTCATGCACTCGACGGAGTGCGTTGAGATGCGTCAAGCAGCTGATTGGGAGTGGGCATGAATCGCGATGTTCGCACCGCCACTGGAATGGCGCACCTGTACAGAGTGCTGGCGGGCAACCTGGATCTGGCCATCGTCCTGACCAAGCGTGAAGTGGTGGGGCGTTATCGCGGATCCTTCATGGGGCTGCTGTGGTCGTTCCTTTATCCACTGCTGATGCTCGCGGTGTACACCTTCGTCTTTTCGGTAGTGTTCCAGGCGCGCTGGCCCAGCGGGCAGGGCACGCGAATTGAATTCGCGCTGGTCCTTTTCACCGGATTGATGGTGTTCTCGGTCTTTTCAGAGTGCGTGAACCGTTCGCCCGGGCTTGTCCTCAACAACGTCAACTACGTCAAGAAGGTGGTGTTTCCGCTTGAGATACTGCCTGTAGTGAGCATGCTTTCGGCGCTGTTCCATCTTGCCGTCACCATGCTGGTCTGGTTCGGATTCCATCTCGTGTATTTCGGCTTGCCACCAGTGACGGCCGTGCTGTTCCCGCTGGTCGTGCTTCCATTGGTGCTCTTCACCCTTGGCATCAGCTGGCTGCTCGCTTCCCTGGGTGTCTATCTGCGGGATGTCGGTCAAGTCGTGGGTGTCGGTACCACCGTGCTTCTATTCATGTCGCCGATTTTCTATTCGATCGAATCCTTGCCGGAAGCCTACAGGCCGCTGCTGCGCGCCAACCCGCTCACGATCGTTATCGAACAGGCGCGCGATGTGCTGATATGGGGGCGCTGGATCGATTTCGGCGAATGGTCAGTGATGCTGGCCCTTTCGGCCGCATTCGCGTATCTCGGATACGCTTGGTTCCAGGCGACGAGGAAGGGATTCGCGGATGTGCTCTGAAGACAGCGTGGTGCATGTCGACCACGTGAGCAAGTCGTACATGATGTTCGACACGCCGCGGAGCCGACTGAAGCAGTTCATCGTCCCCAGGCTGCAGGGCATGCTCGGCATGCGCAGGAGCCGCTACTACGAGGAATTCCACGCATTGTCCGACATTTCATTCTCGGTCGGGCGCGGGGAAACGGTTGGCATCATCGGCAGGAACGGCTCCGGCAAGTCTACGTTGCTGCAGATCATCTGCGGGACACTGACTGCATCGTCCGGTGCGATTGCGACAAAAGGGCGGATCGCGGCGTTGCTAGAGCTGGGGTCGGGGTTCAATCCCGACTTCACCGGACGGGAGAATGTCCGCCTCAACGCGGCGCTGTTGGGCCTCAGTCAGCGCGAAATCGACAGGCGGTTCGACGATATCGTCAGGTTCGCCGACATCGGTGATTTTCTCGATCAGCCGATCAAGACCTATTCGAGCGGCATGGTTGTGCGGCTGGCATTTGCGACTGCCATCCATGTCGACCCCGACCTGCTCATAGTGGACGAAGCGCTGGCCGTGGGCGACGTTGCGTTCCAGCAGAAGTGCCTCGATCGGATCAGGCAGATGCAGCGCAATGGCGTATCGATCCTGCTGGTCACGCATTCGACCAACGTGCTTCTCGAATACTGCGACCGAGCCATCTTCCTCAAACGTGGCGGGCTCATTCTGGACGGCGCGTGCCGCGACGTCGTGCAGGCGTATGCCGACGATCTGGTGAAGGACGAGGGCGGCGAGATCGTGGTTGTGCATATCGATCCCCCCTACGATGAGATTCCTGCCGCCGCAGTAGCCCCCGAGGCTGATGTCGCCGCACCCGACTTGGATGTGGCCATCGCGCGCGACGTGTCAATTTTCGCCGAATCCGTCGCTCTCCTGGACGCGCACGGCAATCCGTGCTCGATGGTCGAGTACGGCGGGGAAGTGCGCGCCAAGGTCCGTGTCCGGGTGAACGAGAGGGTTGCCGAGCCATGTTTCGGCGTGCAGATATCGAGCGTAGATGGGATCGCTCTGTGGAGCGCCACTACCCAGGGCATGGGTATTGCGCAATCGCCGCTCGAGCCCGGGTGCTACGAGATGGAATGGAAGCTGCGCACGCCGTTTTCCGGGAACCGGTACGTTCTCGCGATAGGGGTCGGCCAGATCGTGAACGGTGAATACAGGCGGACGCATCGCGTCAGTTATGCAGGGCACTTCGACGTGATGGTCCAGCCGCATACCGGCACCGGCTGGCTGGCGCCAGCACCTGCATTTCGCGAACCGGCCCTAGTTGTGTCTCAGGGATGAACAGCTTGAGCAGAAAACCACGCGTTCTGGTGCACGGCTGGTACGGCGCGGGCAACGTCGGCGACGAGCTGCTCCTGCGCATGCTGCACTCCTGGTGCGAAGAGGCAGGCGCGCAGGTGGCCGTGCTCAGCGTCAATCCCGAGTACACGAGGACGGCGCACGGCCTGGAAGCCGTGGATGCGAACGATTTTCCGGCAGTCGCGCGGTTGATGTCGCAGTCGGACCTGTTCGTGCTGGGCGGCGGTGGCTTGTTCCAGACGCACTACGCGTTCACGCTGCCGACGCTGTACTCCTACGGCATGGGTGACGTGGCGTCCTATGCGCGGCCTGCACTGATGGCCCGGCAGATGGGCGTGCCGGCATTGATGTGGGCTCAGGGCGTCGGCCCGCTCTACGGCGACCAGGCGCGTTCGGTGGTGCGCGACGTGTATGCGAATGCGTTGCGGGCAAGCGTCCGCGACGAGGCTTCGCTGGAGTTGCTCCGGGAAATCGGCGTCAGTGGTCCGATATCGGTGGCGCCCGATCCCGTGTGGGCGCTACCCGTGAGCCGCAGCGTACCGGCGGATGGGAACCCGGGGAAGCAGCGCCTCGGACTTGTGGTCCGCCCTTGGGAAATCGACGCAGGTTGGGAAGAGCATTTCCTGGAATCGATACGGGAGGCAGTCGACCCCGCCGCATACACCCTGGTCTGGATACCGTTCCAGGTGGGGGAAGAGAACGCTTCCGCTTCCGACGCCCCGCTCATGCGCTCGCTGGCTTCCAGGCTGGAGGGATACGAGCACGCCTTCGTGGAACTGTCGGACCCCGCCCAGGCCGTGTCCGCACTGGGGGGGTGCACCCGCCTGTTGTGCATGCGGCTGCACGCACAGATCCTTGCCTTCAAGCTGGGTGTGCCGGCGCTGTGCGTCGAATATGACCCCAAGATGAGCCACACATCCGAGCTCCTGGGGGTTCACGAGGCGTTGCGCGTCAGCACTTCTGCCCCTGGGGAGCGTTGGCGCCGCGGCCTCGCCGCATTGCTGGCGCCGGACTGTTTCGTGGCGGACGCCGCACGCGTGGATGCCATCGGACGCGACGCGCTGGAGCATCGGTCCACGCTGCTGGCGGCGATCGGGCATGTGGCCGGCGGCGATGCCACCCGCGTCTGGAGCGACTCCGGCTTCGACTGGCTGGGCACTTGGTCCTCCGCGTGGCTGCATAGGCAGATCGGCGAACGCGACGGAAAGTTGGCCGTTTTGGAGGATGTTGCGGCGGAGCGTGTCAGGGAGGTCGCCCGCTTGGAGGAGGAGGCCGAGCTCCGGCGTACCGAACTGCAGGCCGTACGCAGCGGAAAGGACGCCGTCGAAGCCGAGTGCGGATTGCTGCGGAAGTCCAGCGAGAAGCTTGGCCAGACGCTGGAGTCCACGCGCCAGGAGTCTCTGCTCCTCCACGCCGAGAGCGCTCGCCTCCGGCAGGAGTGCGAACAGCTGCGCCAGGAGCGCACCTCCCTCCAGGAGGAACGCGGGCAGTTGCGCCAGGAAAGCTCGCATCTCCATGCGGAGCGCGTCCGATTGTACGAGGAGAACAAGGAGCTCCGTACCGAATTCTCGCGCCTCGACAACGAGAGCGAGCGGTTGCGGATAGCGCTTGAAAAAGAGCAATTCCATCTCCGTGAACTCGAACGCGACCTGGCCTCGGAACGCGATCAGCTCAGCGCCGTCGCGGCATCGCGCGACGAAGCGATGGCAGAGTCAGGGCGGCTGCAGATGACTGTGGCGGACATGCAGGCGCAGGCGGATTCCGTCCGGCAGATGTTCGATGCCCTCTCTGGCGAGGTGCAGGCGCTGAGGGTCAGGAACGAGGAGTCGAGAGCGCATATCGATTCCGTCGAGCGGGCACTTTGGGAGCGCACGCGAGAGTGCGAGAGAATGACGGCGAGCTTGTCTTGGCGCATTACCCACCCGATCCGCTTTCTTCGCGCCCTTCTCGTGTTGCCGATGCCCGAGAAGAAGGAGCTCGTGTACAGCGCGCTCAGGTCGGCGTTCTGGTCGATGCCGGAGCCGCTCCGGAGACGGATGGACAGGCTTCGCACTCGTGTGGGCAACCGGCACGCCAGGCGGGCCGTCGCGACGGTGCAGGACGCGCAATCCCCGGAGGTCGCCGACTGGCTGTCCAAGGCGGCCTTGGCGGAGCGGATCGCCATCGTTCCCAGCGCGTTCGAATTCGACGAGCTCGCCAACCAGCGTCCGATCAACCTGGCCAAGTATCTCGCCGGCAAAGGCTACCTGGTGGTCTTCGCCGCCTGGCAGTGGTCGCGCGGGGAACAGCTGTCGAAGTCCAACCGAATGGTCTTTCCCGGCATCTGGCAGATAGACATGTATGCGTTGATCGACCACTTGGCCGAACTGGCGCCCAGGCATGACCGCGAATCGGTCTACTTCCTGACCCTGCCGGCACCCGAGTTGGTGGGGCTGCATCGGGTCGCGCGGCAGAAGGGACTGTCGGTGGTGTACGACATACTGGACGAATGGGAAGCCTTCAATGCCGTCGGCCAGGCGCCTTGGTACTCCCGCGGACACGAAGAGGAGGCGGTGCTGGCCGCGGACGTGGTCGTCGCTGTCTCGCCGCCGCTGGTGGAGAAGTTCGGGCACCTGCGCACGGATCTTCATGTGGTCGGCAACGGGTACACCGCGGCCGTCCTCGGCACGGACCACAAATTCGTCGCCGCGCGTGATCGTGGGGAAAGGACGCAGCAGGCAATCGGCTACTTCGGGCACCTGACCGACGCCTGGTTCGACTGGGGCGTGGTGCTGGAGGCGGCACGGCGGATGCCGAACTGCAGGTTCGAGATCATCGGCTATGGCGAGCCGCAGTGGGTGCGGGACGCTGCCGCGTCCATGCCCAACCTGGTCCTGATCGGCAAGGTTCCACCATCCGAACTGTGGCGCTACGCGGAAAAGTGGAGCGCGGGATTGGCCCCTTTCAAGCCGGGGCCGCTGGCGGTGGCGATCGACCCGATCAAGGTCTACGAGTACCTGTATCTCGGCCTGCCGACGGTATGTACGGGGATTCCGCACCTGGCCTTGCTGCCGGGCGTGGCGGTCGTCGAAGGCGAGGAGGCGTTCGCCGAGGCCTGCCAGCGGAAGCTGCAGGAGCCGCTCGATCTCGAGGCGGCCGAGCGCGTCCTGGAAGATACGACGTGGAACGCCAGGTTCGACACGATCATGGGATTCGTCGACGATGGCGGCCTGGGGAAGATGTATGCCGTTTAGGGTCTGTTTCGCATATCCGTGGGCCACCTACGGTGGCGTCGAGCGGGTGTTGCTGAATCGCGCTTACGCGTTCATGGCCAAGGGCCTGGATGTCGACATTGACGTCTACTACGCGGCGGACGGCGGCGGTATGGCCTCGTTCCAGCGTACGATCCGCGAGTTGGGACTGGATTCGCGGATGCGTGTTGTTCCGACTCTGGTTGAATCGGCGTATGACGCCATATTCGTGATAGATGCGCCGGACATGCTGCCGAAGCAGTTCGGCGCCAGGGCGAAGTGGGTGGTCGAATGCCATACTCCGTACCGCGAGAACCGGGAGTATCTGTCCCGGCTGCCGGAAGGGGTCCAGCACGTTCTGGTGCCGTCGTCGACCTTCGCCGACACCCTGCAAGCCGAGCGCCCGGAACTGGCGGCGAAGATCACGTTGCTGCGCAACTGCGTCTCACCGGCGTATGCGGGCGACTTTCCGCGCTTGCCGGCCTGGGCACAGCGGCCACTGCTCTACTTCGGCCGGTTGGACGAGCTGAAGAATCCGCAGGAGTTCCTGGATGTCCTGGCGGAGCTGGAACGCCGCGCCCCGAACCACTACTTCGGCGTGGTCGTGGGTCCGGAAGTCCCCGGCTACGGGATGGAGCGGCGCATCGATGCGGCGGGACTGCGTGGCAGAGTCGTCCAGATGCCGCCGCTGGCCTTCACCCGAACGGCGTTGTTCCTGGCCAGCTGGTGCAGGGCGGGTGGAATCATGCTTTCGCCCTCGAGGGGCGAAACGTTCGGCCTCGCGGTTGCCGAGTCGATCGCCGCAGGTATCCCGGTAGTGCTGTCGCATCTGCCGGAACACTCCGAGCTCATATCCGCGGATGCCGGGCACCTGTATCCACTGGGAGACATCGTCGCGGCGGCCGAGAAGGTCATCGCCATCGATACCGACTATGAGGCCGCTTCGGAAAGGATGTACGCGCACGCAAGGCGCTTCAGCGACGATGCGTTTGTGTCGGACTGGGTGCGGCTGCTTGTGGAACTGGGGTTGGAAGTCGCTGGATCTTCAAAGTTCGAGGAAATCGCCCTGTGAGTGAGACGAAAAAGATCCTGGTAGCTGTGGGCACCAGGCCTGAGGCAATCAAGATGGCGCCGGTGATCCTGGCGCTGCGCCGGCAGTCATGGGCTTCCGTGACGGTGCTGGCGACCGCGCAGCATCGCCAGATGCTCGACCAGGTCATGGCTGCGTTCGGCATTGACGCGGACATCGATCTCAACCTGATGCGTCCGAACCAGTCGCTCCCGGAGTTGACCTCCAGGATCCTGCTGGGTATGGACGAAGTGCTGCGCGAGAACAGCTATGACGCGGTGCTGGTTCAGGGCGACACGACCACCGTGATGGGTGTGGCGCTGTCGGCGTTCTACCGCAACATTCCCGTGGGTCATGTGGAAGCGGGCTTGCGCACCGGCGACATCCGCAATCCGTTCCCGGAGGAGATGAACCGCGTCGTCGCGGGACGCTTGTCCAAATGGCACTTCGCGCCGACCCGGAGCGCAAGCGACAACCTGTTGCGCGAGGGCTTTCCCGCCGAGTCGGTCCACGTCACCGGAAATACGGTGATCGACGCGCTCAAGGCCGTCGCATCGCGCGACCTCGATGTCGGCGTGCCGCTGCCGGCAGACAAGCGGCTGGTGCTGGTGACCTCGCACCGCCGGGAAAACTTCGGCGAGCCGTTGCGCAGGATATGCCATGCGGTCCGCGAGCTGGTGGAACGGCATGAGGACATTCACGTGCTTTTCCCGGTACATCCCAACCCGAACGTCACCGCGACCGTGGAGGAAATACTGGGAGGCAATCCCGGCGTGACCCTGACCCAGCCCCTGGACTATCTACCGTTCGTCGCCGCAATGAAGGCCTCGTATCTGATCCTCAGTGATTCGGGCGGCGTGCAGGAAGAAGCGCCGGCGCTGGGCAAGCCAGTACTGGTCTTGCGTCGCGAGACCGAGCGGCCTGAGGCGGTGGCCGAGGGCGTGGCGGCGCTGGTTGGGCCCGATTCGGAAGCCATCGTGCGCCAGGCGGGCCGCTTGCTGACCGATCCGGCCGCGTATGCGCAGATGGCCCGTGGTGCATCGCCCTACGGCGACGGCCATGCCTCGGAGCGCATCGTGCGTATCCTGGGCGCGGATCTGCAGGCCGCCTGACGGCTTGAACGATCATGCGCATCCTGCTGATCGCCCACGACTATCCCCCCAGCGAATCGCCGCAGGCGCTCCGCTGGCGATATCTCGTGCGTGAGTTGGTGGGCGGCGGCCACGATGTGACGGTGCTTTCCGCCGCGCTTCCGGGCGCGTCTCCTTTCCGGGGGCGGGGTGACCACGGCGAGTTCATCCATGCGGTCGCTCCTGTGGGTTTCTATCCATGGCTGCTGCGCACCGTGAGGAACCTGCGCGCGCGCGCCAACGTTACCGTGGACGGTCCCGCGGAAGGCGGTGCCTCGTTGAACTGGCGCGGCCGGCTGCATGCAGCCGGCAACCGGGCGATTGCGTTGTTCCGCTTTCCCGATGGCGGTGCCGGCTGGATCGGACCGGCCGCGCGCGTGCTCAGGGACATGCTGGCCGGGGCGCGGCCGGATCTGGTGATTACCTCGCACGAGCCATGCGCCGGCTTGGTCCTCTGGCTTAGTGAGCGACCCGCGGGCGTGAAATGGGTAGCCGACCTCGGTGATCCGGTCCTGTCCGACTACGTGCCCGCGCGATGGCGGCGGCGCGCCCACCGTCTGGAGGCGGACATGTTCCGCCTGGCCGATCGGGTGGTGGTGACCAACGAGTCAACGCGTGATCTGCTGTTCCGTCGCCATGGAACTCGAGCCGGGGTCGAAGTCCTGCCACAGGGCTTCGATCCGGCAGACTGCGTTCCGCTTCAGGCGGGAAGTGCCGATCCGTCCGCCCCGCTGCGCATCCTCTATACGGGTCGCTTCTACGCGTTCCGCACCGGCCGCGCGCTGTTCGAGGCGGTCGCGGCCACGCCCGGCGTCGTGCTTGAGGTGGCTACTACCGGGATGACCCGGCTGCTGAGCAGTTTCCTCAAGCACCATCCGCAGTCGTTCCGTCTGCTCGGCGCACTCAGTCACCAACAGACGATGGCCGCCCAGTGCGCGCGGGATGTCCTGGTGTGCATCGGCAACGATAATCCGGTGCAGACGCCGGGCAAGGTTTTCGAATACCTGGGGAGCGGGCGTCCGATCCTGTACCTGCGCCAGTCTGCTTCCGACCCAGCCGGTGCATGGGTGGAGCGCATCGGCCGTGGCTGGCAATGCGCGAACGACGCACGCTCGGTCGCGGACAGCCTGCGCCTACTGCGGGAGCGCAAGGTGCATGGCCAGCTTGAGCAGGGTCTCGACCTGACGATCGGAGCTGTCGCTTCCGAGAGTTGGGCGAGCCGCGGCAGGAAGCTGGTCTCCCTATGCGAAGATCTGCGCGCGCATTCCCCTCGGACAGCGATGCCTTGACCATGATCCAGAACGAAGAATCGCAAGATCGCAAGAAGCGTACACGTACGCTGCGAATACCGTGGGCCGGACTGCTCAAGGTCGCCGTATCGCTGGGATTGATCGTGGCGCTGGTCGCCTGGGTCGACTGGCCATCTGCGTTGCGGGCCATGTCCAAGGCGTCGCCGGGCGAGCTCCTGATCGGTTTCTTGTGCATCGTGCCGACGGTGGTCCTCGCAGCCTGGCGCTGGTCGCTGTGCGCGCGCGCTTCGTCGATTCGCATGCCGATGATGTTCTACGTCAAGGCCACATACGCGGCCCTGTTCGTCGGCCAGTTTCTGCCGGCGGGAGTCGGCGTGGACGCCGCGCGCCTGGGCTATTTCATGCACGGTCGTGCCCGCCTTTCGCACGCTCTGCAGTCGTTGCTGCTGGACCGGCTCGCTGGCGTGACTAGCGTGGTGTTCGTCATGGCCATTGGGCTGCCCTTCATCTGGGCAGACCTGCCGCCGCTGCTGCGCGCAGTCGGCATCAGCCTGGTTATCGCCACCGCCTCGGGCTTGTCCTTGATATTGGTCCTCGATCGGATCCCTTGGCTGGCGAGATACGGCGGCACCGGAAAACGCAGGAAGTTGATCGACGTAGCGTTCGGCGTGAAGCGCACCATCGCCTCGCGGGAGACCGCCGGAGCCTTCCTGACGAGTTGCCTGATCTATTGCCTCATGATCCTGGGTGTCGTCTGGATCGGGCGATCTCTGGGATACGACGTCCCATACCTGTCTTTGCTTGCCATCGTGGCCATGGCGGTCTTCGTTTCCCTGCTGCCGATCTCGGTCAACGGCTGGGGCGTGCGCGAAGGCGCGATGGTCGCAGGGCTGGCCGTCCTGGGGGTTTCGAAAGAGGCGGCCCTGGGCACTTCATTGTTGTTCGGCTTCGCGAACGCGGTCGTCACCATCCCGGGTGCATTCCTGTGGTATCTGCGCCGCAAGCACGAGTCGATCGATCCCCGTTAGAACCTGTTTCAAGGAGCATCACCGTGAGGAAGTACCTGTATCGAATGCTGGCGCGGTATGTGCGCATGTACGCACGCCCGGCCGACAAGGCGTTGGAGGTGGATCCGATATCCGCCGATCTGGCCGAGGCCATGGAAGGGATTGGCAAGGTCTCCACGGCCGGCCTGGGCAGTGGGGAACTCGAAGGCGCCGACTACCTGGTATTCAATGGCAATCTGCACTACGAACAGGATGTGCAGGAGTACCTGGCGCGCATCCGCCCGCACGTTCCGGCCAGAAGCCGACTGCTGATCGTGACGTACAACGCCCTGTGGCGGCCACTCATCCAGGCCGCTACCACCTTGGGCATGCGCCGCAAGACCCTCGAATCCAATTGGCTTGCCGATGCGGATATCGAGAATTTCCTCGAGCTGACCGACTTTGAGCTGGTCCGCAAGGATTCCCGCATCCTCATCCCGTTCTACATCCCGCTGCTTTCAGCGCTGGCAAACCGGTACTTGGCCCCGCTTCCGCTGCTGCGGTTCTTCTCGTTGGTGAACGTCTATGTTGCCCGGCCAGTGTCTCAGGCCCCGGACTGGAGGCCCTCGGTCTCGATCGTCGTCGCCGCCAGAAACGAAGCCGGCAACATCGACAACATCATAGATCGAGTGAAGCCGCTTGGACCTGACGACGAACTCATCTTTGTCGAGGGCGGATCGTCGGACGACACATGGGAAAGGCTGCTGGCGGCGCAGGCGGCACATTCCGACCGCAACATCGTCGTGGCCAAGCAGGATGGCAAGGGCAAAGGCGATGCTGTACGCAAGGGATTCAGCTTGGCCAGCAAGGACATCCTCATGATCCTCGACGCCGACCTCACCGTCCCGCCGGAGGACCTGCCCAAGTTCTACGACGCCATCGCCAGCGGCAAGGCCGAATTCATCAACGGCTCCAGGCTTGTGTACCCGATGGAAAAGGAGGCCATGCGCTTCCTCAACATGCTCGGCAACCGCTTCTTCGCAGCGGCGTTCTCGTTCGTGCTCGGTCAGCGCTTCAAGGACACGTTGTGCGGCACGAAAGTCTTGACTCGGGACAACTACATCCGGCTGGCCGCCAACCGTTCATACTTCGGGGAATTCGACCCGTTCGGCGATTTCGACCTGATCTTCGGCGCCACCCGGATGGGCCTCAAGGTCATCGAGGTCCCTATCCGCTATCGGGAAAGGACCTATGGGGAAACAAACATTTCCCGCTGGAGGCATGGTGCTCTGCTGCTCGTGATGCTGGTCTTCGCCAGCCGCAAGCTCAAGTTCATCTGACGCCGATCGCCAGGAAGCGCGCGCATGGACATCAAGACCGTTGCAGAGCGACCGAGAATCGAACTGGCCTGCGTGCTGTTCGTACTGCTCGCGTCGCTGCTGTTGCACACCTGGTTGCCGATGCGGCACCCGCCACTGGTGGTTTCCGACTTCCTCGGAGTCACTTCGTTCGCTGCCGATATCGCCGCGCACGGCCCGTTCGTGCAGGGGTGGTACTGGACCCTGTTCAGCGCCGGAACCTCGACGATACTCGCCATACCAATGGCGTTCAGCAGCGCCGACGACCTGCTCGTGGCGAGCACCGCCACAGCGGTAGTCGTCTCGCTGCTACCCGTCGTTCCACTGGTCGTGTTGCGCGGCGTGCTGCCCTTGTGGACACGGTTGCTCGCGGCGGGGCTGATCATGTTGCTGCCGGCGACGACCGTGTTCGCCGGTGTGGTAGCGCAGGACAACTGGGTGCTCCTGCCCGCGTTAGCACTGGCCTGCCTTGCAACCAAGAACGCCTACGGCAGAGGTCGCGGCAGGCCGGTGGCTGCTGCGGTGCTGTGGTGCCTGTCGCTGTATATCCGTCAAGAAATGCTGGTGGCGCTGCTGCCGCTCGCCATCCTTGCGGCGTGGCCTTTCACGGGATATCCGAAGGCTCGGCCGCTGCTGGTGCTCGCCTCGGTCTCGGTGGTTCTCATGATCGGGATCGCGGGTCAGCGCTACATCGCTTCCGGGGATTTTTCCCTGAATTCCCGTCACGGTGGTGCCGCGCTGCTGGGATCCTACATTCCGGGCGCCAGTTTTGGCTGGCTGCCCTACGACGCGTACATCGAGCGGCGTGCACCGGAACTGGCCGGCGACAAGGAAGCCTTGCGCGAACAAGCCGGGCGCTTCGCGCTGGAGGAGATCCGCGCGCGCCCCGGATTCCATCTGGTCAGGCGGGCCGGCGCAGTGCTTGAGACGGCCACCACCCGCGATGGTACGCTGCAGTTCTGGGCGTTCGGCGCGGACGATACATTCGGCAAGAGCCGCGGTCCCGCCGAACGGGAGGCCGCCGCCCGGATCGGGGCGCTGACTTCGGCGCCGGTACTGTATTCCACCCTCCTGCTCCACGTTCTGTTCTTGGTCGCCGTGTACGTCGGTCTGCGATCCCGCGATCCCGCGATTATCGCGATCGCTTTGGCGATAGCCCTCAAGGTCGGCATCCACTTCGTCGTCGCGGTGCAGGCGAGATTCTTCCTGGTGGTGTTCGTGTTCGAGGCGCTGGCCATCAGCCTGGCCGTATACCGCGTGGCCGGATTCGGGCGTGACCGTTTCAGGGGCTTGCCGCTGGTGGCCTTGGCCGCCACCGCGGTCCTGTGGGTGGCCGTCTCGAACCTGGGACGCCTCGAGGCATGGATCCAGCAGGCGGACCAGGAGTGGGAGAGCGGGGCCTTGCGGCACTACCACGTGCAGGTCGGCGGCGCTGTCGCGGATTGCCAACTCGTGGGCGGACGCGTGCTTTCTTCGGGCGCCACCGGTTACGCGTTCGCCGTGGAGAACCCGGATCCGGATCCAGGCGAGTCCGCGGAGCTTCGGTGCAAGCTGCGGCAGTCAGGCGAAGGCAGCATTCGGCTCGCCATCGAGGTGGAAGATTCCTATGCGCCCGGAGATCTGCCGGACCGCATGATCCAGGTTGTGGAAGTGAATGGGATCACCGTCCGCAGGCATGACATCTCGGCCGAAGCATGGTCTGGCTGGTGGTCCCACGAGATACCGCTGCAAACTGGCAAGGAAGAAGAAGTGCGCGTGCGAGTCGAGGGCCTCAGGCCGGACAAGGGTCCGGGATGGGGCGATGCTGCCCGTACCACGATCCGCTTCGTGCCATCGAGCGGCTGAGCCTGAAAGGGGGTTGCCCGCGACCGGCGGGCCATCTCAATCCTCGGGCTTGCGTAGCGCCACTAGCATGCGTGTGGCGAATATGGATGGAAGCAAGTCCAAGATCCCGTCCAGTTTCCGCATGGCCGGGTAGGCCGAGTCCGGATAGAGCTGCCTCCCTGAGTATCCGCCGGACGCCACGTACGAGAGTTGAGCAGATCGCCTGACGACGTCCAGCCGAAGTCCCTCGATGCACGTTCCCAGCGATGAAGGCGGGAAAATCCGCGAAGCATTCCCTTGGGCAGCGTAGTAGTCGGCGTCATCGGCGGTCCAGCCTTCCGGTGCCGTCCAAGTGATCGGTGCCGACAAAGCGATGGGCTCATGATGGAACGCCCCGAATACTATTCTGCCGAGTAGCCCCATCGCAGGTTCGTAGAGGATCGCCCGTCCGCCCGGACGCAGCACGCGATGGATTTCGCGAAGGGCCGTGCCAGGGTAGCGCAAGTGGTGGAATACATCGAAAAGTATCAGGTTCGCCACGCTCGCGTCTTCGCACGTAAGCGCATATACGTTCTCGGTGCGGTCGAGCCAGGGATTGGGAAAGAGGTCGGTCCGCACGCACTGCGGAATGACCTCCTTGATGTTCCCGATTCCGGAGCCGACTTCGATGATGTCACCGGGCACTCCTGAGAGCTCGCTGGCGATCTCCACGTGCATGGCGCGGTACACCAGCCTCAATAGTGGCTTGGAATTCCACGAGGCGAGATTCTCCGTGATCTCCTTGTCGTGCTGGATAATGTCGGCCAAGATCGAGTATTTCCTAGGTTCCGGGTGAAGGGATTTGTCATCGCGACATCTAGGGTAGCACGGCCGAGATTCTCCGCATCCAACTCTGCTCGGCAGGCTTGGACGCCCTGATCGTCCAAGTCGGCTCCAGGTAGTCGCGGTTGAAACCAGAGGTGTCGCCCAGCGCGCTCGCCTCGCAATGCGCAGCCAGGAAACGCTGACCATAGTCGGAGAAGGCGCGCATGAGTTCGCGCCGGGTGAACCATGAAAGCTTCCCGCTGGTGAGTAGGAACTCGATCTTCTCGCATGCCTGGCCGAACGACGACAGCGAGGTCGCGAATTCACCGGCCCCAGAATCCACCGCCGGATCCAAGCCATTCAGGCGGAGGTGGCGCAGGTAGTGCTCCAGCGACAAATGCTCGCCCATGTGGTGATAAGGGTCGTCCCAACCCTGCAACTGGCGTTTGAGCTCCCTGCCTTCCTGGCGGCTCAACAGGGTCATTCCAGCGATGCGGAAATGCCCATCTGCGATCACCTGGTGGATGCTGTTCTTGTTGGGAACCTGCAGCACGAACGTGCCGCCTGGCCTCAGTAGCTGAGCAGCGATGGCGATCATCGCATCCGGATCAGCTACATGCTCGATGACATCGCTGCACAGGATCAGATCGAACGTTCCAAGTTCCTCCAATTCGCACCGGAGTATGTCGAGACATTCGATGCGACCCTTCCTGCTGCCTACATTGACTCGGGCGTACTCGGCCAGCCCAGGATCGATTTCGATGCCCATCGCTTCCTGTCCGGACGCCGCGAAAGCGCGCACCGTTCCTCCCTGGCCGCAACCGATATCGAGGATCCGACTGTGTGGCGCGCCGGGGCCCACGTCGAACTGGCTGCGTACCCGTTCACCCCTGCGATTGGTCGACAGGGCGTAGTCCAGGTACAGCCTCTGGGTCTCGCCCAGGCCCTCAAGGAATGCCTCCAGGCTGTCGGTAGCGGCCACCCCAATGCCGTTGTCGGCCAAGTACTTCGAACAGAATTCCGGGCCTATGCCGTATTGTCGGGAGAGCGCGGATGCAAGCTCCTCATGAGTCATGCGGGTCCTGTCTCCCCTATCTGCGGATGCCGCCGCGCCGGGCGGTTGGGGCGGGGTCGGCGGTCGGGCCGGGCGCCATTTAACTGCACTTTATAATCGGTCTCGGGGTGCTATGCTACCCCCCGCGTGCGGTCCATTCTGTTCTGCAGGCGATCCGTGGGTGCATCACGGCCTTCCCCCTGTCCGAGCTCCGGGCAGGATGTGGTGACGGACCCCTCCAATTCCTTAATTAGTAGAGACGAAGCAGCTAATGAAGCGTGCGTTGATCACCGGTGTCACTGGCCAGGATGGCGCTTATCTGGCCGAATTCCTGCTTGAGCGGGGTTACGAGGTTCACGGCATCAAGCGGCGCGCCTCGTTGTTCAATACTGATCGCGTCGACCATTTGTACCAAGACCCGCATGAGGAGGACCTTAGGTTCATCCTGCACTATGGTGATCTAACCGATTCCACTAATCTGATTCGGATCGTCCAGCAAGTGCAGCCGGACGAGATTTACAATCTCGGTGCGCAGAGCCATGTCGCGGTTTCATTCGAGAGCCCGGAATACACGGCCAACAGCGATGCTTTGGGCACACTCCGCTTGCTTGAGGCCATACGCATCCTCGGGCTCGAGAAGAAGACGCGTTTCTACCAAGCCTCGACCTCCGAACTCTACGGAAAGGTGCAGGAGATTCCGCAGCGGGAAAGCACGCCTTTCTACCCGCGTTCGCCCTATGCAGTGGCCAAGCTTTATGCGTACTGGATCGCGGTGAACTACCGGGAGTCGTATGGCATGTACGCGTGCAACGGCATCCTGTTCAATCACGAATCGCCATTGCGTGGCGAAACATTCGTTACCCGCAAGATCACGCGCGCGCTGGCGCGGATCCATCTGGGCCTGCAGAAGTGCCTTTTCCTTGGCAACGTGAATGCGCTGCGCGACTGGGGGCACGCACGGGACTATGTCGAAATGCAGTGGCTGATGCTCCAGCAGGACGTGGCCGAGGATTTCGTTATCGCCACCGGCAAGCAGCATTCTGTGAAAGAGTTTGTCGAGAAGGCGGCTGTCGAGCTTGGCTTCTCGATCGAATGGAAGGGGCAGGGCGTCGACGAGGTCGGCATTGTCGCTTCCGTGCAGGGCGATTCGGCTGTCGAGGTTGGCCAGCGGATCGTGGCGGTGGATCCGCGGTACTTCAGGCCTGCGGAAGTGGAGACACTGCTGGGGGACCCGACCAATGCCCGCGAGAAGCTAGGCTGGAGCCCGAGGACGACGTTCGCCGAACTGGTTCGCGAAATGGTGGAGGAGGATCTCAAGCTCGCGCAACGTGACTCGCTCGTCACGCAGGCAGGCTATCGCGCATACAGCTATTTTGAGTGAACCATGAACCAGGATTCGAAGATCTATGTTGCAGGCCACCGGGGCTTGGTCGGAGGTGCGATCGTCCGCAGGCTCGGTGATCTCGGCTTTCGCAATCTGCTGGTAAAGACCCATGCCGAGCTGGATCTGACGGAGCAATCCGCAGTTGATGCCTTTTTTGCCGCCGAGCAACCGGAGTATGTATTCCTTGCGGCCGCCAAGGTCGGGGGGATCCATGCGAACAACACGTATCCCGCGCAGTTCATCCGCGACAACCTGGCGATCCAGACAAACGTCATCCATTCGGCCTGGCGCCACGGGGCGAAAAAGCTCGCCTTTCTCGGCTCGTCCTGCATATACCCGAAGATGGCCCAGCAGCCGATCTCGGAGGATTCGCTGTTGACCGGGCCGCTGGAGCCGACCAACGAGTGGTATGCGGTAGCGAAGATCGCCGGTATCAAGCAGTGCCAGGCTTATCGCAGGCAATACGGCTTCGACGCGATCTCCATCATGCCGACCAATCTCTATGGGCCGGGCGATAACTTCGATTTGCAGAATTCGCACGTGCTGCCCGCGATGATACGCAAGTTCCACGAGGCCAAGCTGGCTGGTGAGCCTCAAGTCGTCGTGTGGGGCACCGGAACCCCGCGTCGGGAATTCCTCCACGTGGATGACATGGCGGATGCGACGATCTACCTCATGGAGAGCTACAGCGACGAGCCGCTGGTGAATGTCGGGGTCGGGGAGGATCTGACCATCGCCCAACTGGCGGAACTGGTTCGCGACGTAGTGCGCTTCGAGGGCGAGATCGTTTACGACCTGACCAAGCCTGACGGCACGCCAAGGAAGTTGCTGGATGTGAGCAGGCTAAATGGATTGGGCTGGAAGGCGCGTGTTTCACTGCGCGATGGTCTGAGTTCGACGTACGAATGGTTCCTCGCGAACGCGAGCGAGGTGCGCAAGTCTGGCTAGACTCGGCCCCCGGGTTCGGGCTGTCACGACCCACTACCAGGGGCTGCTTTTTGCGCCTGGCAGGAATTTGCCTGCCAGTTCCGCGCCCACGGTGGCGAATATGGCCGATCCGGCAATCCCCCGGGATTCGGGAGCGGGCTTGCACTCGTCAGCGTAGTGCTGCTTCCAGCTCCGGCAGCAATGCGAACAGGTCGCCGACCAGTCCGATGTCGGCAATCTCGAAGATCGGCGCCTCCGGATCCTTGTTGATGGCCACGATGGTGCCGGCGTCCTTGATCCCGGTCAGGTGCTGGATGGCGCCGGAGATGCCGATGGCCAGGTACAGTTCCGGGGCGATGATCTTGCCAGTCTGGCCGACCTGCATCTCGTTGGGGCAGTAGCCCGCGTCCACCGCCGCGCGCGAGGCGCCCACCGCCGCGCCGAGCCTGTCGGCCAGGCTGTAGACGATGCGGAAGTTCTCCTGCGACCCGACTCCCCGGCCACCGGAGACCACGCGGCGGGCGCTCTGCAGGTCCGGCCGGTCGGAGGTGCCGGCGGCCAGGCCTTTGTGGCGGGTGTGCGTGGGCAGGGCGGCGTCGACTGTGGCCGCTTCGATTGAGGCGTTGCCACCCTTGGCTGCCTCCGGCCACGAGGCAGTGCGGACCGTGGCGACCACGGTCTGCCCGGCCGGGGCCTCGACGGTGACGATCGCGTTGCCGGCATAGATCGGCCGCTTGAAGGTGTGGCTGCCCTCGACTGCCATCAGGTCGGAGACCTGGTTGACGCCCAGCAGGGCGGCCACCACCGGCATCAGGTCCTTGCCGAAGGTGGTGGAGGGACCGAACACGTGGCTGTAGCCGGCGGCCAGCTGCGCGACCTGCGGGCCGAGCATCTGGGCGATGGCCTGGGCGTTGGCCGGGTGGGCGAGGGTGAGCACGCGGCTCACACCGGCAATCTGCGCGGCCTGTTCGGCCACTGCGTCCGGGTCGGCGGCCAGCACGGCGACGTCGATGGCGTCCGGGTTCAGCGCCTGCGCCGCGCTGACCGCGCGTGCGGTGGAGGCGTTGAGCCGGCCATCCAGGTGTTCGGCAACGATCAGCACCTTGCTCATCACAGCAGCCCCTTCTGCTTCAGTGCAGCGACCAGTTCGGCCGCGTCCTTGACCATCACGCCCTTGCTGCGCCTGGCCGGCGGCGCATAGGCGGTGGTCTTCAGCTCCGGACCGGCCTCCACGCCCAGCTCGGCCAGCGCCAGCGTCTCCAGCGGCTTGCTCTTGGCCTTCATGATGTCCGGCAGCTTGATGAAGCGCGGCTCGTTCAGGCGCAGGTCGGTGGTGACCACCGCCGGCAGGTCGACCTCCAGGGTCTCCAGGCCGGCATCGACCTCGCGGGTCACGGTGGCCTTGCCGTCGGCCACCTCCAGCTTGCTGGCGAAGGTCGCCTGCGGCCGGCCCCACAGGGTGGCCAGCATCTGCCCGGTCTGGTTGGCGTCGTCGTCGATGGCCTGCTTGCCCAGGATCACCAGGTCCGGCTGCTCCTTCTCCACCAGCTTGAGCAGGACCCGGGCGGCGGCCAGCGGCTGCACCGGCGCGTCGGTGACCACGTGCAGGGCACGGTTGGCGCCCATGGCCAGGCCGTTGCGCAGGTGCGCCTGGGCGTCAGCAGGCGCAATGGTGGCGACCACCACCTCGGTGGCGATGCCCTTGTCGCGCAGGCGCAGGGCCTCTTCCAGGGCGATCTCGTCGAACGGGTTGGGCGAGAGCTTGACGCCCTCGGTGACCACGCCGGAGCCGTCCGGCTTGACCTGGATGCGGACATTGAAGTCCACCACCCGCTTGTAGGCGACCAGGATCTTCATCGCGAGGAAATTCCTTCCAGTAAAGCTGGGAAAGGCCCCGCCACAGCGGCAGCCACGGGATGGGCTGCGATTCTACCGGAGTCCAACGCGGCCGGGTTGCCCGGCCGCGGTGCCATGCCGGAGTTCAGGTACGTCCGTAAGTGTCTTCGAAGCGGACGATGTCGTCCTCGCCCAGATAGCTGCCCGATTGCACCTCGATCAGTTCCAGCGGCAGCTTGCCCGGGTTCTTCAGGCGGTGGGTGACACCGAGCGGGATATAGGTGCTCTGGTTCTCGGTCAGCAGGATCACCTCGTCACCGCGGGTCACCTCGGCGGTACCGGAGACCACGATCCAGTGTTCGGCCCGATGGTGGTGCATCTGCAGGCTCAGGGTGGCGCCAGGCTTGACGGTGATGCGCTTGACCTGGAACCGCTGGCCGCTGTCGATGGAATCGTAGGCGCCCCACGGGCGGTAGACCTTGCGGTGCCAAGTGGCTTCGGAGCGCTTGTCGCGCTTGATCCGCGCCACGACTTCCTTGACCTCCTGCATGCGTTCGCCCTTGCCCACCAGCACCGCGTCGGCGGTCTCGACCACGATGACGTCATCGAGTCCCACCAGCGCGATCAGGCGCTCGCCATAGGCGTAGGTGTTGCGGCAATCCACAGCGATCACGTCGCCGTGGTGGGCGTTGCCTTCGGTGTCCTGCGGCGAAACGTCCCGCAGCGCGGCCCAGGAACCCACGTCGCTCCAGCCGGCAGATAGCGGGACCAGCGCGGCGTCCTCGGTCTTTTCCATGACTGCGTAGTCGATCGAATCGGACGGTACGGCGGTGAACGCTGCTTCCTCCAGCCGCACAAAGTCCATGTCGCGCTTGGCCTGCTCCCACGCGTGCGTCGAGGCATCTAGGATCACGGGATTGAACTTCCGCAGTTCGGCCAGGTAGCGCGATGCCCTGAACAGGAACATGCCGCTGTTCCAGAAGTATTCGCCGGAAGTCACATAGGCCTTGGCCGTGTCCAAGTCGGGCTTCTCGATGAAGCGCTCGACGGCACGGACTCCGCTGCCCGATGCCGCCTTGATGTAGCCATATCCGGTTTCCGGACCGGTGGGGACGATGCCGAACGTGACCAGCTTGCCTGCGGCCGCGGCCGGCAGCGCCTCCGCGACTGCCCGCTGGAAGGCCAGTTCGTCGGTGATCGCGTGGTCCGAGGGCAGGACCAGCAGGATGGCGTCGTCGCCGCCCCGGGTGGCCTCCAGCGCGGCGACCGCGATGGCTGGTGCAGTATTGCGGCCGACCGGCTCGAGCAGGATCGCCTGCGGCTTGGCGCCAGCCTGCTGCAATTGCTCGGCGACGACGAACCGATGCTCCTCGTTGGCGACCACGAGTGGGGCGCGGCCGGCGATCGGCGCGACCCGATGCCAGGTCGCCTGCAACATGGTCAGTTCGCCGGTCAGTGGCAGGAATTGCTTCGGGTAGGCTTCGCGCGAGAGCGGCCATAGGCGTGTGCCTGAACCACCGGACAGGATCACGGGTAGGAGATCGTTCATGTACTCAGTCCTAGTGTCAGGCTTGGATCAGCTGGGAAATTTCGTCGGCCCGTGTCTGCATCAGGCGTGAATCTCCCCGTGACTCGACATTCAGGCGCAGCAGCGGTTCGGTATTGGAGTTGCGTATGTTGAAGCGCCAGTCGCCGAAATCCGCACTCAGGCCATCGGTGTAGTCGAGCTTCGGCGAAAGTGCCGAGAAATGGTCGAGAATGCGGTCGATCGATGTCTTCGCATCCTTCACCCTGAAGTTGATCTCGCCGCTGCAGGGGAAAGCATGCATGCGATCCTCGACCATGGCCGCCAGCGACGTGCCGGTGCGCGATACCAGGTCGGCGATCAGCAGCCACGGGATCATGCCCGAATCGCAGTAGGCAAAGTCGCGGAAATAGTGGTGCGCGCTCATCTCGCCGCCGTAGACCGCATTCTCGGCACGCATGCGTTCCTTGATGAAGGCGTGGCCGGTCTTGCTCATGACCGGGATGCCGCCGGCTTCATCGACCATCTCGATGGTGTTCCACACCAGGCGGGGATCGTGGATGATCTTCTCGCCCGGGCTGTGCGCGAGCAGCGCTTTGGCAAGCAGGCCGACCAGATAGTAGCCTTCGATAAAGCGGCCGTCGGCATCGAAGAAGAAGCAGCGATCAAAGTCGCCGTCCCAGGCGATGCCGAAGTCGGCGCCGTGCTGCAGGACCGCTTCGGCGGTGGCGGCGCGGTTCTCCGGTAGAAGCGGATTCGGGATGCCGTTCGGGAAGCTGCCGTCTGGCTCGTGCTGGATGCGGATGAACTCGAACGGCAGATGGGGCGCGAGTTGGTCGATGACCAATCCGGCGCCGCCGTTGCCGGCGTTGGTGACGATCTTGAGCGGCCGCAGCCGGTCGTGGTCGACATAGCGGAGCAGATGCCCGACATAGGCCGACTTGTCATGGTGCCGGCTCAGGCGGCCGCGCGGCTCCCCGATTTCGCCGTCATGGCTCGTGGCGAAATCCCGGATCGCGAACAGCCCTGAGTCGCCGCTGATCGGCCGGGCCTGCTCGCGAACCAGCTTCATGCCGTTGTAGTCCATCGGGTTGTGGCTGGCGGTAACCATCACCCCGCCGGCCGCACCCAGATGGGCGGTCTGGAAGTAGACTTCTTCGGTGCCGCACAGGCCGAGGTCGATGATGTCCCGCCCTTCGCTGCGCAGGCCGCCGGACAGCGCGTCCTGCAAGCCAGGGCTGCTCAGCCTTACGTCATGGCCGAGCACGACCGGCCCCGCTTCCAGTTGCCCGGCCAGCGCCACGCCGATCCGGCGGGCCAGTTTTTCGTCCAGTTCGTCAGGCACCCGGCCGCGGATGTCGTAGGCCTTGAAAGCGGGAAGCGTCATCAGTCTGTTCAGTGTGGACGAGCCATCGATTTTACCGGCTGGGCTGGGGCGCGCGAACAGGACCTCCAGGATGCCCTCCGCGCGCCCTTGCCCTAAAGTACGTGTCGCGTCGCAGCATGCCCCGTTAGAATCCCGGTTCTGGGCTTCCAAACGAGGGCAAGCATGGCCGCTTCCAAACTCTATCCGGACGCGAAATCCGCGCTGGCCGACCTGGTGGCCGACGGCCAGACCCTGGCAGTCGGCGGTTTTGGCCTGTGCGGCATCCCCGAGGCGCTGATCGCCGCGTTGCGCGATTCGGGCGTCAAGGGCCTGACCGCCATCTCCAACAATGCGGGCGTCGACGGCTTCGGCCTGGGCCAATTGCTGGAGACCCGGCAGATCCGCAAGATGATTTCCTCCTACGTCGGCGAGAACAAGGAATTCGAGCGCCAGTTCCTGTCCGGGGAACTGGAGCTGGAGTTCAACCCGCAGGGCACCCTGGCCGAGCGCCTGCGCGCCGGCGGCGCCGGCATCCCGGCCTTCTTCACCGCCACCGGCTACGGCACGGTGGTGGCCGAGGGCAAGGAGACCCGCGAGTTCGGCGGCAAGCACTACGTGCTGGAGACCGCGCTGGTGGCCGACGTGTCGCTGGTCAAGGCGTGGAAGGCCGACAAGGCCGGCAACCTGGTGTTCCGCAAGACCGCGCGCAACTTCAACCCGGCCGTGGCCATGGCCGGCAAGGCCTGCGTGGTCGAGGTCGAGGAAGTGGTGGAGGTCGGCGCGATCGATCCGGACCAGGTGCACCTGCCCGGCATCTACGTCGACCGCATCGTGCATAACCCGACCCCCGAGAAGCGCATCGAGCAGCGCACCGTTCGTCAGGAGAACAAGTGATGGCCTGGACCCGCGACGAGATGGCGCAGCGCGCCGCCCGCGAACTGACCGACGGCGCCTACGTGAACCTGGGCATCGGCCTGCCGACGCTGGTCGCCAACCACATCCCCGAGGGCGTGGACGTGTGGCTGCAGTCGGAGAACGGGCTGCTCGGCATCGGCCCGTTCCCGACTGAGGACGAGGTCGACGCCGACTTGATCAACGCCGGCAAGCAGACCGTCACCGCCCGAGCCGGTGCCAGCTACTTCGGCAGCCATGACTCCTTCGCGATGATCCGCGGCGGCCACATCGACTTGGCGATCCTGGGTGCGATGCAGGTCACCGACCAGGGCGACCTGGCCAACTGGATGGTGCCTGGCAAGATGGTCAAGGGCATGGGCGGGGCGATGGACCTGGTCGCCGGCGTGAAGCGCGTGGTCGTGCTGATGGAGCACACCGCTAAGAGCGGCGAGCACAAGATCCTGCCCGAGTGCACCCTGCCGCTGACCGGTGTGGGCGTGGTCGACCGGATCATCACCGACCTGGCGGTGTTCGACGTGACCGGCGATGGCCTGAAGCTGGTCGAGGCGGCGCCTGGCGTGAGCGGCGAGGAGTTGAAGGAAAAGACCGGCGTGCCGTTCGCGGCCTGAGGCCCGGTGCGCCTGTCGTTGTAGGAGCCGCTTGCCCGCGCGCGACGCCGTCGGCGCAGGTGACGGCGTCGGTTCCGACGCCCGTGTCGCCAGCAAGCTGGGTTCCTGCAAGGAAACGCCCGGCGGCTCGCCTTCGGTCACGCGCGGCGGCGCGAACCTCACAGGTTCTGGTAATTCGGCCCCGCACCACCCTCCGGCGTCACCCAGGTGATGATCTCGTACGGGTCCTTGATGTCGCAGGTCTTGCAGTGCACGCAGTTGGCGGCATTGATCTGCAGGCGGCGTCCGGCCGCGTCCTCGACCATCTCGTAGACGCCGGCCGGGCAGAAGCGGGTGCAGGGGTTGGCGTACTCGGCGGTGCAGCGCTCCACGCAGATCGAGGTGTCGGCGACCTTCAGGTGCACCGGCTGGTCCTCGTCGTGCTCGGTGGCGGCGAAGTACACACCCTGCAGGCGGTCGCGCGGGGCCAGGGTGCGGTCGAGGTAGTCGTGCTTCGGTTGTTCGTGTTCGCCCACCTTGTCCAGCGAGGACCAGTCCGGCTTGCCCTTCAGGGTCCATGGCGAGGCGCCGCCCAGCGCGGTCTCCCAGGCGGCGTTGGCCAGGCCGAACCACAGGCCCTTCTTGAAGCCGGGCTTGATGTTGCGGACCTGCTTGAGCTCGGTCATCGCCTCGGAGGCGCGCAGCTTGGCGTCGAAGCCGGCTGGTTGCAGTCCGCTGGCGGCCAGGTGCTCGGCGGCGAGCATGCCGCTGCGGATCGCCTGGTGGGTGCCCTTGATCTTGGGCACGTTGAGCAGGCCAGCGGTGTCGCCGACCAGCAGCGCGCCGGGCATCTCCACCTTCGGCAGCGACTGCCAGCCGCCGGTGACGATGGCGCGCGCGCCGGCCGAGAGGATGCTGCCGCCCTCGAGCAGCGGCTTGACCGTCGGGTGGTTCTTCCACTGCTGGAAGGCCTCCCACGGCTTGTATTCGGGGTCGCGGTAGTCCAGCCCGCTGACGTAGCCCAGCGCGACCTGGTTGTTCTGCAGGTGGTAGAGGAAGCTGCCGCCGTAAGTGTGGCTATCGGCCGGCCAGCCCAGGGTGTGCACGATCTTGCCGGGCGTCACCCGGCCTTCCGGCACCTGCCACAGTTCCTTGATGCCGATCGAGTAGCTCTGCGGGTCGCTGTCCGCGTCCAGGCCAAAGCGCTTGACCAGGCGCTTGGTCAGGTGGCCGCGCGCGCCCTCGGCCAGCACGGTGACCTTGGCTTTGATGTCGATGCCGGCGGTGTAGCCGGGCTTGTGCGACCCGTCCTTGGCCACGCCCATGTCGCCGATGCGCACGCCCAGCACCGTGCCGTCTTCCGCATGCAGGGTCTCGGCGGCGGCGAAGCCGGCGTAGATCTCCACCCCCAGCGCCTCGGCCTGCGGCGCCAGCCAGGCGCACATCGCGCCGAGGCTGACGATGAAGTTGCCGTGGTTGCGCATGCCCGGCGGCACGACCGGGAACTTGCGGCCGCCGTCCTTCGTCAGGAACCAGAACTCGTCCTCGCCGGCCGGCACGCACACCGGCGGCGGGTTGTCGCGCCAGCCGGGCAGCAGCGCGTCCAGCGGACCGGGCTCGATCACCGCGCCGGACAGGATGTGCGCGCCGACCGTGCTGGACTTCTCGATCACGCAGACCGAGATCTCCGGGTTCAGCTGCTTGAGGCGGATGGCGAAGGCCAGGCCGGACGGGCCGGCGCCGACGGTGACCACGTCGTACTCCATCACGTCGCGCTCGACGGCATCGGTAGCGATCGTGCTGGCTTCGTGTTCCGTCATTCCCGGCTCCGGCTGGCTGCTATGGCTGGCCCCGCATTTTCGGGGTTCGGCGCGGGCGGGGCAAATCGGCCCCGTTTTCGCCGTGCGGCCAGGATGGTCGCCATTGCCGCCGGGATGCTTTCGTTTGTAGGAGCCGGGTTCAGCCGGCGACACGACGCCCTCGGCACAGGCGACTCGCTCATGGTTCCGACGCCCGTGTCGCCGGCTGAACCCGGCTCCTACAGGGAGGTGGACGCAGTCCGGCGCATGCGTGGTCGTGAGGCGGCGGCTGCTAGCGTGCACGGCATGGAATGGACCCGCTTCGACCTGCCGGATGCGCAGGTGCGCCTGGCCCGCGGTTGGCTGGCCCCGGGGCCGGCCGCGTCGCTGCTGGAGGCACTGTTGCGCGAGGTGCCCTGGGAGGTGCATCGCATACGCATGTTCGGCCGCGAAGTGGCATCGCCGCGGCTGAGCTGCTGGCTGGGCGACCCCGGGACGGCCTATCGCTATTCGGGCAGCCGGTTCGAGCCGCGGCCCTGGGTGCCAGCTCTGGCCGTGGTACGGGACCGCCTGCAAGAGGAACTGGACCATCCGTTCAACAGCGTGCTCGCCAACCGCTACCGCAGCGGCGCCGACGCGATGGGTTGGCACAGCGACGACGAGCCGGAACTGGGGCCGCAGCCGCTGATCGCCTCGCTCAGCCTGGGCGCGACGCGGCGGTTCGTGCTCAGGCACCGGCGCGAGCCGGCGCGGCGGATCGCGCTGGACCTGGAGCCGGGCAGCCTGCTGCTGATGGGCGGGGACACCCAGCGCCACTGGAAGCACGCGCTGCCGCGCACCGCGCGGCCGGTGGGGGAGCGGGTCAACCTGACCCTCCGGCGGATCCTGCCCCTGCCTTTGTAGGAGCCCAGCTTGCTGGCGACCCGGGCGTCGGGACCATGGGGGCGTTGCGTGTGCCGGCGGCGTCGGGTCGCCGGCTGAACCCGGCTCCTACCACAGCAGCGACGCGGCCGCTCTTCTGTAGGAGCTGACTTCAGTCGGCGACCCGGGCGTCGCACCTGCGAGGGCGTCGCCTGTGCCGCCGCCGCCGTGTCGCCGGCAACCCCGGCTCCTACAACGGAAGCGGCGCGGGAATCAGCGCGGCGGGTGCGCCAGCGCGTCGCCGCGGCCCTGCTCCAGGGTCCAGCCGGTGATGTCGGTGCTGATCGCCGACAGGGCCAGGCCGAAGGCGGCCGCGACGCTGCCCACGTCGGTGGCCGCGGCCGGCTGCACCTGGGTGAAGGTGCGGCTGGCGACGATGCGCTGGTCGCGGTTGTGCAGCAGCTTGGCGCTGATCTCGATGGTCGCCGCCGGCAGCGGTCCGCCGCGGTAGTCGGATTCGAAGCGGCGTATGTCCAGCGCCAGCCGGTAGTCGGCGCGCATGCCGGTGGCAAGGCGGCCGACGCCGGCGATCTTCCCCGAGTCCTCCAGGAGGCGCAGCACGCCGGCCTCGATCATGTCGGTGGGCGGTTGCGCCCAGGCGGCGCCGCGATAGATCTGCAACTCGCCCGGTGCCGGACGCACCGCGATGCGGGAGCTGTCGACCAGGCGCGCGGCGCTGGGGCGGGCGATGGCCAGCTGCCAGTCCGCCTGCGGCCAGGCCGGATCGGGCGTGGCCGCCAACTGCGGCGAGTAGATCGTCACCGGGTCGCGCTGGCCGCTGCCGAGGACGGAGCAGCCACCGAGAACGGCCAGCAGCGGCAGCAGCGCCGCCGCACGCAGGAGGGCAGGGAAGGGGAAGCGCTTCATTCCGGGTCGTACTCCTTCGGCGCGTCGCGGCCGAGCAGGAACCGCGAGGGGTTGTTCTCCAGCCGGTCGCTGATCTGGCGCAGGTCGCGGATCAGCCCGCGCAGTTCGGTCAGGGTCGGGCCGAGCTGGGCCAGGCCTTCGTTGGCGAAGCTGTTGATCGCGGCGCGGTTCTCGCCAAGGATCGCGTCGGCGTTGCCGGCGGCCGAATCCAGCCGGGCCAGGGTCGAATCGAGCTTGGCGATGATCTTCGGCAGCTCGCGCACCAGGTTCTGATCCAGCCGCTGCATGGTGCCGTTGGTGGTCTGCAGGGTGGTATCGAGGCTGCGCGCGGCGTCGCGCGCGCTGACCAGCAGCGCCTCCATGCCCTTGTCCTGCGCGGCCAGCGAGCCGCTGACCTTCTCGATGTTCTCCAGGGTCCGGGCGATGTGCGCCACGTTCTGGTCGCTGAGTACCTGGTCCAGGCGCTCGACGATCCGGTTGGCGGTGTCGGTGATGTTCTGCAGCGCCGAGGGGCTGGTCAGGATCACCGGCGTCTCGCGCTGGTCCACGGTAGTGAGCAGCGGCGCGCCGGGGGTGCCGCCGGTGAGCTGGATGATCGCCGGGCCGGTCAGGCTGGTGATCGCCAGCTTGGCGCGGGTGTCGGTCTTGACCGGCGCGCTGGCGTCGGCGCGGATGATCGCCACCACCCGGCGCGGGTCGCGCGGGTCCAGCGAGAGCCGGTCGATCGAGCCGACCGCAATGCCGTTGAACTGCACCGGGCTGCCCACCGACAGGCCGGTCACCGCCTCGTCGAACACGATCATGTAGCGCTGCCAGCTGCGCTCGGACGAGTACTTGGCGGCCCACAGGCCGAACAGCAGCAGCGCGATCGACACCACCAGGGTGAAGGCGCCGATCAGCACGTAGTTGGCGCGGGTTTCCATGGTTCAGTCCGCCTCCGTCGCGGTGGCCTTGGCGCGGCGCGCGGCGCGCGCGCGCGGGCCGTGGAAGTACTCCTGCACCCACGGGTGGTCGAAGCGCTCGACCTCCTCCAGCGGCGCGACAATCACCACCTTGCGGTCGGCCAGCACGGCCACGCGGTCGCAGATAGCGTACAGGGTGTCGAGGTCGTGGGTGATGAGGAACACGGTCAGCCCCAACGCCTGCTGCAGGGTCGCCAGCAGCCGGTCGAAGGCGGCCGCGCCGATCGGGTCCAGGCCGGCGGTGGGCTCGTCCAGGAACAGCAGCGGCGGGTCCAGCGCCAGCGCCCGGGCCAGGCCGGCGCGCTTGCGCATGCCTCCGGACAGCTGCGATGGCAGCTTGTTGAGGGCATCGGCCTGCAGTCCGGCCAGCTTCACCTTCAACAGCGCCAACTCGTAGCGCCAGCTCTCCGGCAACTCGGGGTAGTGCTCCTTCAGCGGCACCTGCACGTTCTCGCCCACGGTCAGCGAGGAAAACAGGGCGCCGTCCTGGAACAGCACGCCGGTGTTGCGCTCGATGTGCAGGCGGTTGGCCGGGTCGTCCGAGCGCGCGTCCACGCCCAGCACCTCGATGCGCCCATCCGCAGGCCGCTGCAGGCCGAGGATGCAGCGCATCAGCACCGACTTGCCGGTGCCCGAACCGCCGACCACGCCGATGATCTCGCCGCGCCGCACGTCCAGGTCCAGGCCGTCGTGCACGGTCTGGCTGCCGAACCGGGTGACCAGCCCCCGCACCGAGATCGCGATGTCCGGTTCCGTGCGCGCCATCTCACCAGCCCATGTGCATGAACCACAACGCGGCCAGCGCGTCGATGATGATCACCAGCGAGATGGTCTGCACCACGCTGGAGGTGGTGCGCTCGCCGACCGACTGCGCGGTGCCCTGCACCCGCAGGCCTTCCAGGCAGCCGATCAGGCCGATGACCATGGCGAACACCGGCGCCTTGGACATGCCGACCAGGAAATGCCGCACCTCCACCGTCTCGTGCATCCGCGCCAGGTACATCTGCGGCGGGATGTCCAGGTCGAAGGCGCCGACGGTGATGCCGCCGGCCAGGCCGGCCATCATCGCCAGGAAGGTCAGCAGCGGCAGCGTCACCAGCAACGCCAGCAGCCGCGGGATCACCAGCAGCTCGACCGGGTCCAGGCCCAGGGTGCGGATCGCGTCGATCTCCTCGCGCGCCTTCATCGCGCCGATCTGCGCGGTGAACGAGCTGGCGGTGCGTCCGGCCACCACGATCGCGGTCATGAGCACCGCCAGTTCGCGCAGGGTGGCGATGCTGACCAGTTCGACCACGAAGATCTCCGCGCCGAAGTCGCGCAGGATCGTGGAGCCGAGGAAGGCGATCACCGCACCGATCAGGTAGGACAGCAGCGCCACCAGCGGCACCGCGTCCAGGCCGACCTGTTCCATGTGGTAGACCGTGGCGGTGAGGCGGAACCGGCGCGGCTCGCGCGCCGTGCGCGCCAGCTTGCTCAGGTTCTCGCCGGTGAATCCCACCAGCTGGACGGTGTCGCGCACCACCGTGTGGGTCGCGCGTCCCAGGCGCTCCAGCGCGGCGGCGAAGCCGTAGTCGCGCGGCTTCCTGGGCCGGTCGTCGGCCACGTCCTCGATCACCTGGACCAGCGCGGCGTGCTCGTCGTTGAAGCGCAGCTGCTCGCCATCCAGGCCGCGCCGCTGGGCGAAGCGCATCAGCTGCATCACCCCCGCCGAATCGAGCCGGCCGATCGCCGACGCATCCACCGCGATGGTGTCCGCGGGAACGCCCCGCAGCTGCTCGGACATGGCCAGCGCGTGCGCAAGCGTCCACTGTCCGGTCAGCGCGATGCTGCCGGGTCCGGCTTGGGTCTGTTGCCAGCGGGGAGGGGATCCGGTGTCGTCGGTCATGGGGGCTTCCGGGCGCGAGCATACCCGGAAGGGACGTGCAGGTGCCGTCGCGCCTGCGCGGACGCCGCCATCGCCCCGGGGTCTCGGGCGATACTAGGGCGATGGATGCCGCTACCCGTCCCGTCGCCAGCTACGCGCAACGCATCGCCTTCGTCTCGGAGATGGCCGCGCGCCTGCACCGCTACGGGACGACCGCACAAAGGCTCGAAGCGGCGGTCACGGCGCTGTCGCAGCGCCTGGACCTGGAATGCGAGGCCTGGTCCAACCCGACCGGCCTGATCCTGAGCTTCAGCGACCCGGGCAAACCGCTGGGCAGCAGCGACACCACCCGGGTGATCCGCCTGGCCCCGGGCGAGAACGACCTGCACAAGCTGGGCGAGGCCGACCGCATCGCCGAGGCGGTGGCCAACGGTCAGATGAGCATCGCCCAGGGCCACACCGCGCTGCGCACCCTGGACCGCGCGCCGGTCATGCGCACGCGGGTGATGCAGGTGCTGGCCTTCGGCCTGGCCGCGGCGGCGGTGGCCGGCCTGTGGCGCCTGCCGTGGCTGGACATCGCCACCGCGGCGGCCGCCGGCCTGCTGATCGGCCTGCTCGACCAGTACACCAGCCCGCGCCCGGCGATGAAGGAGGCCTCCGAAGCGCTGGCCGCGCTGACCGCCGGCACCGTGGTCAGCCTGGTCGCGGTCACGGTCGGGCCGCTCAACCTCAACACGGTGGTGATCGCCTCGCTGGTGGTGCTGCTGCCCGGCATGGCGATCACCAATGCCATGAACGAGCTGGCCAGCCAGCACTGGGTGTCCGGCACGGTGCGTTTCGCCGGCGCGCTGACCACGGTGATGAAGCTGACCGTCGGCGCGATCATCGCGATCGAGATCCTCGGCCAGCTCGGCCTGCAGCCGCAGGTGCGCGCCTGGCGGCCGCAGCCGGAGTGGGTGGAGTGGTCGGCGATGGTGCTGGCCGCGTTCGCCTTCGCGGTGCTGTTCAAGGCCAGCCGCCGCGACTACCCGTGGGTGATGGGCGCGGCCATCGCCGGCTATCTGATCGCGCGCTACGCCGGCCAGGCCTGGGGCAGCCCCGCCGGCATCTTCCTCTCGGCGCTGGC
Source organism: Pseudoxanthomonas suwonensis (assembly GCF_000972865.1). Classification (NCBI taxonomy): domain Bacteria; kingdom Pseudomonadati; phylum Pseudomonadota; class Gammaproteobacteria; order Lysobacterales; family Lysobacteraceae; genus Pseudoxanthomonas; species Pseudoxanthomonas suwonensis. Next base: position 2,703,824 of record NZ_CP011144.1, read on the forward strand.
GCTGACCGCGGCCGGCAACGCGTTTGGGCGCTGGGTGCAGCGGCCGGGCGCGATCATCCGCCTGCCCGGCATCATCATGCTGGTGCCCGGCAGCGCCAGCCTGCGCGGCCTGCTCACACTGGTCCAGCAGCAGGACGTGGATGCAGGGCAGAGCGCGCTGCTGACGGTGACCACCATCGTCATGGCGCTGGTGGCCGGACTGCTGTTCGGCAACCTGCTGATGCCGGCGCGCAAGAACCTGTAGCCGGCTTCAGCCGGCGACGCGGGGCGTCGGGACCGTGCGGCGTTGTGGCTGCGGGTGGCGTCGTGTCGCCGGCTGAACCCGGCTCCTGCAACAGCAACAGCCGCGGCGCGGCCGGTTCCCCTGTAGGAGCCGACTTCAGTCGGCGACACGGGCGTCGGGACTACGAGGATGTCGCCTGTGCCGGCGTCCGACCGGCGAAACCCGGAAAAACGAAAAACGCCAGCATGCGCCGGCGCTTCTTCCGTGGGCAGCCGGAAAACCGGCCGACTACTTCTTCGCCTTCTTCACCACCCGCTTCTTGCCCTGGGTCCTGGGCTTGGGTGTCAGCTTGGCGGTGCCCGGGATCAGGAACTCGCCCAGATCACGGCCCTTGGCGGTGTAGCCGGCCAGCCAGCGCGGTTGCTTGCCGCGGCCGGTCCAGGTTTCCCTCGGGTTTTCCGGATTGCGGTACTTCGGCGCGACCTTGCCCAGCTTGCGGCCGGCCCGGGCGGGCGAGGCGGCCCGCTTCGCGCCGCCGGCGGCCGCGCCGCCGAACAGCTCCTCGATGGTGTAGCCCTCGGCCTTGGCCAGCTTGGTCAGCTTGCCGCGCACCTGCGCGACCGGCGTGCGTTTGGTCAGCTGCGCCTGGCGCTTCCTGGCGGTGGTGATCAGCGAAGCGAGTTCGCGCGGCGACAGCGTGTTGAGATCGATCGACATCAAATCACTCCGGCTCGGGGATGGGGTTCGACGTCCGTCCCTGGGCATCGTGCAGGCAGGATAATGCAGCGACATAATCGCGGCAAATAAACACGGCGTGAAATCCTGCAATATCGCCGGATAATCCGCCCGGAAAGGCGCGGATTATCCCTTTCGCGGCCGCACTCAGCCCTGCCGCAGCCGCTCCAGCAATCGCGCGCGATCCAGCGCTTCGGCCTCGCTCGCGTTGCGCGCGCGGTACTCGAACGTGCCCGCGGCCAGGCCGCGCTCGGATACCACCACCCGGTGCGGGATGCCGATCAGTTCGATGTCGGCGAACATCGCGCCCGGGCGCAGGCCACGGTCGTCGAGCACCGCGTCCAGCCCGGCGGCCTGCAGTTCGGCCAGCAGCGCCTCGGCCGCCGCGTCCACCGCCGCGTCCTTCTTCGGGTTGATCACGCACACGGCCACGGTCCACGGGGCCATCGGCGCCGGCCAGACGATGCCGGCCTCGTCGTGGTTCTGCTCGATCGCCGCGGCCACGATCCGCGACACGCCGATGCCGTAGCAGCCCATCGCCGGCACGGCGGCCTTGCCGGTCTCGTCGAGCACGGTGAAGCCCATCGCCTCGGAATACTTGCGGCCGAGCTGGAACACGTGGCCGACCTCGATACCTCGCGCGAGGCGCAGTTCGCCACCGTCGTCGGCGCGGTCGCCGGCGACTACGTTGCGGATGTCGGCGACCACGTCCGGCTCGGGCAGGTCGAGGCCCCAGTTCACGCCGGCCAGGTGGAAGCCGGTCTCGTTGGCGCCGACCACGAAGTCGGCCATCGCCGCGACCTCGCGGTCGGCGACGACGCGGACCGGCTCCTTGGGAGCGACCGGGCCGAGGAAGCCCGGCTCGCTGCCCAGGTGCTCGAGGATCTCGGCTTCGGTCGCCAGCCGGTAGTCGGCCAGGCCTTCGAGCTTGGCCAGCTTGATCTCGTTGACCGCATGGTCGCCGCGCACCAGCACCAGGACGAAGCCGTCGTCGCCCACCACCGCGACCGACTTGACCGTGCGCGGAAGCGGAATGCCCATCAGCGCGGCCACGTCCTCGCAGGTCTTCTGGATCGGCGTGTCGACCTTGCGCAGCGTTTCGGCGGCGGCCGGGCGCGGGCCCGGCGCGGCGGCCTGCGCGGTTTCCACGTTGGCCGCATAGTCCGAGCCGGTGGAGAACGCCAGCGCGTCCTCGCCCGATTCGGCCAGCACATGGAACTCCTGCGAGGCGTCGCCGCCGATCGCGCCGGAGTCGGCCTGCACCGCGCGGAACTGCAGCCCCAGGCGGGTGAAGACGCGGGTGTAGGCCGCCTTCATGTTCTCGTACTCGCGCGCCAGGTCGGCGTCGGTCACGTGGAACGAGTAGGCGTCCTTCATCAGGAACTCGCGCGCGCGCATCACCCCGAAGCGCGGGCGGATCTCGTCGCGGAACTTGCTGTGGACCTGGTAGAAGTTGACCGGCAGCTGCTTGTAGCTGGACAGCTCCTGGCGGGCGAAGTCGGTGATCGCCTCCTCCGCGGTCGGGCTGTAGCAGAACTCCTGCTCCTTTCGGTCCTTGATCTTCAGCAGCTGGCCGCCGAACTTCTCCCAGCGGCCGGTTTCCTCCCACAGCTCCTTCGGCTGGATGGTCGGCAGCTGCAGCTCGATCGCGCCGGCGCGGTCCATCTCCTCGCGCACGACCGCCTCGACCTTGCGCAGCACGCGCAGGCCCAGCGGCGACCAGGTGTACAGGCCGGCGGCGAGCTTGCGGATCATGCCGGCGCGCAGCATCAGCCGGTGGCTGACCAGTTCGGCGTCGGCCGGGGTTTCCTTGGTGGTGTGCAGGTGGAAGCGGGACAGGCGCATCGCGTGGGAGAGGTCGGGGCGGGAAGCCGGACATTCTGCCAGTACGGGCGGTACGGCGCCCGGGGCGTGCCATCGCCGTCGTCCCGGCGCACGCCGGGACCCGGTGACTTTGCCCCTTCCGGGCTACCGGCCGCGTGGCAAGTCACTGGGCCCCGGCGTGCGCCGGGACGACGGAGCAGGGTCGGGATGTTCGGTCGAGGATGCCGGGAACCGCAGGAACCGGCTGCCGGCCGGCCCGGCCGGCCTAGGGCGTGCGCTCGACCCGGATGCCCGGCGCCGGCTCACGGGCGACGCGCTCGTAGGGACGGCCCTTGGGCGGGGTATCGGTGATCTGCAGGTGGCCGGCGTCGTCGCGCCAGCGGTAGAGCGGGCGCAGGGCGTCCTCGGCTTCGGCCGCGGCGGCCTCTGCCGCCCGCTGCCGGGCTTCGGGCGACCGCTGCGGCGCCTGCTCGCGGCCCAGCCACCAGGCCAGGCCGCCGCCCAGGATCAGGCCGGCCAGGACCGCCCAGACCGCACGCATCACTCAGCCGGCGGGCGGACAGTAGGCCTTGGCCGCGGCCTCGGCGAGGCTCTTCTGAGCGGCCCGGTCCTCGTCGGTCAGGGCGGTGTCGGGCGTGCCGTCGCCATCGGTGTCGCGCATCACCGGCGCGCCGCTGCCCAGCAGCTGCAGGTTCTGGCGGGCGGTGGCGCATTGCGGGTCCACGGCCGCTGCCGCCGGCGTCGCCGCGTCCACGTATTGCCCCCGGCTGTCGATCCGGCGGGTGTCGTATTTCTGGCCCGGCGGCGGCTTGTCCGAGGAGTGGGTGACGCCGCTGGCGTCCTTCCACTGGTAGACATTGTTGGCCATGGCACTGGCGCAGACGCCGGCGGCCAGGAGCAGCAGGCAGGACCGGGACAGGAAGCGCATCGGCGGGTCTCCAGCGGGTCGGGTGGGCGGTGCGCCGATTGCAGCACCCGGCCGCGGGGCTGGCAAGTCGCGCGGTCACGGTTCGCAGGCGCCCGGCCGGCCCGTACACTGGCGGCATGGACCTCGAACCGCCACCGCCGCGCTCGCGCGGGATCTACCTGCTGCCCAACCTGTTCACCACCTGCGGCCTGTTCGCGGGCTTCTACGCGATCATCGCCGCGGCCAACAGCCAGTTCACCGCCGCGGCCATCGCCGTGTTCGTGGCCGGGATCATGGACGGGATCGACGGCCGGGTGGCGCGCCTGACCGGCACCAGCAGCGCCTTCGGTGTCCAGTACGACTCGCTGGCCGACCTGGTCAGCTTCGGCCTGGCGCCGGCGCTGGTGATGTACCACTGGTCGCTGTCGGCGCTGAAGTTCGACGGCGGCACCCTGGGCCGGGTCGGCTGGGCGGTGGCGTTCCTGTACGCGGCGTGCGCGGCGCTGCGCCTGGCCCGCTTCAACACCCAGGTCGGGGTGGTCGACAAGCGCTGGTTCGTCGGCCTGGCCAGCCCGGCCGCGGCGGGGCTGATGATGTCCTTCGTCTGGGCCTTCGCCGACGGCGAGCTGGGCTGGAGCGGCGAGGAGCTGCGCTACGTCGCCCTCGCGGTGACCCTGTGCGCGGCCCTGCTGATGGTCAGCCGGATCCGCTACTGGAGCTTCAAGGGCAGCGGCGAGGGCGGCGCGCGCGCCGACCGGGTGCCTTTCGCGGTGCTGCTGATCGTGCCGGTGGCCATCGCGGTGCTGGTGATCGACCTGCCGCGGGTGCTGTTGGCGGTGGGCGTCCTGTATGCGTTGTCCGGTCCCTTGATGGCGCTGTGGCAGCGCCTGCGGCCGTCGGAGCCGGCGTGAATCCCGGCGTCACGCCCTGGAGTCCGCAGCAGCGGCGCTGGCTGCAGGCGCTGGGGCATTCCGTGCTGCGGCTGGGCGCGGGCGAGGACGAACCTGCGGCTACTGCCGGCCCGGGGCGGATCGATGCCGCGGATCAGGTGGTGGCGACGCCGCCGGCCCCGTCGCCGCAGCGGCTGCCGGCGCAACCGGCTCTCGACCCGGCGCCGCCCCGTCGCGCGCCGGCTGCCCCGGCGGACACCGCCGCCGGCGAGACGGCGCCGGCGCCGACCGCGCGCGCGGCGATGCGGCGACCGGCGCGGCTGCCGGACCGCCTGCAGCTGGCGATGCTGCGCGCCTCCGGGCTGGATCCGGCCGATCCCGCCGCGCAGGCGCTGATGGCGCAGTGGCCGGTCGAGCGGCTGCGCGGCGACGGCGCGGCCAAGCGCGCGTTCTGGCCGCAGCTGCGCGCGCTGCGGAGACGGCCGTGAGCGTGGCCGCGTATCGCGACCTGGCGCCGTCGTGGCGCGTGCGGACGATGCGCGAGGGCGACCTGGACGCGGTGATGGCGATCGAGCGCCGCGCCTATCCGTTCCCCTGGACCCGCGGCATCTTCCGCGACTGCCTGGTGGCCGGCTATCCCTCGCTGCTGGCGCTGGAGGACGACCGCCCGGCCGGCTACGGGGTGATGAGCATCGCCGCCGACGAAGCCCACCTGCTCAACCTGTGCACCGCGCCCGAGCGGCAGTCGCGCGGGCTCGGCCGGCACCTGCTGCGCGCGTTGCTGCGCACCGCCCGCGACCGTGGTGCCCACCGGATATTCCTCGAGGTGCGACCTTCCAACCCGCCGGCCATCGCCCTATACCACAGCGAGGGTTTCAACGAGATCGGGCGCCGGCCGCGCTATTACCCGGCGGCGCAGGGGCGCGAGGACGCGCTGGTGATGGCGATGGAGCTGGTCGGCGACGACGTGGAGCGGATGCCGCCGCTCTGACGGTTGGTTCGCGGCAGCGTGGTAGTAGGAGCCGGGCTTGCCCGCGACGCGACGCCGTCGGCACAGGCGACACCTTCATGGTCCCGACGCCCGTGTCGCCGACTGAAGTCGGCTCCTACAGAAGAGCGGCCGCGCCGTGGCTGTTGTAGGAGCCGGGTTCAGCCGGCGACCCGACGCCGCTGGCCCAGGCGACGCCCTCGTGGTTCCGACGCCCGTGTCGCCGACTGAAGTCAGCTCCTACAGAAGAGCGGCCGCGCGGTGGCTGTTGTAGGAGCCGGGTTCAGCCGGCGACCCGACGTCGCCGGCCCAGGCGACGCCCTCGTGATTTCGACGCCCGTGCCGCCAGCAAGCCGGGCTCCTACAGAAAGCCGTGGCGGTCGCAGGCGCCGAGCTCAGAGCTTGGCGCGTTGCCCGCGCAGGCCCTCGAGCTGGGCGCTCCAGTCGGCCAGGCGCTGGCGTTCCTGGTCGACCACGGCCGCCGGCACCTTGTCGGTGAACCTGGCCAGCTTGGCTTCGCTCTTGTCCTTCTCGGCGGACACGCGCGCGATCTCCTTGTCCAGGCGGGCGCGTTCGGCGTCGAGGTCGACCAGGCCTTCCAGCGGCACCAGCAGCTTCAGTTCGCCGACGATGGCCGCCGCCGCGGGCGGCGTGGCCGCATCGCCGGCCAGCCATTCGACCGACTCGAGCCTGAGCAGGAAGCGCAGCTGCGCGGCGAAGCGCTCCACGCGCGCCCGGTCGGCATCGCTGCCGGCCTGCAGCAGCAGGCGCACCTGTTTCGACGGCGACACGCCCAGCTCGCTGCGCACGCGGCGCAGGCCCGAGACCATCGCCTTGAACCATTCGATGTCGGCCTCGGCGGCACTGTAGTCCTGGCCGGCGAACTCCTCGGGCAGGGGATACGGCCGCAGCGAGATCGAGTTTCCTTCGATGCCCAGGCGTGGAGCGACCTGCCGCCACAACTCTTCGGTCACGAACGGCACCAGCGGGTGCAGCAGGCGCAGCAGCGACTCGAGCACGTGCAGCAGGGTGTGGCGGGTGCTGGCCGCGGCTTCGGCGTCATCGCCGTTGAGCGCCGGCTTGGCCAACTCGACGAACCAGTCGCAGAACTCGTTCCAGGCGAATTCGTACAGCACCTGGGCCAGCAGGTCGAAGCGGTAGGCGGCGAACTGTTCCTGTGCCTCGGCGGCGACCGCCGTCAGGCGCGCGAGGATCCACTTCTCCGCGTCGGTCTTCGGCTGCGGCGCGCCGGCGAAGGTTGCGCCCTCGGTGTTCATCAGCACGAAGCGGCTGGCGTTCCACAGCTTGTTGCAGAAGTTCTTGTAGCCCTCGGCGCGGCCGAGGTCGAACTTGATGTCGCGGCCGTGGCCGGCCAGCGCGGCAATGGTGAAGCGTAGTGCGTCGGCGCCGTGGGCGATGATGCCGTCGGGGAATTCCTTGCGGGTGGCGCGCTCGATCTTCTCGGCCAGCTTGGGCTGCATCAGCCCGCTGGTGCGCTTGGCGACCAGGTCCTCCAGGGTGATGCCGTCGATGATGTCCAGCGGATCCAGCACGTTGCCCTTGGACTTGGACATCTTCTGGCCCTGCGCGTCGCGGATCAGGCCGGTGATGTAGACGTCGCGGAACGGCACCTGGCCGGTGAAGTTGTCGGTGGCCATGATCATCCGCGCCACCCAGAAGAAGATGATGTCGAAGCCGGTGACCAGCACCGACGACGGCAGGTAGCGGTCGAAGCCGCGCTGCGCCATCGCCGCCTGGTCCGGCCAGCCCAGGGTCGAGAACGGCCACAGCTGCGAGGAGAACCAGGTCTCCAGCACGTCGCTGTCCTGGGTCAGGGCGGCATCACCCAGGCCGTGCTTCGCGCGCACCTCGTCCTCGCTGCGGCCGACGTAGCAGGTGCCCGCCGCGTCGAACCAGGCCGGGATGCGATGGCCCCACCACAGCTGGCGGCTGATGCACCAGTCCTGGATGTTCTCCATCCAGTGGCGGTAGGTGTTGATCCAGTTCGGCGGGACGAACTTCACGTCTCCGTTCTCGACCAGCTCCAGGCCGCGCTTCGCCAGCGCGTCCATCCTCACGAACCACTGGTCGGTCAGGTACGGCTCGATCACCTGGCCGGTGCGGTCGCCGCGCGGCACCTGCAGCTTGTGCGGCCGGGTCTCGGCCAGCAGGCCCAGCTCCTCCAGGTCGGCGAGCACGACCTTGCGCGCTTCGTAGCGATCCAGGCCGCGGTACTTCTCCGGCGCGCTGTCGTTGAGCGCGGCCACCGGGGTGAACAGATTGATCATCGGCAGCGAATGGCGCACGCCGACCTGGTAGTCGTTGAAGTCGTGCGCCGGGGTGACCTTGACCACGCCGGTGCCGAAGTCGCGGTCGACGTAGTCGTCGGCGATCACCGGGATGCGGCGGCCGGTGAGCGGCAGCTCGACCTCGTTGCCGACGAGCGCGGCGTAGCGCGGGTCTTCCGGGTGCACCATCGCCGCCACGTCGCCGAGCATGGTCTCCGGGCGGGTGGTGGCCACGACCAGGTAGTCGCGGGTCTCGCGCACGACTTCGTTGCCGTCGGCATCGACCTCGACGTGTTCGTAGGACACGCCATCGGCCAGCGGATAGCGGATCGACCAGAGGAAGCCGTCCTCCTCGACGTTCTCCACTTCCAGGTCGGAGATCGCGGTCTTCAGCACCGGGTCCCAGTTGACCAGGCGCTGGCCGCGGTAGATCAGGCCCTGTTCGTGCCAGCGCACGAACGCCTCGACCACCGCCGCCGACGGCTGCGGGTCCATGGTGAAGGTGCTGCGCGACCAGTCACCGGAGGCGCCCAGCCGGCGCATCTGCCGCTCGATGGTGTCGCCGGACTGCGCCTTCCATTCCCAGACCTTGGCGACGAAGCCTTCGCGGCCCAGCGAATCGCGGGTCTGGCCGTTGCCTTCCAGCGCCAGGTTGCGGCTGACCACCATCTCGGTGGCGATGCCGGCGTGGTCGGTGCCCATCTGCCAGAGCACGTCGTAGCCGCGCATGCGGTGGTAGCGGACCAGCGCGTCCATCAGCGTGTGCTGGAAGGCGTGGCCCATGTGCAGGGTGCCGGTGACGTTCGGCGGCGGCAGCAGGATCGAATAGGGCGTGCCCTGGCCGCTGGGCTTGAAGCAGCCGCTGGCCTCCCACTCGGCGTACAGGCGCGATTCGAAGGTCTTGGGTTCGTAGCCGGAGGGCAGGGCGGTGTCGGTCATCGTCTTCTTCGTCGTCCCGGCGCAAGCCGGGACCCAGTGTCTTGGGGCCTGTTCCGCGTCGTCCCCGCGCAGGCGGGGATCCAGTGTCTTTACCGCGGCATCGAGAAGGGCGGAAGTCACTGGGTTCCCGCCTGCGCGGGAACGACGAGATTCGGAGTTACATGTCGTGCTTGTTGAGGTCGTAGCCCAGCGCCTGGTACTGCTTCCAGCGCTCGCGCAGCGGTCCGCGCGCGGCCGGATCGGCCGGCACCACCTCGAGCACGCGCTCGCAGGGGGCGGTCCAGGCCGCATCGCGCAGGTTGATCGCCAGCGGCCGCGGCGGCGCCTCGGTGCCGGGCGGAACGATCAGCACCGGGGCCAGCTCGTCCTCCTCGTCGCCGGCGATCTGGTGCGGGATGTAGGCGTCCGGATCGAACGACCACAGCAGGTCGTCCAGTTCCTCGGCCTGGGCCTGGTCACGCGCCAGCACCACGGTGAACTGGTTGCCGTCGCAGGCGCGCCGCGCCAGCTCGCAGACCAGCAGCAGCGGCTGGTCCGCGAAGCGCGGCTTGGCGATGAGATAGAAGTCGGCGCGTGGCATAAGCGGCGTCAAAAATGGGGTCAGGTTCATTTTTTTCGATTAAAAAAATGAACCTGACCCCATTTTTGCTCCTTACCTGACCCGGTCCAGCAGCCACTGGCTCAGCAGGCCGACCGGGCGGCCGGTGGCCATCCCGCGCTTGCCCTCGTCGCTGGCCGAGCCGGCGATGTCCAGGTGCGCCCAGCGCTGGCCTTCGGCGAAGCGGGCCAGGAAGCAGCCGGCGGTGATCGCGCCACCCCAGCGGCCGCCGATGTTGTAGACGTCGGCGAAGGTCGACTCCAGCAGGGTCTGGTACTCGTCCCACAGCGGCAGGCGCCAGGCGCGGTCGAACACGTGCTCGCCGGCGGCCAGCAGCTCGTTCGCGAGGTCGTCGTGCCGGCTCATCAGGCCGGAGGCAAACTTGCCCAGCGCGACCATGCACGCGCCCGTAAGCGTAGCCACGTCGACCAGCGCCTGCGGCTCGAAGCGCTGCGCGTAGGTCAGCGCGTCGCACAGGATCAGGCGGCCCTCGGCGTCGGTGTTGCCGACCTCGATGGTCTTGCCGGACATCGAGGTGATCACGTCCGACGGCCGGTAGCTGTTGCCGTCGATCGCGTTCTCCACCGCCGGGGCGATCACCACCAGGTTCAGCGGCAGCTTCATCTTCACCGCGGCGACGAAGGTGCCCAGCACGCTGCCGGCACCGAGCATGTCGTACTTCATCTCCTCGATGCCGCCCTGGGTCTTGAGGTTGACGCCGCCGGTGTCGAAGGTGATGCCCTTGCCGACCAGCACGTAGGGCTTGGCCTCGCCGCCGCCGGACCACTTCAGCACGATCAGCTTCGGCCGGTTGGCCGAGCCGCGGGCCACGGCCAGCAGCGAGCCCATGCCCAGTGCCTCCATCTGCGCCTCGTCCAGGATCTCGGCTTCGGCGCCGTCGTGCTCTGCCGCGAACTTCTCCGCCTGCTCGGCCAGGTAGGCCGGGTTGCAGATGTTCGGCGGCAGGTTGCCCAGCTCGCGGGTGAAGGCCACGCCGGCCGCAATGGCCTCGCCCTGGACCAGGGCGGTGGCGTCGTCGCCGGCGATCGCCAGCTCGCGCAGGCCCGGCTCGTCCTTCTTCTTGCCGAGGGTGGCGGTGTAGCGGTAGGCGGCGTGGTCGGCGGCGACGGCGGCCTGGCGGATCGCCCAGGCCGCGTCGCGGCCGACCACGGCAACCTCGCTGAGGGTCAGCAGCGCCTTGCCCACCGGGCCGGTCTTCAGCGCGCGGACCGCGTCGGCCACCGCCTTGAGGTACTGCGGCACGCCGAACTTGGCGGTCTCTCCCAGGCCGATGACCAGCACCCGCGGCGCGGCTATGCCCGGCAGGTCGTGCAGGAGCAGGCTGCGGCCGGTGCGGCCGCTGAGGTCGCCCCGCTCGAGCAGGGCGCGCAGGCGGCCCCCACTGGCCTCGTCGATCGCCTGGCCCGCGGGCGTGAGCGTCTTGTCGGCGTAGGCGCCGACCACGACGCAATCGAAGGCGGCCGCGGCGGCGGCCTCGCGGTTCAGGGTGAATTGCAGGGCCATTGATCAGATTCCGGGGGCAGGTAACTACAATGCGGGTCGAATCGCGGATCGCCGGCCGGCCATGGCTCTTCCAGAACCCGGCCGGGGCGCCCGCAAGCGAACCCGGGATTTTATAGGACTGCCCCGCCCGATGCCGAAGCTCGACCGATACCTGCTGGGCGATTTCGTCCAGAGCTTCCTGGCCACGCTCATCGTGCTGCTGACGGTGAGCCTGGGCGGGGTGCTGGTCGACGTGCTGGGCGAGATCGCCGATGGCGGCCTGCCGGCCAAGCTGCTGTTGTCCCAACTGGGCCTGCAACTGCTGGTCTACCTGCCGCTGGTGCTGCCGCTGGCGCTGATGCTGGGGCTGATGCTGTCGGTGGTCCGGCTGTACCGGGACTCGGAGATGGCGGTGATCAACGCGGTCGGGGTCGGCCCGCGCCGGCTGCTGCGGCCGCTGCTGATGGCGGCGCTGCCGGTGGTGGTGGCGGTGGGCGTGTGCTCGCTGTGGCTGGGACCATGGGCCCAGCGCACCGGCGCGCGCCTGATCGAGCAGGCCAACCGCAGCCTGATCGTCGCCGGGCTGGAGGCGGGCCGCTTCACCCTGCTGCCCGGGGGGGGCGGGATCGTCTACATCGATGGCATGAACGAGGACGGCACCGGGCTGAAGGGCGTGTTCCTGCAGCGCGAGCGCGAGGGCCGGATCGACGTGATGACCGCGCGCGACGGCGCGCTGCAGCTCGACGGCGAGCGCGAGCGCTTCCTGCACCTGCGCGACGGCCACCGGCTCGAGGGCCCGCTCGGCGGCGCCCTGGATTTCCGCCTGATGCGCTACGCCACCAACGAGGTGGCCCTGCCGGACCGTGCCGAAACCCGCGACAGCGACGACCCGGCGCTGGCCCCGACCCGCGAGCTGCTCGGCGACCGGCGCCCGCAGGCCATGGCCGAGCTGCACGCGCGCCTGGCCCCGCCGCTGCTGGCGCTGGGCTTCGCCCTGCTGACCCTGCCGCTGGCGCGCAGTTCGCCGCGGCAGCAGCGCTACGGACGGCTGATGCTGGGCTTCCTGGCCTACCTGGTCAGCGTGAACCTGATGTTCATCGGCACCCGCATGCTCGCCGAGGGCGAGCTGCCGGGCCTGCTGGGCCTGTGGTGGCTGACCCTGCCGCTGCTGGCGCTGGCGACATGGCTGTACCTGCGCGACGGGCGCCTGCCGCGGCCGCGGAGGGCGGCGGCATGAACCTGCGCCCGCGCCTGCACGACCTCTATATCGGCCGGGTGGTCCTGGCCACGGTGCTGCTGACCTGGGCGGTGCTGCTCGGCTTCGACGTGGTGATGGCGCTGTCCGGCCAGCTCGGCGACCTGGGCAAGGGCAGCTTCGACTTCCCGACCGCGCTGGCGGTGGTGGCCTACACCGTGCCGCGCCGGGCCTACACCATCTTTCCCTATGCGGCGGTGATCGGCTCGCTGATGGGCCTGGGCCAGTTGGCCGCGACCTCCGAACTGACCGCGCTGCGCGCGCTGGGCCTGTCGCGGCGCCGGCTGAGCCTGTCGGCCGCCGCGTCGCTGGCCCTGCTCACCGCGCTGATGGTGGTCAACGGCGAGACCCTGGCGCCCTGGGGCCAGCGCCAGTCCGACCAGCTCAAGCTCGCGGCCAAGACCAACAACGTGGCCATGGCGCGCTACCAGGGACTGTGGGCGCGCGAGGGCGACATCTTCCTCAACGCCATCGACGGCCAGGAACGCACGGTGGATGGCCGGCGCACGCTGGAGCTGCGCGACGTGCGCCTGTACCGGCTCGATCCCGAAGGCGGCCTGCATTCGCTGACCCGTGCCGCAGTGGCCGAATACGACGCCGGCGGCTGGCGGCTGCGCGACGTGCGCCGGGTCAGCTTCGGCTTCAGCCCCGGCCTGGCGACCGAGCAACTGCTGGCGGAGGAGCGCTGGGAGTCGGAGCTGGACCCGAACGCGCTGGCCGCCGGCGTCACCCGTGCCCGCAACCTGTCGGCGTCCGACCTGCGCGCCAGCATCGACTACCGCGCCCGCAACAACCTCGACGCGCGCGAGTACGAGGACATCTACTGGAGCCGCTGGTTCTACCCGATCAATGTACTGGCGCTGTGCCTGGCGGCGGTACCGTTCGCCTTCGGCAGCCTGCGCAGCGGCGGCATGGGCAAGCGCCTGTTCCTGGGCATCGTGTTCTCGCTGGGCTTCATGCTGCTGCAGATGCAGTTTGGCCGCCTGGCCGGCGCGTTCCGCTTCGACTACCGCATCGCCTACGCACTGCCGCCGATCCTGATGCTGGCCACCTCGTGGTGGCTGTTCCGGCGCAAATCGGGCTAGGCCCGGCCGGCGTTGCCGGCCGGGCCTAGCCCGATCGTGTAGGAGCCGGGTTCAGCCGGCGACAGGGGCGTCGGAATCATGAGGTAGTCGCCTGTGCCAGCGTGGCATGTCGCCGGCTGAAGCCAGCTCCCACAACCGCCAAGGCGCCCGGTTTTTCTGTAGGAGCCGGGTTCAGCCGGTGACCCGGGCGTCGGAACCATGAGGGAGTCGCCTGTGCCCGCGTGGCATGTCGCCGGCTGAAGCCAGCTCCTACAACCGCCACGTCGCCCGGTTTTTCTGTAGGAGCCGGGTTCAGCCGGCGACAGGGGCGTCGGAACCATGAGGGCATCGCCTGTGCCCGCGTGGCATGCCGTCGGCAAGGACGATCCTCCCTGCACCGAGACCCTCGTCCAGGCAGGCAGCTACCGCTTCGGCACCCGCACCAGCCGCGTGCCGCTGGCACGGTCATGCCAGGCCAGGCGGTCGCGGTCGAACCAGGCCCACCAGAAACCCAGGCCGCCGGCCAGCAGCGACAGCGTGCCCACCGCGTACCGCAGCCACACCGCCTTCCGGCCCGGCACGCCGCCGGCGGCCGCAACCAGTTTCAGCCGCCACGGGCGCATGCCCAGGGTCTGCCCGCCGCGGCGCCAGCTCAGCGTCGCATAGAGACCGGTCACGCCGATGCAGGCCAGGAACAGCAGCCAGCTCGGCAGGCTGTTGGGGGCGATGTTGTGCCGGGCGTCGCCGGCGAGGAGCGCATCCAGCGCCACGAACGGCACCGCGGTCAGCATCCATAGCGCCGCCACCGGCCACAGGTCGTAGAACAGCGACAGCAGCCGCCGGCCCACCCAGGCGCGGGGGCGTTCAGCGGGGGGCGGCGGCAGGGCGGGGGCGGAGTCGGAGGTCGGTTCGTCCATCGCCGCACAGGATAGCGGGAGCCGGCGGCTATCCTGTGCGGCATGGAGTCCGCGCCCCGCACCGCCGCCGATCGCCGCCGGCTCGCGCACCGCCTGCCGGCGCTGCGCGAGGCCGACGCACGCGCGATCGGCCGCTTCATCGATGCGGCCTGGGCCGAGCACGGCCTGGCCCGGCAGACCCAGGACGCCTACCGGCGCGACCTCGAGCAACTGGCGCGCTGGCGCGACGGCGCCGGCGGCGGCCTGGAGGGCGCCGACCGCGAGACCCTGTTCCGCTACATGGCCTGGCGCCACGCGCAGGGCTACCAGCCGCGCAGCAACGCCCGCTTGCGCGCCAGCCTGCGCGCGTTCTACGCCCACCTGGTACGCGCGGGCGTGCGCAAGGACGACCCGGCCGCGCTGCTGGACCCGCCGCGGCTGCCGCGGCCGCTACCCAAGGCGCTGACCGAGTCGCAGGTCGACGCGCTGCTGGCCGTGCCGGACGTGGACACGGCCGAGGGCCTGCGTGACCGGGCGATGCTGGAGCTGATGTACGCCGCCGGCCTGCGCGTGAGCGAACTGGTCGACCTGCCTGCCAACGCGGTCAACCTGCGCCAGGGCGTGGTCCGGGTGCTGGGCAAAGGCAGCAAGGAGCGGCTGGTGCCGCTGGGCGAGGAATCCCAGCATTGGCTCGAGCGCTACCTGGCCCAGGCCCGCCCCCAACTGGCCGGCGGCAAGCCCGTCCCGGCCGACGCCCAGGGCAATGTGCCGCTGTTCCTGACTCCGCAAAGGCGGGCGCCGACCCGCCAGGCCTACTGGCAGGCGTTGAAGCGGCATGCGGCCGCGGCCGGGATCGACCCGCGCAAGGTGACTCCGCACGGCGTGCGCCACAGCTTCGCCACCCACCTGCTCAACCGCGGCGCCGACCTGCGCGCGCTGCAGCTGCTGCTGGGCCACGCCAGCCTGTCCACCACCCAGATCTACACCCTGGTCGCACGCGAGCACCTGCAGCGCCTGCACGCCCGCCACCACCCGCGGGGATGACGGTGCGTGGTGGCCTGGAGGCGGCGGTTGCGGATGAACGTCGGCGACCCGTCCCACCTTGCGGCACACGGCCGCGCCGCCGGCGTATGCCAGAATCCAGCTTGATACTTCCTGGATCCCCCAACGCCATGCTCCGAATCCTCGCCACCGCGCTGTTGGGCGCGATCAGCCTCAGCGCCTGCGCCCAGACCAACGCGCCCCCCGCCACCCAGGCGCCTGCCGCGAAGCCCACCGCAGCCAAGCCGGCGCCGGCGGCCGCACAGGGCACGCCCGAGGCGAACGTGCGCCAGGCGCTGCGCGGGATCGCCCCGGACCTGGCGGCGGAGTACGTCGGCGCCGCGCCGTTCCCCGGGTTCCGCGAGGTGCTGCTGGGCGGGCAGGTGCTGTACGTGTCCGACGACGGCCGCTACCTGATGCAGGCGCAGCCGTTCGACCTGCAGGCGCGCAAGCCGGCCAGCAGCGCGGGCCTGATGGCCTACCGCCGGGATCTGATCGCGACCATCCCGGAGCAGGACCGGATCATCTTCGCCCCGCCCAACACCAAGCACACCATCACCGTGTTCACCGACGTCGAGTGCGGTTACTGCCGGCGCATGCACCAGCAGATCGCCGACTACAACCGGCTCGGGATCGCGGTGGAATACGTGGCGTTCCCGCGCATGGGCCCGGCCAGCCAGGATTTCCGCGACATGGAGTCGGTGTGGTGCGCCAGCGACCGCCGGCGCGCGCTGTCCGACGCCAAGGCCGGCCAGCCGGTGCCTGCCAAACGCTGCACCAGCCCGGTGGCGATGCAGTTCGACATCGGCCAGCGCGTGGGCGTGAACGGTACCCCGGCGATATTTTCCGCCGACGGCGATCAGCTGGGTGGCTACCTGCCGCCGCAGCAGCTGCTGCAGGCGCTGGAAGGCGGCAACGGCGCGGGAGTCACCGGCGGGTCGCGCTGAACGGCGCTCCCATCCACGGTCGGCCTGCGACGCATCTGCCCCGTGTTGCAGGAACCCGGCTTGCTGGCGACCGGGCGTCGGGATCGCAAGGGCGTCGCCTGCACCAATGGGGTCAGGTTCAATTTCCCAACCTCGATGCCCAGCCCCAACGGGGTCAGGTCACTTCCCCGAGAAAAGGAACCTGACCCCATTTGGGCGACGTGGGAATCGGGCGCTGGGGCGTAGCGTGGGTTGACGGCCTCGCGGCGGGTAAGCCTTGTCTCCTGCAACTGCCGTGGGAGGCCTTCCCCCGAGGGGTCGGCGCGGCGTCCCGGGCTCCCGCTGGTCCGCTCCGGTACAATGGCCGGCCTTTCCCCTGCGACTTCCCCGGACATGATCGTCCTTGAGGGCGCGCCCGCCCTTTCGCCGTTCCGCCGGCAGCGGCTCGAATCCCGCCTGCAGTCCCTGGTCCCCGGCCTGCGCATCGAAGGCGCCTGGCACGTCTACTTCGTCCAGCCGGGCGACAGCGCACCGGATCCGGCCGCACTCCACCGTATCCTCCAGGCCGGCGACGCGCAGGCGCCGCGGGCCGGCGGCGCGCTGTCGCGCTACGTGGTGCCGCGGCTGGGCACGCGCTCGCCCTGGTCGAGCAAGGCCACCGAACTGCTGAAGGGCGCCGGCCTGCCGGTCGCGCGGGTCGAGCGCGGAATGCGCCTGGACCTGGCCGGCTGGCCGCAGGACGCCGCCACCCAGGCGGCCGTGGGCAAGCTGCTGCATGACCCGATGACACAGTCGCTGCTGGCCTCGCACGAGGACGCGCAGGCGCTGTTCGCCGCGCAACCGCGCGGGACGCTGCAGCGCATCGCGCTGGACGACCTGGAAGGCGCCAACCGCCGCCTCGGCCTGGCCCTGGCCGACGACGAGATCGAGTACCTGCGCGCCCGCTATTCGGAGCTGGGCCGCGATCCGTCGGACGTGGAACTGATGATGTTCGCGCAGGCGAACTCCGAGCACTGCAGGCACAAGATCTTCAACGCCAGTTGGACCATCGACGGGCAGGAACAGGAGCGCTCCCTGTTCCGGATGATCAAGAACACCCACCAGAAGACGCCGCAACATACCTTGAGCGCCTACAGCGACAACGCCGCGGTGATCGCCGGCCACGTCGCTGCGCGCTACCGGCCCGACCCGGCCAGCGGCGAATACCGCAGCGAGGCGCCGGTGCCGTCGGCGTTCCAGATCAAGGTCGAGACCCACAACCACCCGACCGCGATCTCGCCGTTCCCGGGCGCCTCCACCGGCGCCGGCGGCGAGATCCGCGACGAGGGCGCCACCGGCCGCGGCGGCAAGCCCAAGGCCGGCCTGACCGGCTTCACTGTCTCGCACCTGCGCATCCCGACGTTGCCGCAGCCGTGGGAGGCGCCGCGCGCGCTCAATCCGCGCATGGCCCCGGCGCTGGAGATCATGCTCGACGGCCCGCTCGGCGGCGCCGCGTTCAACAACGAGTTCGGCCGGCCCAACCTGCTGGGCTACTTCCGCAGCTTCGAGCTGAGCGAAGGCGGCGCTCCCGATGGAAGCCGGCTGGCGCGCGCCTACGACAAGCCGATCATGCTGGCCGGTGGCCTGGGCGCGATCGACCGCATCCAGGTCGAGAAGATCCCGCTGCGGCCGGGCGACGCGGTGATCGTGCTCGGCGGCCCGGCGATGCTGATCGGCCTGGGCGGCGGCGCGGCCAGTTCGGTGGCCTCCGGCGAGAGCG
The DNA here is from genome assembly GCF_000972865.1 of Pseudoxanthomonas suwonensis. Classification (NCBI taxonomy): domain Bacteria; kingdom Pseudomonadati; phylum Pseudomonadota; class Gammaproteobacteria; order Lysobacterales; family Lysobacteraceae; genus Pseudoxanthomonas; species Pseudoxanthomonas suwonensis. The sequence goes on from NZ_CP011144.1 coordinate 2,721,660, forward strand.
CCGAGGACCTGGACTTCGCCAGCGTGCAGCGCGACAACCCGGAGATGGAGCGCCGCTGCCAGGAGGTCATCGACCGCTGCGTGGCGATGGGCGAGGCCAACCCGATCCACTTCTTCCACGACGTCGGTGCCGGCGGCCTGTCCAACGCCATCCCCGAACTGCTGCACGACTCGGGCGTGGGCGGGGTGATCGACCTGGGCAAGGTGCCGACCGACGACCCGTCGCTGTCGCCGCTGGAACTGTGGTGCAACGAGTCGCAGGAGCGCTACGTGCTCGGCGTGCCGGCCGACCGGCTCGACGAGTTCGCCGCGATCTGCGCGCGCGAACGCTGCCCGTTCGCCGCGGTCGGCGTGGCCACCGCCGAGGAGCGCCTGGTGGTGGCCTATGGCGCCACTCCGGGCAACATCCCGGCCGACGCGCCGATCGATCTGCCGATGGACGTGCTGTTCGGCAAGGCGCCGAAGATGCACCGCGACACCCGGCATCCGCCGGCTGCGCCGTGGCCGGCGCTGGACCCCTCGGGCCTGGATCTGCACCAAGCCGGCCTGCGCGTGCTCGCGCACCCGACGGTGGCGTCCAAGAGCTTCCTGGTCACCATCGGTGACCGCAGCGTCGGCGGCCTGACCGCGCGCGAGCAGATGGTCGGCCCCTGGCAACTGCCGCTGGCCGACTGCGCGATCACCCTGGCCGATTACGACGGCGTGGCCGGCGAGGCGATGGCGATCGGCGAGCGCACCCCGCTGGCGCTGCTGGACTCGGCCGCCGCCGCGCGCATGGCGGTGGGCGAGGCGATCACCAACCTGTGCGCCGCGCCGGTGGAGGCGCTGGAGCAGGTCAAGCTGTCGGCCAACTGGATGGCCGCCGCCGGCCACCCGGGCGAGGACGCGCTGCTGTACGACGCGGTCCGCGCGGTGGGCATGGAGCTGTGCCCGGAGCTGGAGCTGAGCATCCCGGTAGGCAAGGATTCGCTGTCGATGCAGGCGCAGTGGCAGGACGACGGCCAGGCGCACAAGTCGGTCTCGCCGGTGTCGCTGATCGTGTCCGCGTTCGCACCGGTGGCCGACGTGCGCGCGCAGCTGACCCCGCTGCTGGCCGAGGGCGAAGACAGCGAGCTGTGGCTGATCGGCCTGGGCGGCGGCAAGCAGCGGCTGGGCGGTTCGGTGCTGGCCCAGGTCCACGCCGGCGACGAAGCGCTACCGGCCTTCGGCGGCGACGCGCCCGACCTGGACGATGCCGGGCGCCTGCGCAGCTTCTTCGAACTGGTCCGCGACGCGCGCGAGGCGGGCCTGCTGCTGGCCTACCACGACCGCAGCGACGGCGGCGCCTTCGCCGCGCTGTGCGAGATGGCCTTCGCCTCCCGCCGTGGCCTGGACATCACCCTGGACGCCTGGGGCGAGGATCCGTTCCGCGCCCTGTTCAACGAGGAACTGGGCGCAGTGGTGCAGGTGGCCGACGAGGACCGCGCCGCGTTCGCCGACCTGGTCGAGCGCCACGCATTGACCGAATGCGCCCAGCGCATCGCCCGCCCGACCCGCTTGCCGAAGGTGCGCGTGCGCCGCGAGGGCCAGCTGCTGGCCGAGTGGCGCTGGGAGGAGTTGTTCGACGCGTGGTGGTCGGTCACCCACGCGATGCAGCGGCTGCGCGACAACCCCGACAGCGCCGACGAGGAGCGCACCGTGGCCCGGGACTTCGCCGCGCCGGGGCTGAAGCCGAAGCTGGCGTTCGATCCGGCCGAGGACGTGGCCGCGCCGTTCGTGGCCAAGGGTGCGCGCCCGCGCGTGGCGATCCTGCGCGAGCAGGGCGTCAACGGCCAGATCGAGATGGCGCGCGCGTTCGACCGCGCCGGTTTTACGCCGGTCGACGTGCATATGAGCGACCTGATCGCCGGCCGCGTCTCGCTGGACGGGTTTGCCGGCCTGGCCGCTTGCGGCGGCTTCAGCTACGGCGACGTCCTCGGCGCCGGCCGCGGCTGGGCCACTTCGATCCTGGAGCGCGCCGCGTTGCGCGAGGCCTTCGCCGCGTTCTTCGCCCGCCCCGATACCTTCTCGCTGGGCGTGTGCAACGGCTGCCAGATGTTGAGCCAGCTCAGGGACATCATCCCCGAGGCGCAGCACTGGCCGAAGTTCCTGCGCAACCGCAGCGAGCAGTTCGAGGCGCGCACCAGCCTGCTGGAGGTGGTGGAGTCGCCGTCGATCCTGCTGCGCGGGATGGCCGGTTCGCGCATCCCGGTGGCGGTGGCGCACGGCGAGGGCCGGGCCGAGTTCGACAGCGCGGTCGACCAGGCCGCGGCGCGGGTGGCGTTGCGTTACGTGGACGGCGACGGCAACGTGGCCACGACCTATCCGCTCAATCCGAACGGTTCGCCGGAGGGCATCACCGGGCTGTCCAGCGAGGACGGGCGGGCCACGATCCTGATGCCGCATCCGGAGCGGGTGGTGCGCAGCGTCAACCTGAGTTGGCATCCGGCCGGATTGGGCGAGGATTCGCCGTGGATGCGGATGTTCCGCAACGCGCGGGTCTGGGTCGGCTGACGGCCGACCCTCCATCCCGGGCCATCCCGGCGATCACGAAAGGCGCGCTCCTGCCGGGGCGCGCCTTTCGTCTTTACGGCCTGCGTGATCGCCTGGAAACCGCAACCGCAACCGCAACCGCAACCGCAACCGCAACCGCAACCGCAACCGCAACCGCAACCGCAACCGCAACCGCAAGGTCAAAAGCGCCGGGTGTGGTCGGCTTCGGGCTGAGCCGCGGCAGGCCGGGAGTATTGCGGTCGTCTCGACGGCACATCCGTGTGCCGACTCGCCGACGCGGCCATCCCTGGCCGCTGCCGCAATACTCCCGGCCCGCCACGTCTTCGGGAGCTTTGGCGTCGTGGCTCCGTTCGCAGTGAGGCGATCAGGGCCCGGCTTTTGTAGGAGCGGGCATGACCGCGACTCGACGCCGTCGGCCCAGGCGACGCCCTCGTGATTCCGACGCCCGTGTCGCGGTCATGCCCGCTCCTACAGAAGGCAGCCCCGCTGCAGGTTTGCCCTCTTCCTTTCGCCGCAGGCGAAGGGGAGGGCCGGGGAGGGGTGCTTTAGCCGTTGCTGTTGCTCCTCCGATCGAAGCCAGACCCCCAAAGCTCCCGAGGCCGCCGTGCCCAGGGGGTCTGGCGCAAGCAGCACAGGGATGTGCTGCGTTCGCGACGCGGAGGCAGGACGCCGGAGCGGAGCGATGCGCCAGACCCCCTGGGCACGACGGCCCCGTCCGAAGCCGACGCTTCCAGCTTTCGCTTTCACGGCACCGCCCCTCCGAAGCCGACGCTTCTGGCTTTTGCTCTGACGGCACGCTCCCTCCCGAAGCCGACGCTCTTGCTTCCAGCAACATGCCTCCCTTGAGAAACCGATGCTCATCGCGCCCAGCAACCACGCCCCCTGAGAAACCGCCGTTTCTGCTTCGAGCAACCGCAACCCATCCCAATCCAGCGCCACAACAACATCCGCCTCCCTGCTAAAGTCCGCGCCATTCCCTCCAGGAGTCCGCGCCGAACCGTGAGCGACCTGCCCATCGTGCTGCTGCCGCTCGGTGCCGACGAGGATGCGCTCGACGCCTGCCTGGCCGCACTGGAAGCGGCCACGCCCGCCGGCACTCCGGTGTGGCTGGCCGACGACGCGCAGGCCGGGCCGCGCGGGATCGCCATCGTCGAGCGCTGGCTGCAGCGCACGCGGCTGCGGGCCGAATACACCCGGCGCGCGCATCCGATCGGCGAGTCGGCGCACCTGCAGGAGATGCTGCGCGCCTGTGGCGATGCCGACGTGGTGGTGCTGGCCGCCGACGCGCAGCCGCTGCCGGGCTGGCTCACGCAGCTGGCCGCATGCCTGGCGCGCGATGCGGCGATCGCCACCGCCACGCCCTGGTGCAACGCCGGCGAGACCGCCGGTTGGCCGCGCCTGGGCGAGATATCGCCGCCGCCGGCCGAACCGGCGCTGACCGCGCAGGCCTGCGCGGCGATGGCGCCGCGGCATCCCGAACTGCCGGCCGCGGTAGGCCATGCGGTAGCACTGCGCGGCAGCGCCCGCCAGCGTGCGGGCGGGCTGGATACCGCCAGCTTCGCCTCCTGGTACGCCGCGCTGACCGACCTGTCGTTGCGCCTGGCCGGGCTGGGCTGGCGCAACGCGCTGTGCGAGACCGCGTTCGTCGCCCGCGGCGGCGAAGGCGGACCGGCCGAAGGCGACCTCGATGCGCTGGCCGCGCGCTGGCCGGCCTGGCATCCGCGCCTGGCCGGCTTCCTGATGCAGGATCCGCTGCGCGAAACGCGCGAGCGCCTGCAGGCGCTACACGCGCAGCTGCGCGACACCCCGCAGCACGACCTGTTCGCGCCGGAGACGGCGGCATGAGCGCGGTAGGCGGCGGCGACGGCATCGCCGCGGTGGTGGTCAGCTACCGCAGCGCGTCCACCCTGGACGAGTGCCTGGTGCGCCTGCGCGCGGCGCGCGACGTGGTCCAGATCCGGGTGGTCGACAACGGCTCGGACGACGGCACGCTGGAGATCCTGCAGCGCCATGCGCTGGACGATCCGCGCATGCGCTTCATCGCCAATCCGGACAACCCGGGGTTCGCCGTGGCCTGCAACCAGGGCGCGGCCGACTGCGATGCGCCGTGGCTGGCCTTCGTCAACCCGGACCTGCATGTCCGTCCCGATTCGCTGGCGCGCCTGCGCGGTCACGCGCAGGCGCTGGGCGGCGAACCGCTGCTCGGCGCCGACCTGCACGGCGAAGACGGCGTGCGCGACGGCGCCGCGCGCCGGCGCGACCCGGACTTCGCGGCGATGCTGCGCGCGCCGTCGGCGGCTGCGCACCTGGACGTGCCGATGGACACGGAGCGCGCGGTGCAACCGGTGGATGCGGTGTCCGGCGCGCTGATGCTGATGCCGCGCGCGCTGTTCGTGCGCATCGGCGGCTTCGACGAGGGCTACCGCCTGCATGCCGAGGACCTAGACCTGTGCCGCCGCGCGCGCCAGGCCGGCGCCGTGGTGGCGGCGGCCAACGACGTGGCGGTGCTGCACGTGCGCGGCGTCTCCAGCCGCTCGCGGCCGGTGTTCGTGGAGTGGCACAAGCACCGCGGCCTGTGGCGCTATTTCCGCCGCTTCGAGGCATCCAGGCGCGGACCGGCCACGCGTGCGGTGGTGTTCGCCGCGATCTGGACGCATTTCCTCGCCCGCCTGCCGCGCATGCTGCTGGCGCGCTGATCCGGCAACGGAGGCGACTGGCGACCGTCCGGACCCTGGTGGCCACGACCGTGCAGTTCAGGATGATGCAGGCGGCGTCGCACCGGCACGCTGGGGTGCGGGTCGAGTACCTGTTCCGCTGCCGCCCGCCCGGCATGGACCCGCAGCGTACCTGGACGGAACGCGCATCTGGCCTGCCAGTGGCAGGTGTTGGAAGTGCCTGCCCGCAGGCATGGGCCGGCGGTCGGTGACCGCGGGTATGCTGGACCCACGCGTTCCCCGCATCGACGGCGGGCGGCGCAACACGACAGGGAGCGAGCGATGGCGCGGATACTCGGCATCTCCGGCAGCCTGCGCGCCGGTTCGTTCAATACGGCGCTGCTGCGTGCCGCGCGGGGGCTCGCCGTGCCGGGCGTGGAACTGGAACTGGCCACCCTGCACGGCATCCCGCTGTACGACGGCGACTTGGAGCAGGGCGAGGGCATCCCGCCTGCGGTGCTCGCGTTGAAGGCCCGTGTGCTGGCCAGCGACGGCCTGCTGCTGGCCACGCCGGAATACAACAACGGCATCCCCGGGGTGTTCAAGAACGCGATCGACTGGCTGTCGCGGCCGGCGGCGGAGATCCCGCAGGTGTTCGGCGGCCGGCCGGTCGCGCTCGTCGGTGCCTCGCCGGGCGGCTTCGGCACGATCCTGGCGCAGGACGCCTGGCTGGCGGTGCTGCGCACGCTCGGGATGCGCTTCTGGTCCGGCGGCCGGCTGCTGGTTTCGCGCGCCGGACAGGCCTTCGATGCGCAGGGCAACCTGGGCGACGAGCGGGTACGCCAGCAACTGGCGCAGTTCCTGGCCGGCTATCGGGATTTCATCGCCAGGTAAACCGGTGGCATCGCGATCGCGGCCGGACTCGGGAAAAGCTCCCCGCTCGGCCGCGCTTGACCCCACCGGCAGGGCAAATCGCGCTGCCGGACCCGCGTCCCGTGGCGTCCATGGGTACAAACGCCCCCGTGTGGCATTCCGTTTCCGAATGTGAATCCGCTTAAGGATTCCGTCCTGCCGTAATTGTTACGCAGGCAACGGAATCTCTGTTGCAGTGCACTGTGACAGCGCTTCCCCCGCGTGCTATCTCTTCGCCCACTCCAGAATGTTAGCGCTATCAATGTGTGCGGCCTGCCCGGATGGCAGCCGCTGCGATGCGAACAGGCGAAAGCCCGTTTCACGTCGTTGCTACAGGGCTTCCGATTCGATTTTTCTGCCGGCGACCATCGTAGTAACCGGCATAGCAGGGACGGACGCAGTTCTGTCCGGTTGTACAGGTCGTCGACTGCGGCCTGCAAAAGCCCCGGCCAGGGGATACATCCACAAATCGAAGCATGAGGGGAGGGTAGGCAGATGAGTAGTCGCAGGTCGCGGTGTCCCGCGCTGTCAGGCAAGGGCAAGCGTTTCAGCTTCAAGTCGAAGGCGATGTTCACCATCGTCGGTGGCGTCATCATCATCAATCCCGCGTTCGCACAGGATCCGCAGCAGGACGATCCGACCACGCTGGACACGGTCGTGGTCACCGGCATGCGCAGCAGCCTCGACCAGGCGATGAATATCAAGCGCGATACGGCGGGCATCGTCGACGCGATCAGTGCCGAGGACATCGGCAAGTTCCCCGACACCAACCTGGCCGAGGCGTTGCAGCGCATCACCGGTATCTCGATCGAACGCCGCGACGGCGAAGGCGCGCAGGTCACCGCGCGCGGCTTCAGTTCCACCTTCAACCTGGTCACGCTCAACGGCCGCCAGATCCCGGGTGCCGACGGCTTCGGCAGTGGTGGCCTTGAAATCGGCGGCGTCGGCTCGGGTACCCGCGGCTTCAACTTCGCGCAGCTGGCTTCCGAGGCGATCAGCGGCGTCACCGTGTTCAAGACCGGTCGCGCCAGCGCGCCCAGCGGCGGCATCGGCGCCACCATCGACATCCTCACCGCCCGTCCGTTCAACCACGCCGGCGGCGAGATCGTGGCCAGTGCCGGCGCCAAGGCCGTTTCCGACCATTCGCAGACGCTGGGCAACGACACCACGCCCGAGGTCTCAGGCATCTTCAGCTACGCCAACCCGGACAAGACCTGGGGCGTCGGCGTCAACGCCAGCTACCAGAAGCGCCACGGTGGTTCGGTGCAGGCCACGGAGAACACCTGGAACGTCGCCCGCTGGTCCGGCACCGATTCGCGCCTGCGCCCGGGTGCCGTGGTCGAGAACGCGCCGGCTATCGGCCAGCTCTACTCCATGCCCAACGACCTGCGCTACGCGTTCTCGGACTTCACGCGCGAGCGCGTCAACGGCCAGGCGGTGCTGCAGTTCGCCCCGTCCGACGCCTTCACCTTCACCCTGGACTACACCTACTCGACCAACGAGATCGCCCAGGACCGCGGCGAGCAGACCATGTGGCTGCAGAACAGCCTCAGCCACGTGACCTTCGACGGCAACACCCAGGTCGCCACGCCGGTCTACATCCGCGACATCGCCGGCGGCGGCAAGGACTTCGGCTTCGAGCAGCAGCGCGACGAGCAGAAGTACAAGCTGGGTTCGCTGGGCCTGAACGCGCGCTGGGACGTCAACGACCGCTTCGCGCTGACCTTCGACGCGCACAACACCAAGGTCGACAGCCGGCCGAACGACCCGATCACCGGCGGCAGTTCCACCGCCTTCAGCTTCGCCGGCCTGGCCCCGAACCGCACGGTCAACAACTGGACGCAGGAATACTGGTTCAACAGTGGCCTGCCGATCATGAAGAACACGCTGTTCCCGACCACCGCCGACGCCCTGGCCAATACCAACGGCGTGGCCAACCCGGCTTTCGCCCCTGAGCAGCTGGGTTCGCAGATCCTGCGCATCTGGTCCACGCGCCAGGACAGCGAGGTCAAGCAGGGCAGGATCGACGGCACGCTGGACTTCGACAACGGCCGTTTCCTGTTCGGCGTCGATTCGTCGAAGACTTCGATGCGGCGACTGAACGTGGACGGCCACGCCCACCTGATGACCCTGGGCAACTGGGGTGCGGGCGATGCCGGCCAGGTTCCGGGCATGACCGATCTGCTGAGCCGGTTCAGCATCGTCGACCTGTTCAAGGACTACAACACGACGGACGCGCCGCGCGCGGCATGGCGCGGTCAGGCCAGCGCGCTGGCCAAGTGGGCCGAGGAAGCCTGCAACAACGGCAGCGCGCCGGCCTCGTGGCCGGAGTGCGACCGGGTCAGTTCCCGGGTGCGCACGGTGTACGACCAGAACAACATGATCGAGGAGAAGACCAACGCGGTATACGTGCAGTGGGAGCAGGACGCCACGCTCGGCAGCATGCAGACCTACACCGTCATCGGCCTGCGCTACGAGGAGACCGACATCGAGTCGACCTCGGTCATCCAGGTCCCGAGCGCCATCCGCTGGATGTCCAACAACGACTTCGTCATCGTGCGTTCGGACGAGGCGATGCCGTTCGCAGAGACGGCCAGCTACAACTATCTGCTGCCCAACCTGGACTTCAGCATCGATTTCACCAGTGACCTGAAGGGCCGCTTCTCGGCCAGCAAGACCATCGCCCGGCCGCCGTACGGCAACCTGTATGCCGGCCCGAACCCCGGCGCACCCAGTGGCTCGATCCTGTTCGGCGAGCAGTTCCGCGGGACGGGCGGTGCCCAGAATCCGTCGCTGCTGCCGCTGGAGTCGCAGAACCTCGACCTGGGCCTGGAGTGGTACTTCGCCCCGTCCAGCTTCGTCGGCGTGACCTACTGGAACAAGCGGGTCAAGAACTTCATCGGCAACACCGTGATCCGCGAGAACCTGTACGGCATCACCGACCCCACCTCCGGCCCGGATGCTCGGGCGGCGCTGGACTTCCTCAACAGTGCGGCCTGCACCAGCCAGGTTACCGCGGCGGGCAATGACCCGCTGGAAGGCTGCACGGGCAACTACACCACGCTGTTCACCGCGCTGGCGATGCTGCGAAACGCCGGTGCCACCGGCGGCCTGGCGGCCTACAACGGCAGCAATGCCCAGGTCCTCGACATGGAGGAACGCTTCGACATCTTCGGCGCCGCCGGCGACCCGCTGTACGAGTTCGACGTGAACCGTCCGATCAACCAGCGATCCGCCAGGCTGCACGGCTGGGAAATCGGCGGCCAGTACTTCTTCGGCGAAAGCGGCTTCGGCATCCTGGCCAACTACACCATCGTCAAGGGCGATGTGGGCATCGACCGGGCGGCCGATCCGGGCGCCAACGTGTTTGCATTGACCGGCCTGAGCGACACCGCCAACGCGGTGCTGATGTACGAGAACTATGGCTGGTCGGCTCGCCTGGCCTGGAACTGGCGCGACGAGTATCTCCTGCAAGCGAACCAGAACGGCAACAACCGCAACCCGTACTTCGTCGAGGCGTACTACCAGTACGACCTGAGCGTGTCGTACCGGTTCACCGACAACTTCGCGGTATCGTTCGAGGCGATCAACCTCACCGGCGAGGACGTGCGCTGGCACGCCCGCACCGAGAACCAGCTGGTCCGCCTGCTCGACCAGTCGCCGCGCTACATGGTGGGTGTCCGCTACACCTTCTGAAGAACCCCCGGAGATGTACTTCCAGGCTTGGTGATGATTGGCCGGGACCGCTGCTCAGGCAGCGGTCCCTTTTTTCTGGGCCTGGCGGCGCGCGGGCGGGCTTGCGGGAGCGGCGGGTTTCTGGAATCGTCGCCAGCAGGGCCGGCGCATCCGCGCACCGGATTTCGAACCACCGATGGAGCCGAAATGGCCCGATACCAACTGCTGAACAACGTCGCGCACAAGGACCTGCGCGTCTCCACCCGTTTCGGCACCGAATTCGGCGACAGCCTCGGCATGGTCCAGGCCTTCCCGACCGAATTCGCCGAACTCCAGCGCGAGTACCCGATCTTTTTCCGCCAGGGCACCGACGGCGAATTCCAGGCCGTGGCCCTGCTCGGCTTCGACCACCACGAGAATCTGTTCCTGCAGGGCGGCGGATGGAACGCCTCCTACCTGCCGGGCGCGATCGCCCGCGGGCCGTTCCTGATCGGTTTCCAGGAACAGGAGGTCGACGGCCAGCTGCGCACCGAGCCGGTCATCCACGTCGACCTCGACCATCCGCGCGTGATCACCGGGCAGGGCGAGCCGGTGTTCCTGGGCCACGGTGGCAACAGTCCCTACCTGGAACACATCATCGACGTGCTGCGCGGCATCAACGACGGCGTGCAGGCCGGCCAGGCCATGTTCGCCGCGTTCCAGGCGCTGGAACTGATCCAGCCGATGAGCCTGGACGTGCGCTTCGACGACAGCCACGGCGTGAACCTGACCGGGCTGTACGGCATCGACCGCGAGCGCCTGGCCGCGCTTGATCCGGCATCGCTGCACGAGCTGCACCGGTCCGGCTGGCTGGAGGGCGCCTACCTGGTGCTGGCCTCGCTGTACAACATGCGCCGGCTGATCGCCGAAAAGCAGCGCCGCCTGCGCGAACAGGACGCGGCCGGGCAGGGGCGGGCGGCCTGAGGCGATGTTCGACCGGCTGGCCAGCGTGCGCGTGCTCGAGGGCTGCAGCCCGGATGCGCTGCCGCTCGCGAAACTGCTGGAGGACGGCCTGCCCACCGTGCTCAAGGGCCTGGCGCGCGACTGGAGCCTGGTGCGCGCCGGCCTGGAGTCGCCGCAGGCGGCGATGGACCACCTGCGCGCGCACTACGACGGCCGCCCGGTGACCTACTCCTGGGGCGAGCCGGCCACCGCCGGGCGCCCGTTCTACAACGCCGGTTTCACCGCGCTGAACTGCGAGGTGCGGCGCGGCGGCCTGGACCAGGTGCTCGACGGGCTGGCCTCTTACCTGGACGACCCGCGGCCGCCGACCTTCTACGTGGCCTCGCTGCTGGTGGACACCTGCCTGCCCGGGCTGCGCGCCGGCAACGACCTGGATTTTGCCGCCCAGGGCGTGGACGCGCCGCCGGCGATCTGGATCGGCAACCGGGTCACCGCCTCGTGCCACTACGACGCGCCCAACAACATCGCCTGCTGCGCGGTGGGGCGGCGTCGCTTCACCGTGTTCCCGCCGGAGCAGATCGGCAACCTGTACCCGGGGCCGCTGGAGCCCACGCCCGGCGGCCAGGCGGTGAGCGTGGTCGATTTCTCGGCGCCGGACTTCGAGCGCTACCCGCGCTTCCGCCAGGCGCTGGAAACGGCGCAGACGGTGGTGCTGGAACCGGGCGACGCGATCTTCATCCCGAGCATGTGGTGGCACCACGTGCAGGGGCAGGACCCGTTCACCGTGCTGGTGAACTACTGGTGGACCAGCATGCCGGCGTGGGTCCCCACGCCGATGCACGCGCTGTACCACGCGCTGTGGACGATCCGCGACCGGCCCGAACGGGAGAAGCAGGCCTGGCGCGAGGTGTTCGAGTACTACGTGTTCGGTCCCGCGGACCGGGCCGGCGCGCACCTGCCCGAACCGGCGCGCAACATCCTGGGGCCGTTCGACGAAACGATGGCGCGGCGGATGCGGGCGCTGCTGATCGGCAAGCTCAACCGCTGAGGACCGGCGCGCCGGGCGCGGCCGGTTCCGGCGGCAAGGATAGGGGGCGTCCCGGGGCATGGTGCCGGGCGCCGGGAAGGCCCGCCATGGATCTCCGTGGCGGATTCGACGAGAGGGGAGACCGTTTTGGAGAACAACCGGATTCGCAGGGTCGTGATCGCCGGCGGCGGCACCGCCGGCTGGATCGCCGCGTGCGCGCTGACCCACCAGTTCCGCGACCTGCTCGACATCACCCTGGTGGAGTCGGAGCAGATCGGCACCGTCGGCGTGGGCGAGTCGACGATCCCGACCATCCGCACCTTCCACCGGCTGCTGCAGATCGACGAGCGCGAATTCCTCAGCTCGGTGGCCGGCAGCTTCAAGCTCTCGATCTCGTTCGAGAACTGGAAGCGCCCGGGCGACCACTACTTCCATCCGTTCGGCACCACCGGGATGAACACCTGGTCGTGCGACTTCCACCAGTTCTGGCTGGAGAGCCTGCGCCGGGGCATGAAGTCGGAGCTGGGCGACTACTGCCTGGAAACCGTGGCCTCGCGGGTGCAGCGCTTCGCCATCTTCGACCCGGCCGGTGCGAGTACCCAGGAGTGGTCGATGCGCTGGGTCCAGTCGCCGACCTCGCTGGAGCGCGCCGACGTCAGCTACGCCTACCACTTCGACGCGGCGCTGTACGCCGCCTTCCTGCGCCGCAAGTGCGAGGGCCGCGGCCTGACCCGGGTCGAGGGCAAGATCCGCGAGGTGCGGCAGGATCCCGAGAACGGCTACATCCGGGCGCTGGTGATGGAGGACGGCCAGGTCGTCGAGGGCGACCTGTTCATCGACTGCACGGGCTTCCGTGGCCTGCTGATCGAGCAGACCCTGAAGACCGGCTACGAGGACTGGAACAACTGGCTGCCCTGCAACCGCGCGGTGGCGATGCAGATCGAGTCGGTCGAGCCGCCGGTGCCCTACACCCGCGCCATCGCCCACGAGGCCGGCTGGCGCTGGCACATCGCCCTGCAGCACCGCGTCGGCTGCGGCTGGGTGTTCTCCAGCGCGCACATGTCCGACGACGAGGCCGCGGCCAAGCTGGCGGCCGCCAACAACAATGCGCCGGTGGTGCGCGAGCCGTGGATCGTGCCGTTCCGGACCGGGCGCCGGCTCAAGGTCTGGAACAAGAACGTGGTCTCGCTGGGCCTGGCCAGCAGCTTCATCGAGCCGCTGGAGTCGACCAGCATCCACCTGACCCTGAGCGCGGTGACCCGGCTGGTGCAGATGTTCCCGTTCGCCGGCATCGACGATGCCAACGTCGACCGCTACAACGACGTCAGCCGCGACGAGCTCGAGCACGTGCGCAACTTCATCATCCTGCACTACCACCTCAACCAGCGCGACGAACCGCTGTGGCGCGAGTGCCGCGAGATGAAGCTGCCCGACGATCTTGCCCAGCGCATCCAGCTGTTCCGCGACACCGCCTATGCCTGGCAGGGCGAGGACGAGCTGTTCCGGCTGGATTCGTGGACCCACGTGATGCTGGGCCAGGGCGTAGTCCCGCGCGAGCACCATCCGCTGACCCGCGGGCTGGGCGACACGGACATGGCGCGGCTGTTCGAGGCGGTGCGCCAGCCGATCAACCGCATGGTCGCGGCGATGCCCTCGCACGAGGACTTCCTCAAGCGCTACTGCCCGGCCGATCCGTCGGTGTGGAACCTGCGCCGGGCCCCGGCGCAGACCGGGGCCTGAGCGGACCGCGCGCGCCATGGTCATCGAGCCGCACCCCGGCATCCGCGTCCAGCGTCTGGCCCTCGGCGAGGAAGGCGCGCCGCTGCTGGTGATCGACCAGCTGGTGGCGGATCCGGAGCGGCTGGTGCGCAAGGCCGCGCGCTCGCAGTTCAGCCCGCAGGGAGCGATGTTCCCGGGCATCCGCGCACGCGCGCCGCTGTCCTACGAGGCGTTCCTGGAGCGGCTGGTCCGGCCGCTGCTGGACGAGGTCTTCGGCCTGCCGCCGCAGGTGCGGCTGGCCTTCCCGATGTGCCACTACTCGCTGGTGACCCAGGCGCCGGAGAAGCTGGCGTTCCTGCAGCGGATCCCGCACATCGACTCGGCCACCGGCCGCGGGCTGGCCACGGTGCACTACCTGTTCCACGGCCACTGGGGCGGCACCGCGTTCTATCGGCACCGCAGCACCGGCTTCGAGTACGTGGACGAGGGACGCGAGTTGGCCTACTTCACCCGGCTCGAGCAGGAAAGCCGCAGCGCCGATGCGCCGGAGGCGGGCTACATCGGCGAGGACACGGCGCTGTTCGAGCGGATCGGCAAGGTCGACGGCGTGTTCAACCGGATGGTGGTGTACCGGCGCAACTCGCTGCACTCGGGCACGGTCGACAACGCCAACGTGCCGCCGCCGGACCCGCTGGCGGGGCGGCTGTCGATCAACAGCTTCATCGACGTGTTCCTGTGAACGGCGTGGATCGCAGCGGCGTCGCAGCGCTACCATGCCATGGGCCGGCCGGGTGGGACATCGCCGGGGGCTTCCCCGCGACCTGCCGTTCGGAAGGAGAGCGCGCTTGAACGCCACCTTGCTGCTGCTGGTACAACTGGTGGTGATCCTGGTCGCGGCGCGGCTGTGCGGCGCGGTGCTGCGGCGGTTCGGCCAGCCGCCGGTGATCGGCGAGATGATGGCCGGCCTGCTGCTCGGCCCGATCGTGTTCGGCGCGTGGCTGCCGGAACTGCATGCGGGCCTGTTCGCCAAGTCCTCGCTGCCGGCGCTCTCCGGCCTGGCGACGCTCGGCGTGGCCCTGTTCATGTTCATCGTCGGCGCCGAACTGCGCGCCCCGGAGGGCAGCCGCGCGCAGGTGCGGGCGGCCACGTCGATCGGCCTATTCGGGATTGTCCTGCCGCTCGCGCTCGGCCTGGCGATCGCGCCGTTCCTGTACCCGTCCTTCGCGCCCGGGGGCGTGGCGTTCTGGCCGTTCGCGCTGTTCATCGCCGCGGCGATGTCGGTCACCGCCTTCCCGGTGCTCGCGCGCATCCTCAAGGACCGCAACCTCACTTACAGCACGCCGGGCCGGCTGGCGCTGAGCGCGGCGGTGATCGACGACGGCTGCGTCTGGATCTTCCTGGCGGTGGTGCTGGCGCTGGCCGGCGGCGGTTCGCCGGCGGGCGTGGCGCTGGCCATCGGCGGCGGGCTGGCGCTGGTCGCGGTGGTGTTCCTCGTGCTCAAGCCGATCTATGCGCGGCTGCTGCGTCCGGCCACGGCCGCGGGCGACCCGGCGGCGTCCTCGTTCCTGTGGGTGCTGGTCGGCGTGCTGGGTTGTGCGGCGTTCGCCGAATGGATCGGCCTGCATGCGGTGTTCGGCACCTTCCTGTTCGGCGTGTGCCTGCCGCGCGACGACCGCCTGCTGCATTTCCTGGCGCGGCGCATCGAACCGCTGGCGGTCACGTTGCTGATGCCGGTGCTGTTCGCCCTCGCCGGCCAGAACACGACGCCGGAGGCGTTCGCGGGGGCCGGCATCGGTGCATTCGGGCTGATCCTGCTGGCCGCGATCCTGGGCAAGGTGGTCGGCTGCGCCACCGGGGCGCGGCTGAGCGGCTACGGCTGGCGCGACAGCCTGGCGGTGGGCTCGCTGATGAATGCGCGCGGGCTGATGGAGCTGATCGTGATCAAGATCGGCTTCGACGCCGGGCTGATCGGGCCGGAGCTGTTCACGATGCTGTTCGCGATGACGCTGGTGACGACGGTGATGGCTTCGCCGCTGTTGAGCTTGTTTTACCGCGGGGGCCGGGATGCGCGGGCAGGCGGCGCGGCGGAGTTGCGTCGGAGTCCGTGAAGGGAAAAATGCCGTCGTCCCCGCGAAGGCGGGGACCCAGTGACTTTGCTGTTGGCCGTGCTGGGCTTGCCTGTTATTTCGCTTTCTATGGGAAGCAACAGCAGGAGCCAAGTCACGGGATCCCCGCCTACGCGGGGATGACGTTCCGGCAAAGGCGCCCGCACTGCGTGCGGGCGCGCCGGAACGTCACTTCAACGCCTTGAACCTCAGCCGGTGCGGCCGGGCCGCCTCGTCGCCCATGCGGCGCTTCTTGTCTTCCTCGTACTCGCGGTAGTTGCCCTGGAAGAACTCCACGTGCGAGTCGCCCTCGAAGGCGAGGATGTGGGTGGCGATGCGGTCCAGGAACCAGCGGTCGTGCGAGATCACGAAGGTGTTGCCCGGGAACTCCAGCAGCGCGTCTTCCAGCGCGCGCAGGGTCTCGATGTCCAGGTCGTTGGACGGTTCGTCCAGCAGCAGCACGTTGCCGCCCTGCAGCAGGGTCTTGGCCATGTGCAGGCGGCCGCGCTCGCCGCCCGACAGGGTGCCCACCAGCTTCTGCTGGTCCTGGCCCTTGAAGTTGAAGCGGCCGATGTAGGCGCGCGACTGGATCTCGATGCCGTTGATGTTGAGGATGTCCAGGCCGCCGGAGACTTCCTGGAACACGTTGTGGTTGCCTTCCAGCGCGCCGCGGCTCTGGTCCACGTAGGCCAGGTTCACGGTCGGGCCGGTCTCGATCGAGCCGGAGTCCGGCTTCTCGGCGCCGGTGATCATCTTGAACAGGGTCGACTTGCCGGCGCCGTTGGGGCCGATGATGCCGACGATCGCACCCGGCGGCACCGAGAAGCTCAGGTCGTCGATCAGCAGGCGATCGCCGAACTTCTTGGAGACGTTCTTGAACTCGATCACCTTGTTGCCCAGGCGCTCGCCCGGCGGGATGAAGATCTCGTTGGTCTCCTGGCGCTTCTGGTAGTCGACCGACTGCAGCTCCTCGAGGCGGCCCAGGCGCGCCTTGCCCTTGGAGCGGCCGCCCTTGGCGTTCTGCCGCGACCACTCCAGTTCCTTCTGGATGGCCTTCTGGCGTGCCTTCTCCTGGTTCTCTTCCTGCTTCAGGCGCTCGTCCTTCTGCACCAGCCAGTCGGTGTAGTTGCCCTTCCACGGGATACCGCGGCCGCGGTCCAGTTCGAGGATCCACTCGGCGGCGTTGTCGAGGAAGTAGCGGTCGTGGGTGACGGCCACCACGGTGCCGGTGTAGCGGGCCAGGAACTGTTCCAGCCACTCCACCGACTCGGCGTCCAGGTGGTTGGTCGGTTCGTCCAGCAGCAGCATGTCAGGCTTCTGCAGCAGCAGGCGGCACAGCGCCACGCGGCGCTTCTCGCCGCCGGACAGCTTGCCGACCACCGCGTCCCACGGCGGCAGGCGCAGCGCGTCGGCGGCGATCTCCAGCTGCTGTTCCAGGGTGCTGGCGTCGCCGCTGGCCAGGATCGCCTCCAGGCGTTCCTGTTCCTTGGCCAGCGCGTCGAAGTCGGCGCCGTCCTCGGCGTAGGCCGCGTAGACCTTCTCCAGCGCGGCCTGGGCCTGCAGCACCTCGCCCACGCCCTCCTCGACCGCTTCGCGCACGGTCTGGTTGGGATCCAGCTGCGGCTCCTGCTCCAGGTAGCCGACCTTGATCCCGGCCTGCGGGCGGGCCTCGCCCTCGAAGTCCTTGTCCACGCCGGCCATGATCCGCAGCACGGTGGACTTGCCGGCGCCGTTCAGGCCGAGCAGGCCGATCTTGGCGCCCGGGAAGAAGCTCAGCGAGATGTCCTTGATGATCTGCCGCTTGGGCGGGACCACCTTGGACACGCGGTTCATGGTGTAGATGTACTGCGACATGGGACTTTCGACTCCGCGGACGGACAGCGGCGGCCTGCCGGGCAGGGGCCGCGCTAAGGGGATGTTTGGGGGGTGCCCGTGGGGGTGATCGGGACCGGCCGATTATCCCGGATATGGGGGCGGGGCGCCAAATCACCAGTCCGGCGCGACCGGCCGGCGGCCGGGCCTGGCGGGGGCGGACGGGCTACAATCGACGGCCCCCGTCCCCTTTCCCGGAGCCCCGATGTTCCCGCGCGACGCCCGTATCGAAGGTTACGATCCTGAACTGGCCCAGGCCATCGCCGACGAGGCCCGCCGCCAGGAGGACCACGTCGAGCTGATCGCCAGCGAGAACTACGCCAGCCCGCGCGTGCTGGAGGCCCAGGGCAGCGTGCTGACCAACAAGTACGCCGAAGGCTACCCGCACAAGCGCTACTACGGCGGCTGCGAGTACGTGGACATCGCCGAGCAGCTGGCGATCGACCGGGTCAAGCAACTGTTCGGCGCCGATTACGCCAACGTGCAGCCGCACTCCGGCTCGCAGGCCAACCAGGCCGTGTACTTCGCCCTGCTGCAGCCGGGCGACACCATCCTGGGCATGTCGCTGGCCCACGGCGGCCACCTGACCCACGGCGCCAAGGTCAACGCCTCCGGCAAGCTGTTCAACGCGGTCCAGTACGGCGTGAACGACCAGGGCCTGATCGACTACGACGAGGTCGAGCGCCTGGCGGTCGAGCACAAGCCGAAGATGGTCGTGGCCGGTTTCTCGGCCTACTCCCAGCAGATCGACTGGGCGCGCTTCCGCGCCATCGCCGACAAGGTCGGTGCGATCTTCTTCGTGGACATGGCCCACGTCGCCGGCCTCGTGGCCGCCGGCGTCTACCCGAACCCGCTGCCGCACGCGCACGTGGTCACCTCGACCACCCACAAGACCCTGCGCGGCCCGCGCGGCGGCATCATCCTGGCCCAGGGCGCCGGCGAGGACCTGGTCAAGAAGCTGCAGTCGATCGTGTTCCCCGGCATCCAGGGTGGCCCGCTGATGCACGTGATCGCGGCCAAGGCGGTGGCGTTCAAGGAAGCACTGGAGCCGGAGTTCAAGGCCTACCAGCAGCAGGTGGTGAAGAACGCCCAGGCGATGGCCGACACCCTGATCGCGCGCGGCTACAAGATCGTCTCCGGCGGCACCCAGAACCACCTGATGCTGGTGGACATGATCGGCAAGGACGTGTCCGGCAAGGATGCGGAGGCCGCGCTGGGCAAGGCCCATATCACCGTCAACAAGAACTCGGTGCCCAACGATCCGCGCTCGCCGTTCGTGACCTCGGGCCTGCGCCTGGGCACCCCGGCGGTGACCACCCGCGGCTACACCGAACAGGACTGCGTGGACCTCGCCAACTGGATCGCCGACGTGCTCGACGCGCCGGGCGACGAGTCCGTGATCGCCGCGGTGCGCGGGAAGGTCACCGCGCAGTGCGGGAAGTATCCGGTCTACGGCTGACCGGCGAACCGGGGGCGACGCATGCACTGCCCGTACTGCCAGCACACCGACACCCGCGTGATCGACTCGCGCGTGTCCGAGGACGGCGCCACCATCCGGCGCCGGCGCGAGTGCGAGGCCTGCGGCGAGCGTTTCAGCACCCTGGAGACGGTGGAGCTGAAGCTGCCGGCGATCATCAAGAGCGATGGCCGCCGCGAGCAGTTCGACGCCAAGAAGCTGCGCCTGGGCTTCGACCGCGCGCTGCAGAAGCGGCCGGTGTCCGAGGAGCAGATCGAGGCGGCGGTGCGCGCGGTGGTGCACGGCGTGCGCATGAGCGGCGAGCGCGAGTTGCCGTCGCGGCGGATCGGCGAATTCGTGATGGACGAGCTGCGCAAGCTCGACCACGTCGGCTACGTGCGCTTCGCCTCGGTCTACCGCAGCTTCGAGGACGTGGCCGACTTCCGCGAGGAGATCGAGAAGCTCGAGCGCGAGATGCCGCCGGCCAGCGGCCAGCTGCCGCTGCTGCAGGGCGCCGAGGTCGTTCCCATCGACAAGCACGCCGACCGGCAGAAGAAACGCTGAGCGCGGCCATGCGCATCGCCTGGCTGCGCGACCATCCCTGGCACGTGGACGCGCTGGCCGCCGCCCACGTCGAGGCCTTCGGCGCGCTGATCCCGGACTGGACCGTGCAACAGGCGGTGCAGGAACTGCGCTCGCATACCCGGGCCCGGGCGATCCCGACCACCCTGCTGGCGCTGGACGAGGCCGGCGACTGGCTCGGTTCGGTCAGCCTGCTGCAGGAGGACCACCAGCGCATCCGCCAGTACTCGCCCTGGCTGGCCAGCCTGTACGTGCGTCCGCAGGCGCGCGGCCGCGGCGTCGGCGCGGCGCTGGTGGCGCGCTGCGTGGCCGAGGCCGCCGCGCTCGGCGTGCGCCGCCTGCACCTGTATTGCACCGCCGCGCTGGCCGGCTACTACGCCGTACTGGGGTGGCGCGAGCATGCACAGGTCGCGCTCGGCCCGCTGCAGGTGCAGGTCATGGCGATCGAATGCGCGGAAACGGTGTGATGAACGGGTCGGATGCACGGGTGGCCGCATGGTCGGCGGTCGGCCGCATGGGACGGTTGCCGTGAGCGGCTTCGACCGTTTCGAGCACGAGGCGATGGCGCATGCGTTGCGCCTGGCCGAGCGCGGCCTGTACACGGCGCGGCCCAACCCGATGGTGGGCTGCGTGATCGTGCGCGATGGCGAGGTGGTGGGCGAGGGTTGGCACCCGCGCACCGGCGAGCCGCACGCGGAGGTGTTCGCGCTGCGCCAGGCAGGGGAGCGCGCGCGCGGCGCCACCGCCTACGTGACCCTGGAGCCGTGCGCGCACCACGGGCGCACGCCACCCTGCGCCGACGCGCTGGTCGAGGCCGGAGTGGCGCGGGTGGTGGCGGCGATGCGCGACCCGTTCCCGCGGGTGGACGGCGCCGGTTTCGCCCGTCTGCAGGCGGCCGGAATCGCGGTCGCCTCGGGACTGCTGGAAGGGCAGGCGCGCGAGCTCAACCGCGGCTTCCTGTCGCGGATCGAGCGCGGACGGCCATGGCTGCGGGTCAAGCTGGCCGCCAGCCTGGACGGGCGCACGGCGATGGCCAGCGGCGAATCGAAGTGGATCACCGGCGAGGCCGCTCGCGCCGACGTGCAGCGCTGGCGCGCGCGCAGCGCGGCGATCCTCACCGGTGCCGACACGGTACTGGCCGACGACCCGGCGCTGACCGTACGCCTGGGCGACGAGACCGCATTCGTGCCGCCGCTGCGGGTGGTGGTCGACACGCGGCTGCGCAGCCTGGAGCGCGGCCGGGTGCGCGACGGCGCGGCGCCGACCCTGTACCTGCACGCGCCCGACGCGGTGCCGCCGGCGGGCCTGGCGGCGGAGTTCGCCGCAGTGCCGCTGCGCGACGGCCGCGTCGACCTCGACGCCGCGCTGCGGCTGCTCGGCGAGCGTGGCCTCAACGAGGTCCAGGTCGAGGCCGGCCCGGCGCTGTGCGGCGCGCTGCTGCGCGCCGGCCTGGTCGACGAGCTGCTGCTGTACCAGGCGCCGCTGTTGCTGGGCGACGCCGCGCGCCCGCTGTTCGCGGGCCTGGGGATCGCGGCGATGGCCGAGCGCAGATCGCTGCGGCTGGTCGAGGAAGCCCGGCTCGGCGAAGACCTGCGCCTCCTGCTGCGCCCGCTTCCGTAGGCCCGCCTTGCAGGCAGCGCCGCGCTTTTCCCTGCAGGAGCCGGGTTCAGCCGGCGACACGGGCGTCGGGACCACGAAGGCGTCGCCTGTGCCGGCGGCGTCGGGTCGCCGGCAAGCCCGGCTCCTGCAACCGCCGCGGCGCAACCGCTCTTCTGTAGGAGCGGGCATGACCGCGACACGGGCGTCGGGGCGTGAGGGCGTCGCCTGTGCCGGAGGTGTCGGGTCGCGGGCAAGCCCGGCTCCTACAACCACGATGGCTTTGCTGTAGGAGCCCAGCTTGCTGGCGACCCGGGCGTCGGGATCATGAGGACGTCGCCTGTACCCACGGCGTCGGGTCGCCGGCTGAACCCGGCTCCTACAACGGCAGCGCCGCGCGCTCTTCTGTAGGAGCGGGCATGACCGCGACACGGGCGTCGGGGTCGCGAGGGCGTCGCCTGTGCCGACGGCATGGCGCCCCGGCCGACCCCCCGGCTCCTGCCAGGAAAAACGCAGCGTTCCGATGCCGGCTGCCCGCGTGCCGGCAGCCGGTTCCCCCGGCTGGGGTAGAATGCCCGCGCCGGTCCGCCGGCACCCAAATCAGAAACGAACGTCTTCAGGGCGGGGTGGAATTCCCCACCGGCGGTAGGCGCTATTCCCCACAGGGGACGGCGCGAGCCCGCGAGCGCTCCCGGCCACGCGATCCGTCGCGGCCGCCGGGAGGTCAGCAGATCCGGTCCAATGCCGGAGCCGACGGTTGAGGCGTGGCCCAGGCCGCGCCCTAGAGTCCGGATGAAAGAAGACGCAGCCGCCCGGCCCGTGCCGGGCGTTGCCCGCGCGCCCCGGGACGTTTTTCGCAGCCATTCCGCGGAAAACGCATATGCCGTCCGATATCCAAGTCCTGTTCCTCCACGCCGCGGCCATCGCGAGGGTCACGCATACGCCGCGTCCCGCCCCCGCAGGGGAGGCGCGCTGATGTTCACCGGGATCATCGAGGGCGTCGGCCGCCTGGCCGCGCGCGAGCCGCAGGGCGGCGACGTGCGCTTCACCTTCGCCGCCGGCACGCTGCCCTTCGAGGACGTGCGCCTGGGCGAGAGCATCGCGGTCAACGGCGTGTGCCTGACCGTGGTCGCCTTCGACGCCGCGTCCTTCCAGGCCGATGCCTCCAACGAAACCCTGGCGTTGACCACGCTCGGTGCGCTGCCGGTCGGCGCGGCACTGAACCTGGAGCGGGCGATGCGGCCGTCCGATCGCCTCGGCGGGCACCTGGTCAGCGGCCACGTCGACGGCATCGGCCGGGTGCTGTCGGTCCACGACGATGCGCGCGCGCAGCGCTGGCGCTTCGCCGCACCGGCCCCGCTGCTGAAGTACATCGCGAAGAAGGGCTCGATCTGCGTGGACGGCGTCAGCCTCACCGTCAACGAAGTCGATGCGGAAGGCTTCGAGGTCGCATTGATCCCGCACACCGTGGCCCACACCCGCTTCGCCGAAACCGCGGTGGGCGAGGCGGTGAACCTGGAGATCGACCTGGTCGCCCGCTACGTCGAGCGCCTGCTGGGCGCGCGCGGCGGCGAAGGAGCCGGCGCATGAACTTCGCCCCCGTCCCCGAGCTGCTGGAGGAGATCCGCGCCGGCCGCATGGTCGTGATCGTCGACGACGAGGACCGCGAGAACGAGGGCGACCTGATCATGGCCGCCGAGCTGGTGCGGCCGGCCGACATCAACTTCATGGTCACCCACGCCCGCGGCCTGGTGTGCCTGTCGCTGACCCGCGAGCGCTGCGCGCAACTGGGCCTGGCGCCCATGGTGCAGACCAACACCGCCCAGTTCCAGACCAACTTCACCGTCAGCATCGAGGCGGCCGAGGGCGTGACCACCGGCATCTCCGCCTACGACCGCGCCCACACCATCCGCACCGCGGTGCGCCCGGACGCCAAGCCGGCCGACCTGAGCCAGCCCGGGCACATCTTCCCGCTCACCGCCCAGCCCGGCGGCGTGCTGACCCGCGCCGGCCACACCGAGGCGGCCAGCGACCTGCCGATGCTGGCCGGGCTGGAGCCGGCCGGCGTGCTGGTGGAGGTGATGAACGCCGACGGCAGCATGGCCCGGCGCCCGGAACTGGAGATGTTCGCGCGCGAGCACGGGCTGAAGATGGGCTCGATCGCCGACCTGATCGCCTGGCGACTGGCGACCGAGCACACCGTCGAGCGCATCGACGAGCGCGACATCGATACCGAGTTCGGTCCATTCCGGTTGCTGACCTACCGCGACCGCATCGCCCACGAACTGCACTTCGCCCTGGTCCGCGGCACGCCCGACAAGGCCACCCCGACCCTGGTCCGGGTCCAGGTGGAGAACCCGCTGAGCGACCTGCTGCACTGGCGCCGCGACGACTTCGGCGTGGCCGCCACCGACGCCCTGCGCGCGATCGCCGCCGAAGGGCAGGGAGTGATGGTGGTCCTGTCCGAGCCGCGCAACGCCGAAGCGTTGCTGGCGCGGCTGCGCAAGCAGCCGGAAGTGAAGGCCAACACCAAGGACGTGGGCCAGTGGCGGCGCAACGGTGCCGGCGCGCAGATCCTGGCCGACCTGGGCCTGGGCCGGTTGCGCGTGCTGGGCACCCCGCGCCGCCAGGTCGGCCTGGCCGGCTACGGCCTGGAAGTCGTCGAATACCTGTCCCCGCCGCCTTTGTAGGAGCCGGGTTCAGCCGGCGACCCGACGCCGTTGGCCCAGGCGACGCCCTCGTGGTTCCGACGCCCGTGTCGCCGGCTGAAGCCAGCTCCTACAGAAGAGCGGCAGCGCGGCTGTTGTAGGAGCCGGGTTCAGCCGGCGACCCGACGCCGTCGGCCCAGGCGACGCCCTCGTGGTTCCGACGCCCGTGTCGCCGGCTGAAGCCAGCTCATACAGGAGAGCGGCAGCGCTGTGGCTGTTGTAGGAGCCGGGTTCAGCCGGCGACCCGACGCCGTTGGCCCAGGCGACGCCCTCGTGGTTCCGACGCCCGTGTCGCCCACTAGAAGTGGGCTCCTACAGGAACAGCCGGGTGGCCGTGGGATGTACTCACCGGCCCCCCGCCGGTCCCGCCCCCCATGCACTAAACTGTCCGACCCCCGAGGACCCACTTCCCATGACCCTCTACGAAGGCGACCTGCGCGTGCCGGCCGACGCCCGCTTCGCGATCCTGGCCAGCCGCTGGAACGCGCGCATCACCGACGCCCTGGTCGCCGGCGCGCGCCGCTGCCTGGCCGAGAACGGCGTGGCCGAGGACGCGGTCGACGTGGTCCGCCTGCCGGGCGCGTGGGAACTGCCGGTGGCCGCGCAGCGGCTGGCCAGCGGCGGCGGCCACCAGGCCCTGATCGTGCTGGGTTGCGTGGTCCGCGGCGACACCCGCCACTACGAACACGTCGCCGACCTGTGCGCAGAAGGCCTGATGCGGGTGGCGCTGGACACCGGCGTGCCGGTGCTCAACGGCGTGCTGGCGGTGGAGAAGGTCGAGGATGCCGAGGCCCGTGCCGGCGGCAGCCACGGCAACAAGGGCGAGGAGGCGGCGCTGGCCGCGCTGGAAATGGTCAACCTGCTGGAGCGCCTGCGATGAGCCGTCCGCACCGTCCACGCCCGGGCGTCGATCCGGTGCTGCGCGCGCGCGCGCGCCGCCGCGCGCTGCAGGCGCTCTACGCCTGGCAGATCTCCGGCGGCAACGCGCAGCAGGTGATCGCCCAGTTCGCCCACGAGCAGGCCCACGAGGTCGCCGACCTGGAGTACTTCGAGGACCTGGTCCGCGGCGTGCTGGCCGAGCGCACCGGCTTGGACGCGGCGCTGGCGCCGCACCTGGACCGCGGCGTGGAGGAGGTCGACGCGATCGAGCGCGCGGTGCTGCGCCTGGCCGCCTACGAACTGCTGCACCGCCCCGACGTGCCGTACCGGGTGGTGCTCAACGAGGCGATCGAGATCGCCAAGCGCTTCGGTTCCGAGCACGGCCACACCTACGTCAACGGCGTGCTCGACCGCGCCAGCGGCGAGTGGCGTGCGGTCGAGGTGCAGGCGGCGCGGGGCAACGGCCGCCACTGAGCGTCCGCCACCGGGGCTTGCCGCAGCCCCACGGCGGATAGCTGGGCCGCATCGACTGCACCCGGCACCCCATTCGCGAAGCAGTCGCGCGATACCGCACCCGCGCGTCGCCCGCCTGTCTCCCCACCCGTCGCCCCGGCGCACGCCGGGACCCAGTGACTCGGTCTTGCTGCAACGGCCAGCTCGGCCATGAGGCGACCATCCCGGCCCGCGGCCTGTTCCCGCCCGTCGTTCCAGCGCAGGACGGAATCCGGCGACTTCGTCCCGCCGCAGCGGGCCACCTGGCACGACCGGCTGCCCATGGATGGCGGCGCCGCAACGAATCCGGGCAAGATGCCGCCATGGCCGAATTCGACCTGATCGAACTCATCCGCAACCGCGCCGCCACCCGCAACGACGTCGTGCTGGGCATCGGCGACGATGCGGCGCTGCTGCACGTGCCCGCCGGACACGAACTGGTGGTCACCGCCGACACGCTCAACGCGGGCGTGCATTTCCCCGGCGACACCGCGCCGGCCGACGTGGGCTGGAAGGCGCTGGCGGCGAACCTGTCGGACCTGGCCTCGATGGGCGCGCGCCCGGCCTGGTGCACGCTGTCGCTTTCGCTGCCACAGGCTGATGCGGGCTGGCTGGACGGCTTCCTCGACGGATTCCTCGGGCTGGCCGAAGCGCACGGTATCGCCCTTGCCGGCGGCGACACCACGCGCGGGCCGCTGTCGGTGGCGGTGACCGCGATGGGCCTGGTGGAAACAGGCGCGGCCCTGCGCCGCGACCGCGCCCGCGTCGGCGACGACGTCTGGGTGACCGGTACGCTGGGCGATGCCGCGGCGGCGCTGGTGCTTGGCGGGCACGTACCACCGCCTTCGGGAGCAGCGCCGCCGGCGGTCGCTGCCGCCATCGCCGCGCAGCTCGCCGATCGCCTGCGGCGGCCGACGCCGCGGGTCGAGGCCGGCCGCGCGCTGCTGGGTTTGGCCCATGCCTGCGTCGATGTATCCGACGGTCTGCTCGCCGACCTCGGCCACGTCTGCCGGCGCAGTGGCGTGGGCGCGGAGGTCGCGATCGACGCGCTGCCGGCGTCGGCCGCGCTGCGGGCCGCATTCGGCGAACAGCGCCACGCGCTGCAGGCCGCCGGCGGCGACGACTACGAACTGTGCTTCACCGCGCCGCCGATGCTGCGCGAGGCGGTGGCGCTGGCGCTGGAGCAGGCCGGCGTGGACGGCACCCGCATCGGCCGCATCGTCGCCGGCGCCGGCGTGCGTGCCGTCGATGCTCAGGGTGCGCCGTGGCAGTCGACGCACGCCGGCTACGAGCATTTCGGCTGATCCGAAGGCACCCGTGCGCCCGCTTTCCGTAGGAGCCGGGTTCAGCCGGCGACACGAGCGTCGGGACCATGAGGGCGTCGCTTGTGCCGGCGTCGTCGTGTCGCCGGCTGAACCCGGCTCCTACAAGAAGCAGCGTCGTGTCGCGCTTTCTGTAGGAGCCCACTTCAGTGGGCGACACGGGCGTCGGAATCACGAGGAGGTCGCCTGTGCCGACGGCGCTGCGTCGCGCCGGTTGAACCTGGTTCCTACAAAGACGCGACCGCGTCGGCCATGCGCTCCACGGCCTCGACCAGCAGCGGGCGCGGCATTGCGAAGTTCAGGCGGACGTGGCCTTCGCCGCCCTGGCCGCATTCGCCGCCGTCGGTGAGCGCGACACGGGCCTCGCGGCGGAAGAACAGGTGCGGGGCGGTGTCCAGCGGCAGCGCGCGGCAGTCCAGCCAGGCCAGGTAGGTGCCTTGCGGCTCGACATAGCCGACCTGTGGCAGGCGCTCACGCAGCAGCCGGCCGAGCAGGTCGCGGTTGCCCTGCAGGTAGCCCAGCACCGGCTGCAGCCAGGCGTCGCCATCACGCCAGGCGGCGGTGTGCGCAACCACGCCCAGGGTCGACGTGCTGTTGCCGGCGAAGTGGCCGATCGCGCGCCAGCGCTGCAGGTCGTCGGTGCGGGTGAATACCAGCTGCGCGCACTTGAGCCCGGCCAGGTTCCAGGCCTTGGAGGCGGAGACGGAGGTGATCGCCTGCCGCGCGGCCTCGTCGGACACGGTGGCGTAGGGCACGTGGCGGCGGCCGTCGTAGACCAGCGGCGCGTGGATCTCGTCGGCGAATACGCGCGCGTCGTGGCGCGCGGCGATCGCGGCGATGCGCTGCAGTTCCGCGCGCGCATAGACCTTGCCGATCGGGTTGTGCGGATTGCACAGCAGCAGCATCCGCGCGCCGCCGGCGAAGGCGGCCTCGAGCGCGGCCTCGTCGAGTTCCCAGCCGCCATCGCCGCGCCGCATCGGCACCTGCGCCACCGGATGGCCGAGCAGCGCCAGCAGTGGCAGGAACGGCATGTAGCAGGGCACCGGCACGGCGACGGTCGCCCCGGCGGGCAGGTAATGGCGGCAGACCACCTCCAGCGCGCCGAGCACGTCGGGCACGGCACGGATCGCGTCGGCCGGCACGTCCCAGCCATGGTGGCGCCGCAGCCACTGCGCGCAGGCCTCGGCCATCGCCCGCAGCGGCGCGGCGGAGAGGTAGCCCACCTGGCCGCGGTCCACCGCCTCGTGCAGCGCCTGTCGGATCGCCGGGGCGAGGCCGAAGTCCATCTCGGCGACGAAGGCGCCGATGCAGTCCGGGAACGCGCGCCACTTCAGCCCGCCGCCGGCGCGCAGCTGTTCCAGGGTGATCGCGTCGAATGCCGAGGTATCCAGGGCCGCTCTCCGTCCGTGCGCCGCCCATTGTAGGAGCCGGGCTCAGCCGGCGACACGGGCGCCGGGACCACGAGGGCGTCGCCTGTGCCGGCGTCGTCGCGTCGCGGGCAAGCCCGGCTCCTGCAACGGCAGCGCCGCGCGCTTTTCTGTAGGAGCCGGCATGACGGCGACACGGGCGTCGGGATCATGAGGGCGTCGCCTGTGCCGACGGCGTCGGGTCGCCGGCTGAACCCGGCTCCTACAACCGCGGCGACGCAGGCCTTGCAGGAGCGCAGCTTGCTGGCGACACGGGCGTCGGGATCATGAGGGCATCGCCTGTGCCGGCGTCGTCGTGTCGCCGGCTGAACCCGGCTCCTACAAAAAGCAGCGTCGTGTCGCGCCTTCTGTAGGAGCCCACTTCAGTGGGCGACACGGGCGTCGGGATCACGAGGGCGTCGCCTGCGCCGGCGTCGTCGCGTCGCCGACTGAACCCGGCTCCTACAACGGCAGGACCTTGCCGGGGTTGAGGATGCCGTCGGGGTCGAACGCCGCCTTGACCGCGCGCATTGCCGCCAGGGTCGGCGCGTCGAACGCGCGGTCCATCCAGTCGCGCTTGGCCACGCCGATGCCGTGCTCGCCCGACAGCGTGCCGCCCAGCGCCAGCACCAGTTCGAACAGGCGCGGCAGTGCAGCCTGCGCGCGCGCGGTCTCGGCGTCGTCGTCGGGGTGGTACAGGATGTTGACGTGCAGGTTGCCGTTGCCGGCGTGGCCGAAGACCACGATCGGCAGGACGAATTCAGCGGCCAGCGCCTCCACTCCGGCCACCAGCCCGGGAATGCGCGACACCGGCACCACCACGTCCTCGTTGATCTTGCCCGGCGCGATCGTGCGCAGCGCCGGCGACAGCGCGCGCCGCGCCGCCCACAGCCGGTCGCGGGCGCTGCCGTCGGTGGCCACGTCCAGCGAGAGCAGGTCCTCGCCGTCGGCGGCGTCGGCCAGCGCCTGCAGTGCCGCGGGCAGGGTGTCGTCGTCGCCGTCGGCCTCGACCAGCAGCATCGCGCCGGCGTCGGGCACGTCGATGCCGTGGCGGCGGAGCAGGGCGATCGCGCTGCCGTCCATGAACTCCAGCATCGCCGGCACCTGCGGCTGCGCCATCAACCGCGCCACCGCCGCGGCGGCGCCGGCGGCGTCGCGGTAGAACGCGCGCAGCCCCGCCTGCGCGCGCGGCCGCGGTGCCAGCTTCAGCGTGGCCTCGACGATCAGCGCCAGCGTGCCCTCGCTGCCGACCAGCAGGTGGGTCAGGTCGTAGCCGGTGGCATCCTTGGTCCAGGGGCCGCCGCAGCGGATGGTCTCGCCGGTGCCGGTCACCGCCACCAGCCCGAGCACGTTGTCGCGGCTGGCGCCGTACTTCACCGCGCGCGGCCCGCCGGCGTTGCAGGCCAGGTTGCCGCCGATGGTGCAGCGCTCGAAGCTGGTCGGGTCCGGCGGCCAGAACAGGCCGTGCGGCTGCAGCGCCTGCTGCAGGTCGCCGTTGAGCACGCCGGGTTCAACCACGACGCAGCGGTCGCCGGGACGGATCTCGACTATCCGGTCCATCCGCGCGAACGACACCACCACGCCACCGGCGAACGGCACCGCCGCGCCGGTAGTGCCGGTGCCCGCGCCGCGGGCGACGATCGGCACCCGGTGCGCGCGGCAAGCGCGCACGATCGCGGCGACCTGCGCGCGGTCGCGCGGCACCGCCACCGCGTCGGGCAGTGCCGACATGCGCGAATCGTCCTCGCCGTGGGCGCGGCGCATCTGCTCGCCGGTGAGCCAGCCGTCGGCGCCGAGCAGGGTGGCCAGTTCGGCATCGAGGGTGGGGGGCAGGGAGGTGGCCATCGCGCGATTGTAGGCGGGGCGCGGACGCGCGGGCGCGAAGCCGGTGGGGCCGCCGCCGACCTGGCGCTTTGTGTTGCGCTTTTCTGTAGGAGCCGGCATGACGGCGACACGGGCGTCGGGACAATGAGGGCGTCGCCTGTGCCGCCGGCGTCGCGTCGCCGGCTGAACCCGGCTCCTACAAAAAAGCAGCCCCGTGCCGCGCCTTCTGTAGGAGCCCACTTCAGTGAGCGACACGGGCGTCGGGATCATGAGGGCGTCGCCTGCGCCGATGGCGTCGCGTCGCTGGCTGAACCCGGCTCCTACAAAAAGCTGGCGTCGTGCCGCGCCTTCTGTAGGAGCCCACTTCAGTGGGCGACACGGGCGTCGGAATAGCGAGGATGTCGCCTGGGCCGACGGCGCTGTGTCGCCGGCTGAACCTGGCTCCTACAACGGCGGGGCGTCGGGATCAGGGTGTACCAACGGCGCCATGTCGCGGGCAGGCCCGGCTCCTACAGGTCGTCCAGGCGGAACGCGTCCTTCACCCAGCGGATCCGCGGCCGGGCCGGGTCGCCGCTGGCCTCGACCACGTCAAAGCGGCACGGCAGCTGCGCCATCCGGGCGTGCGAGCCCAGGTACAGCTGCGCGGCGCGCACCAGCTTGCGGCGCTTGCCGGCGTCGACCGAGGCGAAGCCGCCGCCGAAGGCCGAACCGGCGCGATAGCGCACCTCCACGAACACCAGCGTGCCGCCGGCGTCGCCGGGCTCGAGCATCACCAGGTCCAGTTCGCCGCCGCGGTAGCCGACGTTGGCCGCCAGCGTGCGCAGGCCGGCGCGTTCGAGCTCTGCGCGCGCGGCCGCCTCGACCAGCGCGCCGCGCGCGCGCCGGTCCGTCGTCGCGTCGTCAGCGGCCACCGGCGGCCAGCGGCACCGGCACGCCGCCGCTGAAGATCGACCACTGCGGCTGCCGCACCACGCCGCCGAACCCGTCCAGGCGCAGGCTGCCGGTGGCACCGGCCAGTTCGCCGTCGTTGCGGGTGACCAGCCGCTCCAGGAAGGCGCTGATCAGCCAGGCGTCGTGGCCGAAGGCGAACAGGCGCGCGGCGCCGCCGCGCGCGGTCGGCAGTAGTTCCGAGACCTGGCTGTAGGGCGGCAGCCCGGCGACGCCGCGCGCCTGCCAGGCCTCGCCCGGGAACACGATGCCGTCCAGGACCACGTCCTCCTCGGCCTTGCCGGTGCCGGACACCAGCTGCGAGGTGGCCACCCGGGTACGCGAGGCGAAACCGGCCATGGCCAGCTGCGGCACCAGCGCCCGCGCCTGCGATCCGCGCACGGCCAGGAACACGCTGTCGGCGCCGGCCGCGGCGGCCTGCACCAGCTGCGCCGACACGTCGCCCGGCTGCTCGCCGACGCTGACCACGCCGGTGACCCGGCCGCCGCGCTCGCCCAGCCGCTCGCGGAACGCGTCGACCGCGCGGCGGCCGTTCTCGTCGCTGCCGCCGATCACCAGTACGTTGCGGTGCTCGCGCGCCAGCAGGTAGTCGGCCGCGGCGATGCCGTCGTCCTCCGGCGCCAGCGAGAACGCCAGGTGGCCGGGCGGCGGGGCGACGTTGCCGCGGTTGAGCGCCAGGCTGGAGACGCGCGCATCCGGTTGGGCGAACACCGCGCCGACTTCTTCGCGGCTCAGCGGGCCGACCACGAAGTCGTTGCCGTCGGCCACCGCCTGGGCATAGGCGGCGACCGCGCCGGTGGGCGTGCCGGTGGTGTCGTAGAAGGTGATCGGCGGCCGCTCGCGCCGCTCGGCGTAATAGCCGGCGAGCAGCCCGTCGCGGACCGGGCCGGAGGCGGTGGCGAGCTGCCCCGACAGCGGCAGCAGCACCGCCAGCTTGCGCGGCGGCCGGTAGCCGTCGGCGGCGGCCGGCGCGCGCTGCGAGAAATCCCAGCCTTCGCCGCGGTCGAACGGGCGCGGCAGCGGCAGGCCGCGGCGCACCAGGGCGCGCCCGGCGAAGTTGTACAGCGGGTCGCCGGCCGGCAGCGCCGCCGCGCGCGACGACAGGGTGGCGTCGTCGAGCGAGGACAGCAGGCGTTCGATCTCGCGGCGGTTCTCGTCGCGCCCGCTGCCTTGCAGCCCGGCATCGGCGCGGGCCCGCGCCGCCGCGGCGCCGACGATGTCGCCGCCGGATTCCAGGCCGCGGGCCTGGGCCAGGTACCAGCGCGCCTGCTGCGGCGCCGGCAGGACGGCCGGATCGCTGCCGGCCAGGGCGGCCTGCACCCCGCCGGGTTGCTGCGCGGCCAGGGCCAGTTCGGCCTGCAGCAGGGCCAGCCGTGCCCGGCTGGCGCCGCCGGTGCGGCGCGCGTCGACCTGCGCGGCGAGGCTGCGCGCGCGCGCATCGTCGCCGGCGTCGTGCCAGGCGAAGGCGGCATCGGCCAGCAGCGCGTAGCGCTGGCTGCCCTTGGCGGCGCTGGCCAGCGCTTCCAGCCGCTGCGCCGCCTCGCGCGCCTGGCCCTGCTCCAGCTGCGCCAGCGCGGCGGCGTGCTCGGGCGCGGCGGTCGGTGCGGTGGACACGCTGGCGCAGCCGGCGGCCAGCAGTGCCACCAGGCACGGGGCCAGCCAGCGCAGGCGGTGGGAGGGCGTCGCTGGCAGCGCGTGGTTCGGCATATCCATCCGTCGGGCCGGGCCTGTCGGGGAAAGGGCTTAGGATTCTACCTTTCCGCCCGCACGCTGGACCTTCATGCCCGCCGCCATCCTCCACGTCGTCGCCACGCCCATCGGCAACCTCGGCGACCTGTCGCCGCGCGCCCAGCAGGTGCTGCGCGAGGTGGCCGCGGTCTGCGCCGAGGACACCCGCCGCAGCGGCCAGCTGCTGGCCCACTTCGGGATCGCCACGCCGCTGCTGGCCCTGCACGAGCACAACGAGCAGCAGCTGGCCGAGCGGCTGGTGGCGCGGCTGCTGGCCGGCGAGTCGCTGGCCCTGGTCAGCGATGCCGGCACGCCGCTGGTCAGCGATCCGGGCTACCGCCTGGTCCGCGCCGCGCGCGCGGCCGGGGTGAAGGTCAGCCCGGTGCCGGGGCCGTCGGCGCTGATCGCCGCGCTGAGCGTGGCCGGGTTGCCGAGCGACCGCTTCGCGTTCGAGGGCTTCCTGCCGGCCAAGGCCTCGGCGCGGCGCGAGCGGCTGGCGGCGCTGGCCGGCGAGCCGCGCACGCTGGTGTTCTACGAATCGGCGCACCGTATAGAAGAGTCGCTGGCCGACCTGCGTGCGGCCTTCGGCGACGAGCGCCCGGCGGTGCTGGCGCGCGAGCTGACCAAGCTGTTCGAGACGGTGCTCGACGGCACCGTGGCAGACCTGCATGCGCGGGTGGTTGCCGACGCCGACCAGAGAAAGGGCGAGTTCGTGCTGGTGGTGCAGGGCGTGGCCGAGGACGCGGATGCGACCTTGGCCGAAGGCCGCCGCGTGCATGCGATCCTGGCCAAGCAGTTGCCGCCCTCGGCCGCGGCCAAGTTGGCGGCCGAGATCACCGGCGCCCCGCGCAAGGCCCTATACGGGGCGCCGGCCCCCGACGACTGACCCGTCCGCTGCAACGGCAACCGTAACTGCAAGGTCAAAAGCGCCGGATGTGGTTGGCTTCGGGCTGAGCCGCAGCAGGCCGGGGGTATTGCGGTCGTCTCGACGGCACGTGTGCCGACTCGCCGACGTGGCCATCCCTGGCCACTGCCGCAATACCCCCGGCCCGCCATGTCTCCGGGAGCTTCCAGGTCATGGCTCCGTTCACAGGCGATGAGCAGCGCACGGCTCTTGTAGGAGCGGGCATGACCGCGACCCGACGCCGTCGGCCCAGGCGACGCCTTCGTGATTCCGACGCCCGTGTCGCGGTCATGCCCGCTCCTACAGAAAGCAGCGCCGTGGTGGGCTTGCCCCCTCCCTTCAGGGGGTGGAGGCTGCTTGCACGCAGCCCCCCAATGAACGCCCGAAGGCTGTGCCTGAGGGCCGGGCGGGCCGGGGAGGACTGCATTTGCTGTTGCTTCGATCATCCAGAAGTCAGCAACCGACCGGTTCGCCACAGCCCCCCTTGGTAAAGGGGGGGGCGCCGCGGCAGCGGCAGGGGATCGGAGGTAAACGAGCGGGGCCCAAGGTTCGCTTCAGCGAACCTTGGGGTATTCATACGGCGAACCCGTAGAATACGTCCCCGGCGGAGCCGGCCAGACAGTCGCGTCATTGGAAACAATGCCGAGGAAAGTCCGGGCTCCACAGGGCACGGTGCCAGGTAACGCCTGGGCGGCGCGAGCCGACGGAAAGTGCAACAGAAAGATACCGCCGAACGGCATCGCGAGATGTGCGTGGCAAGGGTGAAATGGTGCGGTAAGAGCGCACCGCGAGTCCGGCAACGGACCGGCACGGCAAACCCCACCGGGAGCAAGGCCAAATAGGGACCCCATGACGTTGCCCGCGTCGGGTCCGGGTAGGCTGCTCGAGCGTAACGGTGACGTTGCGCCTAGAGGAATGACTGTCCACGACAGAACCCGGCTTACCGGCCGGCTCCGCCACCTCATTCTTCCCGCCGCCCGCTACGGGCGGGCGCGTTCTTGTCAGGGGGGCAGGTCGTCGGCCCGACGTCCCGCCGGCAAGGGATGTCCCGCCGTTGTAGGAGCCGGGTTCAGCCGGCGACCCGACGCCGTCGGCCCAGGCGACGCCCTCATGGTCCCGACGCTCGTGTCGCCGACTGAAGTCAGCTCCTACAGAAGGCGGGCGCGCCGTGGCTGTTGTAGGAGCCGGGTTCAGCCGGCGACCCGACGCCGTCGGCCCAGGCGACGCCTTCATGATCCCGACGCCCGTGTCGCCGACTGAAGTCAGCTCCTACAGAAAAGCGGGCGCGCCGTGGCTGTTGTAGGAGCCGGGTTTAGCCGGCGACCCGACGCCGTCGGCCCAGGCGACGCCTTCATGATCCCGATGCCCGTGTCGCCGACTGAAGTCAGCTCCTACAGAAAAGCGGGCGCGCCGTGGCTGTTGTAGGAGCCGGGTTCAGCCGGCGACCCGACGTCGTCGGCCCAGGCGACGCCTTCATGATCCCGACGCCCGGTCGCCGGCTGAACCCGGCTCCTACAAAGGGGCGCCCGGTCGGGAAGAGCGGCCTGCCAGCACCGCAGTACGGCAACGCCGTTTGCCGCACCGCCGCATGCCGTCGCCGGAGGCGATTTCCGCGCATCTCACACGGCCTTCACAATCGCCGAATCTCAAAATTTGAGACTAAACAGCGACTTGTGGAAAACCCTTGAACTTGTCTCTGAACATTGCTGCAAGCCATTGACGCAACAGGCGATTTTTTCCTTCGAATCCTGTTGACAACCCTGTTGGTGACTCCTAAGGTGGACATTCGTGGGGGAACCGGGATTTCTGTGGTTTTCCGTGTTTGAATGACATCCCAGCCGGGGTCGGGTAGCAGCGAACGTGTTCCAGGGCGAGACCGCCATCACAGTGGACGACAAGGGACGCGTGGCCATTCCGACGGCCTACCGCGACCTGGTCGCGCGCGAGTGCGGCAACCGCCTGGTGATCGCCTACAACCCGTTCGAGGCCGGCTCGCTGTACCTGTACCCGTTCAAGGAGTGGGAGCGGGTGCGCGACCAGGTCAACGCGCTGCCCAAGACCCGCGCCGCCCACCGCAGCCTGCAGCTGAAGCTGGTCGGCGCGGCGGTGCCGGTGGAGCTGGATGGCAACGGCCGCATCGGCATCCCGGCCAGCCACCGCAGCGCGGTGGGCATCGAGCGCAAGGCCGTGCTGCTGGGCATGGGCGAAAAGTTCGAGTTGTGGAGCGAGCAGGCGCATCACGCGCAGATCCAGCGGACGTTGTCCGACGAGGATCTGAGCGAGCACATGCTCGACCTGAAGTTGTGATGGCGGGGGACCGGATGCGCCCCACCGCGCAGCCCGGCCACCCCGCGGACCCGTCGGCGCCGGCGGCGCACCTGCCGGTGCTGTACGCGCAGGTCATGGACGGGCTGCGTGTGGTCGAGGACGGACGCTACCTGGACGGCACCTTCGGGCGCGGCGGGCATGCGCGCGGAGTGCTGGAAAAACTCGGCCCGGGAGGCCGGCTGCTGCTGATGGACAAGGACCCGGAAGCGATCGCGGAAGCCGAACGGAGTTTCGGCGGCGATGCGCGCGTGTCGATCCGTCGCGACAGCTTCGCCTCGCTCGGCGACTGGGAACAGGCCCGCGGCCTCGACGGGATCCTGTTCGACCTGGGCGTGTCCTCGCCGCAGCTGGACGTGGCCGCGCGCGGCTTCTCGTTCGGCAAGGACGGCCCGCTGGACATGCGCATGGATCCGGAGTCCGGCGAGAGCGCGGCGCAGTGGCTGGCGCGCGCCGATGATGCGGAGATCGCCGACGTGCTCTGGCGCTATGGCGAGGAACGGCAGAGCCGGCGCATCGCCCGAGCGATCGTCGCCCGCCGCGCGCAGCAGCCGCTGGCCCGCACCGCCGAACTGGCCGACCTGATCGGCTCGGTCGTCCCGCGCGGCAAGGACAAGAGCCATCCGGCCACGCGCAGCTTCCAGGCCATCCGCATCCACATCAACCGCGAGCTGGCCGACCTGGAGGCCGGGCTCGATGCGGCCCTGGCCGCGCTCAAGCCCGGCGGGCGGCTGGCGGTGATCAGCTTCCACTCGCTGGAAGACCGCATGGTCAAGCAGTTCATCGCCCGCCACGCCAAGGCGCCGCCGGCCAACCGCCGGCTGCCGCAGGCGCAGGCGTTCGTGCCGGTGCTGGCCGACGTGGGCGGCGGCGCGATCCGCGCCGAAGCGGACGAGCTGGCCGCCAACCCGCGCGCGCGCAGCGCGGTGCTGAGGGTGGCCGAGAAGCTGGACGCTGACGGGAGGCTCGCCGCATGAGCCGCTTCCTGCTCGCCGTACTGCTGCTGGCCAACGTCGGCACCGCCATCGCCGTGGTCTACGAGCGCTACCGCCATCGCCAGCTGTTCGTCGAGCTGACCCGCCTGGAGCGCGAGCGCGACGAGCTCAACATCGAGTTCGGCCGCCTGCAGCTGGAGCAGGCCACCTGGGCGCAGGCCAACCGCATCGACCAGGTCGCGCGCCAGCGCCTGGGGATGAAGTTCCCCGAGGCCGAGGACATCGTGGTGGTGCGGCCATGACCGGCCCGGCGCGCCCCAACCGCAACCGCAGCGCGTTCAACCTGCGCGGCCGCATGCTGCTGGTCGGCGTGGCCCTGGGCCTGTGCTCGGTGGCGCTGGTCGGGCGCGCGGCCTACGTGCAGCTGGTCAACGCCGACTTCTACCAGCGCCAGGGCGAGGCGCGGTTCGTGCGCGAGATCCCGATCCCGACCTCGCGCGGCATGATCACCGACCGCAACGGCGAGCCGGTGGCGGTGTCCACCCCGGTGGAATCGGTGTGGGGCAACCCGCAGGAACTGCTGCGCCATCCCGACCGCCTGCCGGAACTGGCGCGCGCGCTGGGCGTGCCGCTGGACCAGCTGACCACGCGCCTGTCGCAGCGCGCCGACAAGGAGTTCGTCTACCTCAAGCGCCGGATCAACCCCGACCAGGCCAAGGCGATCCTCGCCCACAACGTGCCGGGCGTGTTCTCGCAGCGCGAGTTCCGCCGCTTCTACCCGCAGGGCGAGGCGATGGCACACGTGCTGGGCTTCACCAACATCGACGACCGCGGCCAGGAGGGCCTGGAGCTGGCGTTCGACGAGTGGCTGCGCGGCAAGCCCGGCAGCAAGCGGGTGATCCGCGACCGCCACGGCCGCATCGTCGAGAACATCGACCTGGTCCGCGCCGCCGAGCCGGGCAAGGACCTGACCCTGAGCATCGACCGCCGGATCCAGTTCCTGGCCTACCGCGAACTGCGCAACGCGCTGACCGCGCACAAGGCCAGCAGCGGTTCGGTGGTGGTGCTGGACGTGGCCACCGGCGAAGTGCTGGCCATGGTCAACCTGCCCAGCTACAACCCCAACGCGGTCACCGGCACGGCCCAGGACACCCAGCGCAACCGCGCGGTGACCGACCTAGTCGAGCCGGGCTCGACGATGAAGCCGATCACCGTGGCCGCCGCGCTCAACGCCGGCAAGATCACCGCGGCCACGCGCTTCGACACCAATCCCGGCACCATGGCGCTGGGCCGCTATACGATCCGCGACCACCACAACTACGGCGTGCTGGACGTCACCGGCATCGTCACCAAGAGCTCGAACCTGGGCGCGGTGAAGCTGGCCGAGCCGCTGCCGAACCAGTACTTCTACGACTTCATCCGTGGCTTCGGCTACGGCAGCGCGCCGCAGAGCGGCTTCCCCGGCGAGGCCGCCGGCGTGCTGATGCCGCCGGCGCGCTGGAACGGCCTGACCAAGTCGACCATGGCCTACGGCTATGGCCTGTCGGCCACGCCGCTGCAGATCGCGCAGGCCTACGCGGCGCTGGGCAACCACGGCCGGGTCATCGCCCCGACCTTCGTCAAGGGCCAGATCAACGAACCGCGCCAGGCGGTGGCCCCGGAGATCGCCGACCAGGTGCTGGCGATGATGCAGACCGTGACCGAACCCGGCGGCACCGCGAAACAGGCCGCGATCCTCGGCTACCACGTGGCCGGCAAGACCGGCACCGCGCGCCAGGCGTCGGGCGGCGGCTACGCGCGCCGCTACACCACCACCTTCGCCGGGCTGGTGCCGTCGACCCATCCGCGTTTCGCCACCGTGGTGGTGATCAACGACCCGCAGGCCGGCTCCTACTTCGCCGGCCTGGTGTCGGCGCCGGTGTTCCGTAGCGTGATGGAGGACGCGCTGCGGCTGATGGACGTGCCGCCGGATGACATCGAGACCTGGCTGGCGGCGCAGGCCAGGGGCGAGGCCCGGCGCCAGGCGGCGCTGCCGAAGTTGCCGGTCGCGCTCGACGAGACCTACGACGACCTGACCATCCCGCCGGCCATGGCCGAGGGCGGAGGCGACCGATGACGGGCCGCACGATGCCGCTCTCGCGCCTGCTCCCCGACGTCGCGCTACCGCGCGACATCGACGTTTCCGGGCTGGTGATGGACAGCCGCGAACTCCAGCGCGGCGACGCCTTCGTCGCCATCGCCGGCTTCGGCACCCACGGCCTGGCCTTCGCCCGCCAGGCCGAAGCGGCCGGCGCCTCGGCGATCCTGTTCGAACCGCCGGCGCCGGACGAGTACCCCGCGCCGGACGGCGCCATCGCCGTGCCCGGCCTGCGCTCGCGGCTGGGCGCGATGGGCGACCTGTTCCACCGCCACCCGTCGCACGCGATGACGATGGTCGGGGTCACCGGCACCAACGGCAAGACCTCCACCGTGCAGCTGCTGGCCCAGGCCTGGCACCTGCAGGGCCTGCGCAGCGGCAGCGTCGGCACGCTCGGCGCCGGCGCCTACGGCCAGGTCCAGCCGACCGGCTTCACCACGCCGCTGGTGCTGCGCATGCATGCACTGCTGGGCGAGCTGCGCGACGACGGCGTGCAGGCGGTGGCGATGGAGGTGAGTTCGCACGCGCTGGACCAGGGCCGCGTCGACGGCGTGCACTACGACGTGGCCGTGTTCACCAACCTCACCCGCGACCACCTCGACTACCACGGCGACATGGCTAGCTACGGCGCGGCCAAAGCGCGCCTGTTCGGCCGCGCCGGGCTGAAGGCGGCGGTGCTCAACCTGGACGACGCCTTTGGCCGCACGCTGAGCCACAGCCTGCCCGGGGACGTGCGCGCGTTCGGGGTCAGCTCGCGCGGCCAGGCCGACGCGGCGCTGCGCGCCGAGTCGCTGCAGTTCGACAACCGCGGGCTGGCGTTCGACCTGGTCGCGGGAGACGCCGCCTATCCGGTGCGCTCGCCGCTGCTGGGCCGCTTCAACGTCGACAACCTGATGGCGGTGGCAGGCGTGCTGTACGCCCTGGGCGAGGCGCCCTCGGCGATCGCCGCGATCCTGTCGCGGCTGCAGCCGGTGGCCGGGCGCATGAACCGGCTCGGCGGCGACGGCGCGCAGCCGCTGGTGGTGGTCGACTACGCGCATACCCCCGACGCCCTGGCCCAGGCCCTGACCAGCCTGCGCGCGCACGCGGCGGCCAGGCTGGTCTGCGTGTTCGGCTGCGGCGGCGAGCGCGACCGCGGCAAGCGCCCGCAGATGGCGCAGATCGCCGAGGCCGAGGCCGACCTGGTGATCGTCACCGACGACAACCCGCGCGGCGAGGACGGCGACGCCATCGTCGCCGACATCGTCGCCGGCTTCGCCGCGCCGCAGGCGATCACCGTCGAGCGCGACCGCGCCGCGGCCATCGCCCGCGCCATCGGCCAGGCCGGCGCGGACGACATCGTGCTGGTCGCCGGCAAGGGCCACGAGCCCTACCAGGAGGTGGCCGGCGTGCGCCACCCGTTCGACGACACCGAGGTCGCGCGTCGCGCACTGGAGGCCCGCGGCACGCCGTGCACGGATGCACAAGTGGTGCGGCCGCAGGATGCGGAGGAGCAACCATGAACCGGCTTCCGCTGTCGCTGATCGCGCACTGGGCCGGCGGCGAACTGCACGGCGACGACACCGTGATCGAGGCGGTGAGCCACGACACCCGCCAGCTCGGCCCGGGCAGCCTGTACGTGGCCCTGCGCGGCGAGCGCTACGACGGCCACGACTTCGCCACCGACGCGGCCATGCGCGGTGCGGCCGCGCTGCTGGTCGAGCACCTGCTGGACGTGGCCCTGCCGCAGGTCGTGGTCGAGGATGGCGAGCGTGCGCTGGCGCGGATCGCGTCCGGCATCC
The DNA here is from genome assembly GCF_000972865.1 of Pseudoxanthomonas suwonensis. Classification (NCBI taxonomy): domain Bacteria; kingdom Pseudomonadati; phylum Pseudomonadota; class Gammaproteobacteria; order Lysobacterales; family Lysobacteraceae; genus Pseudoxanthomonas; species Pseudoxanthomonas suwonensis. Next base: position 2,762,120 of record NZ_CP011144.1, read on the forward strand.
AGCGCGACCGCCGGGCGAAGGTGGTGGCGATCACCGGCAGCAACGGCAAGACCAGCGTGAAGACGCTGGCGCTGGCGATCCTGCAGCGCGCCGGCCAGGCCTACGCCAACCCGGGCAACCGCAACAACGAGATCGGCCTGCCGCTGGCGGTGATCGACGCGCCCGAAGATGCCGACTTCGCCATCTACGAGATGGGCGCCGGCAAGCCCGGCGACATCGCCTACCTGACCGCGATCGCGGTGCCGGACGTGGCCCTGGTCAACAACATCGCCGCCGCGCACCTGGAGCGCATGGGCAGCCTGCTGGGCGTGGCCCAGACCAAGGGCGCTATCTACGCTGCGCTGGGCGACGGCGGGGTGGCGGTGGTCAACGCCGATGACGCCTTCGGCACCTGGTTCGAGCAGCAGGTGATCCGCGCCGCCGACAGTGGCCGGCGCGTGCTGCGCTTCGGCCTGGAGGCCAGCGCCGAGGTCACCGCGCGCGACATCCGTGCCGGCGGCGAGGGCAGCCGCTTCGTGCTGGTCACTCCTGCCGGCGAGGCCGAGGTGTCGCTGCCGCTGCCGGGCCTGCACAACGTGCGCAACGCGCTGGCCGCCGCCGCGATCGCACTGGCCTGCGAGGTGCCGCTGGCGGACATCGCCGCTGGCCTGGCCGAGGCGCGGCCGGTGCCGGGGCGGCAGGTGGCGCATGCGCTGCCGAGCGGCGCGCTTCTCATCGACGACAGCTACAACGCCAATCCCGGTTCGCTGGCCGTGGCGATCGACGCGCTGGCCGCCTCCGGCGACGAGGCCTGGCTGGTGCTGGGCGACATGCGCGAGCTGGGCCCGGAGGCCGAGACGCTGCACGCCGACGCCGGCGTGCGGGCGCGCGAGGCGCGCATCGCCCGCCTGTATGCGCTGGGCCCGCTCAGTGCCGCGGCCGCGCGCACCTTCGGCGACGGCGGCCGCCACTTCGACAGCCACGAAGCGCTGGCCACCGCGCTGCGCGCCGACCTGCGCGCGCGTGCGCCGGTGTCGGTGGCCGGGACGGCGGGGCACGCACTGCGGGTGCTGGTGAAAGGATCGCGCGGCAGCGCGATGGACCGGATCGTGACCGCGCTGCTGGCGCAGGGGGATGCCACCGATGTTGCTTGAACTGGCGCGCTGGCTGCAGGGGCTGGAGAACTTCTTCGGCCTGTTCGGCTACCTGACCTTCCGCGGCATCCTCGCCGCGCTGACGGCGCTGTTCCTGTCGCTGTGGTGGGGCCCGGCGGTGATCCGCCGCCTCGGCCAGCTCAAGGGCGGCCAGCCGATCCGCAAGGACGGCCCGCAGTCGCACTTCTCCAAGGCCGGCACCCCGACCATGGGCGGGGCGTTGATCCTGATCACGGTGCTGGCCTCGGTGCTGCTGTGGGGCGACCTGCGTAACAAGTACGTGTGGACGGTGCTGCTGGTGATGGTGGCGTTCGGCGCGATCGGCTGGTACGACGACTGGATCAAGATCGTCAAGCGCGACCCCAACGGCCTGAAGTCGCGCTGGAAGTACCTGCTGCAGTCGATCTTCGGCCTGGCCGCCGGCCTGTACCTGTACCTGTACGCCGACGTGCCGGCGGCCACGACTTTCTACGTGCCGTTCTTCAAGTCGGTCGCCCTGCCGCTGGCCGGGATCGGTTTCGTGGCCATCGCCTACTTCTGGATCGTCGGCTTCTCCAACGCGGTCAACCTGACCGACGGCCTGGACGGCCTGGCGATCATGCCGACCGTGCTGGTGGCCTGCGCGCTGGGCGTGTTCGCCTACGCCTCGGGCAACGCGGTGTTCTCCAACTACCTGCAGATCCCGCCGGTGCCCGGCGCCGGCGAGCTGATCATCATCTGCGCGGCGATCGCCGGCGCCGGCCTGGGCTTCCTGTGGTTCAACACCTACCCGGCGATGGTGTTCATGGGCGACATCGGCGCGCTGGCGCTGGGCGCGGTGCTGGGCACGATCGCGGTGATCGTGCGCCAGGAACTGGTGCTGGTGGTCATGGGCGGCATCTTCGTGATCGAGACCCTGTCGGTGATGATCCAGGTAGCCTCGTTCAAGCTCACCGGCAAGCGCGTGTTCCGGATGGCGCCGATCCACCACCACTTCGAGCTGAAGGGCTGGCCGGAGCCGCGGGTGATCGTCCGCTTCTGGATCATCTCGGTGATCCTGGTGCTGGTCGGCCTGGCCACGTTGAAGGTGCGCTGATGAACGACCTCTCGCGCCAGGCGACCCGGCTGGAGGCCATCGGCGGCCGCTACGACCCGTGGCTGACCGGCGCCGCGCTGGCGCTGGCCTGCCTGGGCGTGGTCATGGTCGGCTCGGCCTCGGTGGCGATCGGCGAGAACCTGGGCGTGGGCCCGTTCCACTACCTGGTGCGGCACGTGCTGTTCCTCGGCGTGGGCATCGTCCTGGCCGTGGTGGTGATGCGCACCGAGCTCAAGACGGTGGAGAAGTACAACCAGCTGCTGCTGCTGGGCTGCTTCGTCCTGCTGCTGCTGCCGTGGCTGCCGGGCCTGGGCGTGAGCGTCAATGGCGCACGCCGCTGGATCAACCTGGGCCTGTCGCGCTTCCAGGTGGTGGAGGCGGTGAAGGTGATCTACATCGTGTGGCTGGCCAGCTACCTGGTCCGCTTCCGCGACGACGTCACCGCCACCTGGGTGGCGATGCTCAAGCCGCTGGGCGTGGCGGTGCTGCTGGTGGGCATGCTGCTGGCGCAGCCCGACTTCGGCTCGGCCACGCTGCTGCTGGCGATCACCGCCGGCATGCTGGTGCTGGGCGGGGTCAACCTGCCGCGGATGTCGCTGCCGATCGTGGTCGGCCTGCCGGCGCTGGCGGCGCTGGCGATCTTCGAGCCGTACCGGATGCGCCGCATCACCTCGTTCCTGGACCCGTGGGCCGACCAGCTCGGCTCCGGCTACCAGCTCAGCAACGCGCTGATGGCGGTCGGCCGCGGCGAATGGTTCGGGGTGGGCCTGGGCGCGTCGGTGCAGAAGCTCAACTACCTGCCCGAGGCGCACACCGACTTCATCTTCTCGGTGATCGCCGAAGAGCTGGGTTTCGTCGGCGTATGCATGGTGATCGGCCTGTACGCGCTCCTGGTCGGCCGCGCGCTGTACCTGGGCCTGAAGTGCGTGGAGATGCGCCGCCACTTCCCCGGCTACATCGCCTTCGGCGTGGCGCTGTGGATCGGCATGCAGAGCTTCGTCTCGATCGGCGTGAACCTGGGCATGCTGCCGACCAAGGGCCTGACCCTGCCGCTGGTGTCCTCCGGCGGTTCCAGCGTGATGATGACCTGCGTGGCGATCGGCCTGCTGCTGCGCGTGTCCTACGAGCTGGAGCGCGCCGAGCGCCAGCGCGCGGTTCGCCAGGAAGCGGCACCGGCAGCCGCGCCGGCCGCCGATGCCGGGGCCACCAGCGCACCGCCGGCGCGCAACGCGCCGCGTCCGGCCAAGGCGCCCGTGAGTGCCCAGGCAAGCGCTCCGGCGGGCAATCCGGTGAGCGCGGCCGCGAACGTGCATGGCGCAGCGATCGGCCTGCGCGGCCGCGGCACCTCGCGGATCGAGCCCACGTTCGGAGGTTTCGCATGAATGCGTCCACGCATTCACGCGAAACCGACCGGCCGGTGATGGTGATGGCCGGCGGCACGGGCGGCCACATCTTCCCGGCGCTGGCGGTGGCGCAGGTATTGCGCGGCCGCGGCGTGCCGGTGGTGTGGCTGGGTGCGGCCGGGGCGATGGAAACGCGGCTGGTGCCGCAGCACGGCATCGAGATTGACACCCTGCCGGTGGCCGGGGTGCGCGGCAAGGGCAAGCTGACCCTGCTGGGCGCGCCGTTCAAGCTGCTCAAGGCGGTCAACGCCGCGCGCGCGGTGCTGCGCCGGCGGCGGCCGCGCGCGGTGGTCGGCTTCGGCGGCTTCGCCTCCGGTCCCGGTGGCCTGGCCGCGTGGCTGTCCGGCCTGCCGCTGCTGGTGCACGAGCAGAACCGCGAGCCCGGCATGACCAACCGGGTGCTGGCGAAGATCGCGCGGCGCACGCTCAGCGGATTCCCGGGCAGCTTCGCCCGCGAGGAAGTGGCCGGCAATCCGGTGCGCGAGGCGATCGCCGCGCTGCCGCCGCCGGAGCAGCGCCTGGCCGGCCGCGAAGGGCCGCTGCGCCTGCTGGTGCTGGGCGGCAGCCAGGGCGCGCGCGTGCTCAACGATGCGCTGCCCGTGGCGCTGGCCGCGCTCGGCTCAGTGGCGGTCGAGGTGCTCCACCAGTGCGGCGAGAAGCTGCGCGCCGAGGCCGAGCGCGCCTACGCCGAAGCCGGCGTGCCGGCGCGGGTGGAGGCTTTCATCGACGACATGGCCGCCGCCTACGCCTGGGCGGACCTGGTGGTATGCCGCGCCGGCGCCTCGACCCTGGCCGAACTGTGCGCGGCCGGCGTCGGCAGCGTGCTGGTGCCGTTCGCCGCCGCGGTCGACGACCACCAGACCCGCAACGCCGACTACCTGGTCGAGCACGGCGCGGCCGTGCTGCTCAAGCAGGACCCGCAGCTGGCCGCGCGCCTGCAGCCGCTGCTGCTCGCGCTGGCCGCCGACCCGGCGCGCCGGCTGGCGATGGCCCGCGCCGCGCGCGCGCTGGCCCGGCCCGACGCGGCCGAGCGCATCGCCGCGATCGTCCTCGAAGAATCCATTCAATCTCCTGGAGTTTCCGCATGATCCGCCGCCTGCACGACACCGACGACCTGGTACGCGCCTTCCCCCGCGTGCACTTCGTCGGCATTGGCGGCACCGGCATGAGCGGCATCGCCGAGGTGATGCTCACCCTCGGCTATGAAGTGTCCGGCTCGGATACCGCCGACAATGCTGCCACCCGCCGCCTGGCGCGGCTGGGCGCGCGCATCGTCCGCGGCCACTCGGCGGCCAACGTGCTCGGCACCGACTGCGTGGTGGTGTCCAGCGCGATCCGCGAGGACAACCCCGAGCTGATGGAGGCGCGCAGCCAGCGCATCCCGATCGTGCCGCGCGCGGCGATGCTGGCCGAGCTGATGCGCTTCCGCCGCGGGATAGCGGTGGCCGGCACCCACGGCAAGACCACCACCACCAGCCTGGCCGCGGCGGTGCTCAGCGAGGGTGGGCTGGATCCGACCTTCGTCATCGGCGGCCAGCTGCTGGCTGCCGGCGCCAACGCCAAGCTCGGCGGCGGCCAGTGGCTGGTGGCCGAGGCCGACGAGAGCGACGGCAGCTTCCTGCGCCTGAGCCCGCTGATCGCGGTCATCACCAATATCGACTCCGACCACCTGGAGAACTACGGCAACGATTTCGCCCGCCTGCAGTCGGCCTTCGCCGAGTTCCTGCAGCGCCTGCCGTTCTACGGCCTGGCGGTGCTGTGCATCGACGACCCGGAAGTCGCCGCGCTGGCCGCGCACACCCCGCGCCACGTGATGACCTACGGCACCGCCGAGAACGCCGACGTGCGCGCCGACGACGTCGTCCAGGACGGCCCGCGCATGCGCTTCACCCTGCGCCTGCCCGAGGGCGCGACCGTGCCGGTGACCCTGGCCCTGCCGGGCCGGCACAACGTGCTCAACGCGCTGGCCGCCGCCGCGGTGGCCTGGCAATTGGGCGTATCGCCGCAGAACATCGCCGCGGCGCTGGAGAAGTTCGCCGGCATCGGCCGCCGCTTCAACGACCTGGGCGAGGTCGCCACCGCCGCCGGCGCGAAGGTGCGGGTGGTCGACGACTACGGCCACCACCCGAAGGAACTGGCGGCAGTGTTCGCCGCCGCGCGCGGCGGCTGGCCCGACCGGCGCCTGGTGGTGGCGTTCCAGCCGCACCGCTACAGCCGCACCCGCGACCAGTTCGACGCCTTCGCCGCGGTGCTGTCGGAGGCCGACGCGCTGGTGCTCAGCGAGGTCTACCCGGCCGGCGAGGCGCCAATCCCCGGTGCCGACGCGCGCGCGCTGGCCCGCGCGATCCGCGCCCGCGGCCGCAGCGAGCCGGTGGTGGTGGGACAGGTCGCCGACCTGGTCCACGTGCTGCCCGACGTGCTGCACGACGGCGACCTGCTGCTGATGATGGGCGCCGGCGACATCGGCTACGTCGCCCACCAGATCGCCACCGACGGTTTCGCCAGCGGGGCGCAGGCATGAGCCTGGCCGCGCTGCCGCCGCCGCGCTTCACCGACCCGACCGTGTTCGGCCGGGTCGCGGTGCTGCTCGGCGGCACCAGTTCCGAGCGCGAGGTCTCGCTGGACTCGGGCCGCAACGTGCTCGAGGCGCTGCGCGCGCATGGCGTGGACGCGCATCCGGTCGACGGGATCCCGGCGCTGGCCGCCGCGCTGCTCGAGAACAAGTACGACCGCGTGTTCAACATCCTCCACGGCCAGCGCGGCGGCGGCGAGGACGGCGTGGTCCAGGGCCTGATGGAGGCGCTGGGCGTGCCGTACACCGGTTCGGGCGTGCTCGGCTCGGCGCTGGCGATGGACAAGATCCGGACCAAGCAGGTGTGGCTGTCGCTGAGCCTGCCGACGCCGCGCTACGCGCGCCTGGAGCGCGGCGCGGACGCGGCGGCGCTGCGCGCGGCCGCGCGCGGCCTGGGCCTGCCGGTGATCGTCAAGCCGGCCTCGGAAGGTTCCAGCGTCGGCGTATCGCGGGTGCTGGCCGAGGCCGACCTCGAAGGCGCGGTGGAACTGGCCGCGCGCTATCCCGGCGAACTGCTGATGGAGCAGATGGTGGTCGGCGACGAACTGACCGTCGGCATCCTCGGCGACGTGGCGCTGCCGTCGATCCGGATCGTGCCCAAGGGCGAGTGGTACGACTACGACGCCAAGTACATCGCCGAGGACACCCAGTACCTGTGCCCCGGCATGGAGGGCGAGGACGAAGCCCGGCTCGGCGAGCTGGCGCTGGCCGCGTTCCGCGCCGCCGGCTGCAGCGGCTGGGGCCGGGTGGACGTGATGCGCTCGCGCGTCACCGGCGCGCCCTACCTGCTCGAGGTGAACACCGCGCCGGGCATGACCAGCCACTCGCTGGTGCCCAAGGCCGCCGCCCAGCTCGGCATCGGGTTCGAAGAACTGTGCTGGCGGATCCTGGAAGGCACGGTCGGCGAACACTCCCTGCCGCAGGACGATGACGGAGGTGCCGCCGCGTGAACGCACTGCTGCGCATCCTGGCCTGGCTGCTCGCGGTGGCGCTGGTCGCGCTGCCGGTGGTGGCCGTGCTCAACGGCTGGGTCGGCGCCGAGCGCTGGCCGCTGTCGCGCCTGCGCGCGACCGGCGAGTTCGAGCGGGTCCAGGCCGAGCAGCTGCGCGCGGCGGTGGCGCCATATGCTGCGCGCGGGTTCTTCGCGGTCGACCTGGACGCGGCGCAGCAGGCGGTGGAAGGGCTGCCCTGGGTCGAGCACGCGCGGGTGCGCAAGCAATGGCCCGACGTGCTGGAGATCCACGTGGTCGAGCACCGGCCGTTCGCGTTCTGGGGCCAGGACCGGCTGCTGTCCGAGCGCGGCCAGCTGTTCCCGCTGCCGAAGGACCTGGCCGACGAGCGGCTGCCGCGGCTGGACGGCCCCGAGGCGCGCACCGCCGAGGTGGTCGGCCTGTACAACGAGGCGCGCGCGATGTTCGCGCCGCTGGGCTACGGCGTGGCGCAGTTGGGCATGGACGCGCGCGGCAGCTGGTCGATGACCCTGGACAACGGCCTGGAGGTGGTGGTCGGCCGCGACGACGCGCGCGCACGCATGCAGCGCTTCGCCCGCGTGCTGCCGCAGCTGCTGGTCCGCCAGGCGCGCCCGATCGCGCGCGCCGACCTGCGCTACACCAACGGATTCACCCTGGCCTGGGGCACGCCCGAGGCCAAGGCCGCCACTTCTTCCCCCCCACCGCAGGCGCCGGCCGGCGCCGCGCGGACGCAACCCCAGCAGGCGAGCAGTACATGAACCGCAAAGGCGACAAGTCCCTCATCGTCGGACTCGACATCGGCACCTCCAAGGTGGTGGCGCTGGTCGGCGAGTATTCGCCGGGCAACCCGATCGAGGTGATCGGCATCGGCTCGCACGAGTCGCGCGGGCTCAAGCGCGGCGTGGTGGTGGACATCGAGTCGACCGTGCAGTCGATCCAGCGCGCGGTCGAGGAGGCCGAGCTGATGGCCGGCTGCGAGATCCGCTCGGTCTACGCCTCGATCTCCGGCAACCACGTGCAGTGCAAGAACTCGCCGGGCATCGTCCCGATCCGCGACGGCGAGGTGACCTGGGCCGACCTGGACCGGGTGCTGGACGCGGCCAAGGCAGTGGCGATCCCCGCCGACCAGCGCATCCTGCACGCGATCCCGCGCGAGTACGTGCTCGACGATTCGCAGGAAGGCATCCGCAACCCGGTCGGCATGACCGGCGTGCGCCTGGAGGTGCACGCGCACCTGGTCACCTGCGCGCAGTCGGCGGCGCAGAACATCACCAAGTGCGTGCAGCGCTGCGGCCTGCAGGTCGACGACCTGATCCTGTCCTCGCTGGCCTCCTCGGTGGCGGTGCTGACCGCCGACGAGCGCGAACTGGGCGTGGTCCTGGTCGACATGGGTGCCGGCACCACCGACATCGCGGTGTTCATCCAGGGCGCGATCTGCCACACCGCCTCGCTGCCGATCGCCGGCGACCACGTCACCAACGACATCGCGCACATGCTGCGCACGCCCACGCCCGAGGCCGAGCAGATCAAGGTCCGCTACGCCTGCGCGCTGGCGCAGCTGGCCACCGCCGAGGAAAGCATCCAGGTGCCCAGCGTCGGCGACCGGCCGCCGCGGCGGATGCCGCGCGCCTCGCTGGCGCAGGCGGTGCAGGGCCGCTACGAGGAGATCTTCGAGATGGTCCAGGCCGAACTGCGCCGTTCCGGCTTCGAGGAGCTGGTGCGCGCGGGCATGGTCCTGACCGGCGGCGCCTCGAAGATGGAAGGGGTGATCGAACTGGCCGAGGAAATGCTGCAGATGCCGGTGCGCATCGGCATCCCGCAGCACGTCAGCGGCCTGGGCGAAGTGGTCGGCAACCCGGTCCATGCCAGCGGCGTGGGCCTGCTGCTGATGGGCAGCCAGATCGAGCACCCGCGCCGGCCGTCGCTGCCCAGCGGCCGCGCCGGGAATTTCTTCAAGAAGCTGCGCAACTGGTACCGCGGCGAGTTCTGACGATGCACCCCGCGGCGCATGCAACGCCGCGGCTTTGTTCGATCTACCCCGCGGCACATGGAACGCCGCGGCTGTTGTAGGAGCGGGCATGACCGCGACAGGCGAAAGGGAAGGCGCAACCGATTGCGGCAAACAGGCAACACCCGAGGAACGAAAGGCGACAACGCAGTACCCGACAAACGCCGGAGCACAGAAAGCCGGCACTTATAAACGAGGACAACGGACATGGCACATTTCGAACTGATCGAGAAGATGGCTCCGAACGCGGTGATCAAGGTCATCGGCGTGGGCGGCGGCGGCGGTAATGCCGTGGCGCACATGGTCAACAGCAGCGTCGACGGCGTGGAATTCATCACCGCCAACACCGATTCGCAGGCGATCAAGAACTGCGGCGCCAAGCTGCAGCTGCAGCTCGGCGGCAACGTCACCAAGGGCCTGGGCGCCGGCGCCAACCCGGAGGTCGGCCGCCAGGCCGCGCTGGAGGACCGCGAGCAGATCATCGCCGCGCTGGACGGCGCCGACATGGTGTTCATCACCGCCGGCATGGGCGGCGGCACCGGCACCGGCGCGGCGCCGGTGGTGGCGCAGCTGGCCAAGGAGATGGGCGTGCTGACCGTGGCCGTGGTCACCAAGCCGTTCCCGTTCGAAGGCCGCCGGCGCATGCAGGTCGCGCTGAAGGGCATCGAGGAACTGTCGGCGCATTGCGACTCGCTGATCACCATCCCCAACGAGAAGCTGATCACCGTGCTCGGCCGCAACGCGACCATGGTGCAGGCGTTCCGCGCCGCCAACGACGTGCTGCAGGGTGCGGTGCAGGGCATCGCCGACCTGATCGTGCGCCCCGGCCTGATCAACGTCGACTTCGCCGACGTGCGTACGGTGATGAGCGAGATGGGCCTGGCGATGATGGGCACCGGCACCGCGCGCGGCGACGACCGCGCCCAGGCCGCGGCCGAGGCGGCGATCCAGAACCCGCTGCTGGACGACGTCAACCTCAACGGCGCCAACGGCATCCTGGTCAACATCACCGCCGGCCCGGACTTCACCATGGCCGAGTTCGACGAGATCGGCCGCACCGTCGAGGGCTTCGCCTCGGAGGACGCGACCGTGGTGGTCGGCACCGTGCTCGATCCGGACATGCAGGACGAGGTGCGGGTGACCGTGGTGGCCACCGGCCTGAACCGCGCCGTGGCGCGGCAGCCGGTGCGCGACCGCGAGTTCGGCGGCAATCGCGCCGAGTTCACCGCGCGCGAGCCGATGCGCGCGCCGGTGCGCCTGGTCCGCGACGCCACCACCGGCCTGCCGATCGACGACGGCTTCGCCGCCGACCCGGTCGCCGCGGCCACCGGCGGCCTCGGCCTGCGCCGCGGCGGCACCACCGGCGCGACGGCTCCGGCCGTGCCCTCGGCACCGGCCGCCGCCGACCTGCCCAGCGACTACCTGGACATCCCGGCGTTCCTGCGCCGCCAGGCGGACTGAGCCACGCCGGCCGGCCCCAGGGCCGGCCGCCGCGGCCAGCGATGGAAGTGGAAATACCGCCGCGGGTGCGCCATCGCCCGCGACGGAGGCAACACCCCGGGAGCGCGCCCGCCAGGCGCGCTGCAGCCCCGGTGTCCGTGGTCCCTTGCTGCCGGGCCGAACAGGCCCGGCAGGTTTTCCTTCCCGCCGCCGCTTTCTGTAGGAGCCCACTTCAGTGGGCGACACGGGCGTCGGAACCATGAGGACGTCGCCTGTGCCGGCGGCGTCGGGTCGCCGGCTAAACCCGGCTCCTACACCAGCCACGGCTCGGCGCTCTCCTGTAGGAGCTGACTTCAGTCGGCGACACGGGAGTCGGGATCACGAGGGCGTCACCTGTGCCGAGGTTGTCGGGTCGCCGGCTGAACCCGGCTCCTACAACCGTCGCGCGTCGCGGGCCCTTGGCAACCGGCCCCACCCGCGGGAAAGTGCCGCACCGACCGGCCGGAAACCGCCCGGCAGTCCGTTAAGATTCAGCTAAACGCGTGATATTCTCAGCGCCTTCACGCGACATCCTCACGGAAGTCCTCGTCGCATCGGTGACCCCATGACCCGGCAGCGCACCCTCAAGAACACGATCCGCGCCACCGGCGTGGGCCTGCACAGCGGCAACAAGGTCTACATGACCCTGCGCCCGGCGCCGGCCGACCACGGCATCGTGTTCCGCCGCACCGACCTGGAGCCGGTGGTGGAAGTGCCCGCGTCCGCCGGCCTGGTCACCGAGACCACCCTGTGCACCGGCCTGACCTGCGGCGAGGCCAAGATCCAGACCGTCGAGCACCTGATGTCGGCCGCCGCCGGCCTGGGCGTCGACAACATGATCGTCGAGCTGTCCTCGGCCGAGCTGCCGATCATGGACGGCTCTTCCGGTCCGTTCGTGTTCCTGCTGCAGTCGGCCGGCATCGCCGAGCAGGACGCGCCCAAGCGCTTCATCCGCATCCTGCGCGAGGTCGAGGTGCGCGACGGCGACAAGGTCGCCCGCTTCACTCCGTACGATGGCTACCGGCTGGACTTCACCATCCAGTTCGACCACCCGATGATCCCGGCCAAGCAGTCGCAGCACCGGCTGGAGTTCTCCACCGCGTCGTACATCCAGGAAATCTCCCGCGCCCGCACCTTCGGCTTCATGCGCGACCTGGAATACATGCGCGAGCTCAACCTGGGCCTGGGCGGCTCGATGGACAACGCCATCGTGCTCGACGAGTTCCGCGTGCTCAACGAGGACGGCCTGCGCTACGCCGACGAGTTCGTGCGCCACAAGATCCTCGACGCGATCGGCGACCTGTACCTGGTCGGCGGCCCGATCCTGGGCGCCTACGAGGGCTACAAGTCCGGCCATGCGCTCAACAACAAGCTCGCCCGCGCCCTGCTGGCCGATGCCGGCGCCTGGGAAAAGGTCAGCTTCGAGGAAGTCGGCGCTCCCGCGCCCTTGGCCTACGGCACGCCCGCGCTGGCCTGATCGGGCGGCTTTTGTCGGGCCAGGTCTGGGCCGGCTGAGCCGGTCATCCAAGCAAAGTCACTGGGTTCCCGCCTTCGCGGGAATGACGGGTGGTGGGGCCGTGGGCTCTACCCGCACTCCGTCATTCCCGCGAAGGCGGGAACCCCGTGACTTCTTGCTTTTCGCTTCCCACCCGTCTCCAAACCTGAACAGGCTATTCAGTCTGGTCCCTGACTCATGCCTTCAGGGACTTTCACGAACCGTGAACCTCATCAGCGATCCGTTGCCTTCGTAACGACTTTTTAACCAATCGCTAACGACGTGAGAGGGATGTGACGATAGGATGCCCCGCAGGTTGGCCGGTGGCAGCGAAACTCTACGTTGCAGGACCGGTTCCAGACCCCGGGGCAGGAGCCCCGGAATCCGGGGAGTCCGACGGATCGGATTCCCGCAGGGATGCCAATGCGTCGCTCACGGCTTGCCGGGCGGTCGCTGAAACCAGGGGGACCGTGGCACTGGCCGGTACCGGCGGTTGAAACGGGACGGTAGTCGTTTTGACGATGACTGCAGTGGGGTTCAGCCCGACGGAGCGGGCCGCATCGAGGAGTTCGGCTTCTGCCAGGCGCAGCCGCGCCCGCCAGACCGGCGAATCGGTCACAAAAACGAGCTGTCCGCCGGAAACGTTGGCCAACCTGCAATGGGGTGCCAGCCCCGGCGGCAGCAGGGGACGCAACTGCTGGTCCAGCGCATCGAGCCAGAGGGCTCGGCGCAAGGTGGTGCCAGTTTCATCCGCCATCGCGGCTTCGGCTGCGGGACGTGGGACGGCCGCCTTGCGGGCGTTGGGCTTCATATCAGGCATACCCAAAGCATGAGCTATAAATTCATCGTAAGAAACCCGCGTGACAGCCGCGCAGACGGATGGGCCGGCCGCCTCCACGGGCTGGCCTCGCAGCGTCCCGGGCTGGCACTGGCGGCGGTGCTTGCCACCGGTGTCCTGGTCGGGACCGGCGCTGGCGTCGCGATCGGGATGGCCAACGCGCAGAACACCGAGTCGCGCTTGGCCGAGCAGCAAGAGGAACTGGAGCAGGTCAAGCGCCAGTCCCAGCAGGAAATCAACGCGCTGGCCGCGCGCCTGGGCGAACTGCAGGCCCAGGCCAACCGCCTCAACGCCCTTGGCGAGCGCCTGACCGAAGCCGGCCAGCTTGAGGACGGCGAATTCGACTTCCAGGGCACGCCCGGCCAGGGTGGCGCCGGCGTCGCCCGCGACATGCCGCTGGACGACCTGGTCTCCGGCCTGGACGAGGTCCAGCAGCAGTTCGAACACTCCGGCCGCCAGCTGGGAGTGATGGAGTCGCTGCTGTTCGACCGCCAGCTCGAGAACAACGCACTGCCGGTGCGCTCGCCGGTGCGCCGCAGCTACATCACCTCCAGCTTCGGCAACCGCGCCGATCCGTTCGGCCGCGGCCGCCAGTTCCACAAGGGCATCGACTTCGATGCCAACGTCGGCGACCCGGTCATGTCGGTGGCCGACGGCGTGGTCAGCTTCTCCGGCACCCGCAGCGGCTACGGCCACACCATCGAGGTCGACCACGGCAACGGCTACGTCACCCGCTACGCGCACAACTCGCGCCTGACCGTGAAGGCCGGCGACCTGGTCCGCGCCGGCCAGCAGGTGGCCAAGGCCGGTTCCAGCGGCCGCTCCACCGGCGCCCACGTGCACTTCGAGGTGTGGGAGAACGGCAAGGTGGTCAACCCGCGCAAGTTCCTGACCGACGGTCGCGCGCCGGTGGCCAAGCGCGGCCGCGGCTGAGCCCGCACCGCGTCCGCATATAAGGCCCGTCCCCGCGAGGGGGCGGGCCTTTCGCTTTCTGCTTCCTCCCTTTCGCCGCAGGCGAAGGGGAGGGTCGGGGAGGGGGGCTTTTGGATGTTGATGTACGGGCCGGGTTTGCCCTCGACGCGACGCCATCGGCCCAGGCGACGCCCCCATGATCCCGACGCCCGTGTCGCCGACTGAAGTCAGCTCCTACAGAAGAGCGGCCGCGCGGTGGCTGTTGTAGGAGCCGGGTTCAGCCGGCGACCCGACGCCGTCGGCCCAGGCGACGCCCTCGTGGTTGCGACGCCCGTGTCGCCGACTGAAGTCAGCTCCTACAGAGAGCGGCTGCGCCGTGGCTGTTGCAGGAGCCGGGTTCAGCCGGCGACCCGACGCCGTCGGCCCAGGCGACGCCCCCGTGGTTCCGACGCCCGTGTCGCCGACTGAAGTCAGCTCCTACAGGAGAGCGGCCGCGCCGGCGCTGTTGTAGGAGCCGGGTTCAGCCGGCGACCCGACGCCGTCGGCCCAGGCGACGCCCTCATGGTCCCGACGCCCGTGTCGCCGACTGAAGTCAGCTCCTACAGGAGAGCGGGCCTCCTGCCGGGTGCATGACCGTCGGCACGGTGCCTTGAGATCGTCGCCCGGCGTCCCAAGCTACAATGCCATGTTGCCCCGGGCAGGGCCGATTGCGCGCTGTCCGTATGGTCCGCCCCGCTGGCGGCGGACCCGGGCGTTCATTCCCAACCGGCCCCATCGATGATCAACAAACTGCTTACCCGTGTCTTCGGCAGCCGCAACGAACGGCTCCTGCGCCAGCTGGACCGCATCGTCGCCAAGATCAACGCCCTCGAAGCGGAGATGCAGCAGCTCTCCGACGAGGCCCTGAAAGCCAAGACCCCGGAGTTCCAGCAGCGCATCGCCGGCGGCGAACCGCTCGACAAGATCCTGCCCGAGGCCTTCGCCGTCTGCCGCGAGGCCAGCCACCGCGTGATGGGCATGCGCCACTACGACGTGCAGCTGATCGGCGGCATGGTCCTGCACCTGGGCAAGATCGCCGAGATGCGCACCGGCGAGGGCAAGACCCTGGTCGCCACCCTGCCGGTGTACCTCAACGCCCTGGAAGGCAAGGGCGTGCACGTGATCACCGTGAACGACTACCTGGCCCGCCGCGACGCGGCCTGGATGGGCAAGGTCTACGAGTGGCTGGGCCTGAGCGTGGGCGTGGTCTATCCGGGCATGCCGCATTCGGACAAGAAGGCCGCCTACGCCGCCGACATCACCTACGGCACCAACAACGAATTCGGCTTCGACTACCTGCGCGACAACATGGCGCTGTCGCGCGCCGACCGCTTCCAGCGCGGCCAGCACTACGCCATCGTCGACGAGGTCGACTCGATCCTGATCGACGAGGCGCGTACCCCGCTGATCATCTCCGGCCCGGCCGACGAGTCGCCGGAGCTGTACATCCGCGTCAACCGCATCGTGCCCCAGCTCAAGCGCCAGGAGTCCGAGGAAGGCGATGGCGACTACTGGGTCGACGAGAAGGGCAAGCAGGTGCACCTGTCCGAGTCCGGCATGGAGCACGCCGAGTCGCTGCTGCGCCGCGCCGGCATCCTCGCCGAGGAAGATGCCCTGTACGGCGCCAACAACCTGGCGGTGGTCCACCACCTCAACGCGGCGATGCGCGCGCACGCGCTGTTCCAGCGCGACGTGGACTACATCGTCCGCGACGGCGAGGTGGTGATCGTCGACGAGTTCACCGGCCGCACCCTGGCCGGGCGCCGCTGGTCCGACGGCCTGCACCAGGCGGTGGAGGCCAAGGAAGGCGTGCCGGTCCAGCGCGAGAACCAGACGCTGGCCAGCATCACCTTCCAGAACCTGTTCCGCATGTACAAGAAGCTGGCCGGCATGACCGGTACGGCGGACACCGAGGCCTATGAATTCCAGAGCATCTACGGCCTGGAAGTGGCGGTGATCCCGACCCACAAGCCGGTGCAGCGCAAGGACCACGCCGACCAGGTGTTCCTCACCCGCGAAGGCAAGTTCAAGGCGGTGCTGGCCGACATCGAGGACTGCCACGAGCGCGGCCAGCCGGTGCTGGTGGGTACCACTTCGATCGAGACCTCGGAGATGCTCTCCGAGTACCTGAACAAGGCCGGCGTGGCGCACGAGGTGCTCAACGCCAAGCAGCACGAGCGCGAGGCGCAGATCGTCGCCAACGCCGGCCGCCCCGGCGCGGTGACCATCGCCACCAACATGGCCGGCCGCGGCACCGACATCGTGCTCGGCGGCTCGCTGGAAACCGAACTGCACGAGCTGGGCGAAGAGGCCAGCGCGCTGGACAAGACCAAGGCCAGGCGCGAGTGGCAGAAGCGCCACGACGCGGTCAAGGCCGCCGGCGGCCTGCACATCATCGGCACCGAGCGCCACGAGAGCCGCCGCATCGACAACCAGCTGCGCGGCCGCTCCGGCCGCCAGGGCGACCCGGGCTCGTCCCGGTTCTACCTGTCGCTGGAAGACAACCTGATGCGCATCTTCGCCTCCGACTGGGTGCAGAAGGCGATGCGGATGATGGGCATGAAGGAAGACGACGTCATCGAGGACAAGCTGGTCAGCCGGCAGATCGAGAAGGCGCAGCGCAAGGTCGAGGCGCACAACTTCGACATCCGCAAGAACCTGCTCGACTTCGACGACGTCAACAACGACCAGCGCAAGGTGATCTACGCCCAGCGCGACGAGCTGCTGGACGCCGAGTCGGTCAAGGACAACATCGACGGCATCCGCGGCGACGTGATCGCCGAGCTGGTGGCGCGCCACGTGCCGGCCGAGTCGGTCGACGAGCAGTGGGACCTGCCGGGCCTGGAGGCCGAGCTGGAGGGCGAGCTGGGCCTGCGCCTGGACCTGCAGGGCCTGTCCAGGACCAGCGAGGAACTGGATGCCGAGCGCATCGAGCAGCACGTGCAGGACGCGGTGGCGGCGATGTTCGGGCAGAAGGAGTCCCAGCTGGGTCCGGAGACCGCGCGCGCGCTGGAGAAGCACATCATGCTGACCGTGCTCGACCAGGGCTGGAAGGAGCACCTGGCGCGCATGGACTACCTGCGCCAGGGCATCCACCTGCGCGGCTACGCGCAGAAGCAGCCCAAGCAGGAGTACAAGAAGGAAGCCTTCCAGCTGTTCTCGGAGATGCTGGAGAACGTCAAGCGCCAGGTGGTGACCCTGCTGGCGCGGGTGCGCGTGCGCACCGAAGAGGAGATCGCCGAACTGGAGGCGCAGGAGCGCGCCCAGGCCGAGGCCCGGCTGCGCCAGGCGCAGTTCCAGCACGCCGCCGCCGTCGGCTACGACACCGAGGACGAGGTCGCCGCGATCGAACGCGAGCGCCGCGCCAACGTGATGGGCGCCGCCGCCACCGGCACCGTCGTGCGCGACACCCCCAAGGTCGGCCGCAACGACCCGTGCCCCTGCGGCAGCGGCAAGAAGTACAAGCACTGCCACGGCCAGCTGAGCTGAGCCGCTTGAGCCCCTCTCCCTCCGGGAGCGGGGTTGGGGAGAGGGTCGGAGAAGCGACGCCGCCCCTGGCCGCCGTCGCGTTTCCTTGTCCTCATCCGTCGGGTTGGAGGGCCTTTGGCTCCCAATGTAGGAGCCGGGTTCAGCCGGCGACCCGACGCCGCTGGCCCAGGCGACGCCCTCATGTTTCCGACGCCCGTGTCGCCGACTGAAGTCCGCTCCTACAAAGGAAAGGGCATGACACGCGATTCCGGTTATCCCCGCCATCCCGGTAAGCTCCCCCCATGGACACCCCCCTGCGCTCGATCCACGTCGTGGCCGGCGTCATCACCGACGTCCGCGGCCGCGTGCTGCTGGCCCGGCGCGGCGAGGACAGCGACCTGGCCGGCCTGTGGGAATTCCCCGGCGGCAAGCGCGAGCCCGGCGAGACCTCCGAGGCCGCCCTGGTTCGCGAACTGCACGAAGAACTGGGCATCGAAGCCGAAGTCGGCGACCCGCTGATCGAGGTCCCGCAGGAATACCCCGGCAAGCGCCTGCGCCTGGAAGTGCGCGCCATCCGCCGTTGGAAAGGCACCCCACGCGGCCGCGAGGGCCAGGCCCTGACCTGGGTCGCGCCCGAGCGGCTGGCCCGCTATTCGATGCCGTCGGCCGACGTGCCGGTGGTCGGCGCCCTGCGCCAGCCCGACCGCTACCTGGTCACGCCCGAGCCCGGCGACGACCCCCATGCATGGCGCGACTCCCTGCAGCGCGCCCTGGACGCTGGCATCGAGCGCCTGCAGCTGCGCGCCCGCAGCCTGCCGCCGGACGCCTACGCCGCCCTGGCGCGCGCGGTCGCCGACGATTGCCGCCAGGCCAAGGTCGAACTGCTGCTCAACCGCGACATCGCTCTGGCCGCCGAACTGGGCGTGGGCGTGCAACTGGGCGGCGAGCAGCTGGCCGGGTTGCCGGCGCGTCCGCTGCCGGCCGCCCTGCCGGTGGGCGCCTCTTGCCATGACCTCGACGGCCTGCGCCGGGCGCAGGCGCTGGGCTGCGACTTCGCCGTGCTGGGCCCGGTGCGCGAGACTGCCACCCATCCCGGTGCGCCGACCCTGGGCTGGGACGGCTTCGTCGCGTTGCGCGAACAGGTCGCCCTGCCGATCTACGCCATCGGCGGCCTGGCCCTGGACGACCTGCCCACCGCCCGCGGCCACGGCGCCCAGGGCATCGCCGCCATCCGCAGCCTCTGGCCGTCGTAACCAGGGTGTTTGTAGGAGCTGGCATGACGGCGACAAGGGCGTTGGAATCGTGCGGGCATCGCCTGTGCCGATGGCGTCGTGTCGCCGGCTGAACCCGGCTCCTACAACAGCCGCGCCGCCGCCGCTCTTCTGTAGGAGCTGACTTCAGTCGGCGACACGGGCGTCGGGCAGTGAGGGCGTCGCCTGTGCCGACGGCGTCGGGTCGCCGGCTGAACCCGGCTCCTACAACAACGATGCGCCCGCCAGGGTGCGATAGCGCGCATCCAGGTCCGCCACCGGCGCATCCAGGTGCTCCGGATGGCCGTCGTTGACCAGCACGTCGTCGGCGATCGCCAGCCGCGCCTCGCGCGGCACCTGCGCGGCAATCATGCTCGCTGCCAGCGCCTCGTCCACGCCGTCGCGGCGCATCAGCCGCGCGTGCTGCACCTCGGCCGGCGTATCGATGACCAGGATGCGGTCCAGCCACGGATAAACCGCCCGCCCGCCGGCCTCGGCCAGCAGCGGGATCGCGGCGATCGCGTAGGGCCCGGGCGCGGCCCGGCACTCGGCCTGCAGCGCCGCGCGGATCGCCGGATGGGTGATCGCCTCCAACTCCCGCCGCGCCTGCGCATCGGCGAACACCAGTTCGCGCAACCGGCGCCGGTCCAGGCGCCCATCGGCCAGCAGCATCCCCGCGCCGAACCGCTCCACGATCCCCGCCAGCGCCGGCTGCCCCGGCTCGACCACCGCCCGCGCGATCACGTCCGCATCGGCCACGTGCACGCCCAGTGCCTCGAAGCGCCGGGTGACCTCGCTCTTGCCCGAGGCCACCCCGCCGGTCAGGCCGATGATGAAATCGCTCACGCCGTGTCAGGCCGCGGCCAGCGCAAGCTTGCCCACCCGTTCCAGGTCGACGTGCTGCCGCGCAACCCAAAGGTCGTGAGCATCCTGCATCGCGAGCCAGCTTTCGGGTGAACGACCGATCGCCTTGGACAAGCGAAGCGCCATCTCGGGGGAAATGCGGCTGGAACCCTTGAGGACGCGGCTGAGAGTGGAGGGCGCTACATCCAGCTTGTCGGCAAGCTCGCGGCCGCTGATGCCGTTGGGCTCGAGATAGACCGCAATGATGAACTCGCCGGGGTGGAGAGGGTTGTGCATGGCCATCAGTGATAGTCCCGACTCTTAAGCGACGCGTGCCTCGCGTTCTGCTTCCTCGATCAGGCGGGGATCGACACCGCGCCTGCGCAGTGCCTCGGCCATGCGATGAGCAGGTCCGAACAGGAATTCGGCTTCGTCCTGCCTCAGTCCAGCACTGACATAGGCCTTGAGGAGGGCCTGGTAGCCGCTCATTCCCTTCAGGGGGGCAATGGCCTTCATCGATTCCACCACGTCGACCGGCATGCGCACGGTGACGGTGGTCATCGCGCGGTCCTTGGTGAGGCGTTGCTTGAGTACGTCAGGAATCATAGTAGGCACGCTCTTCTGTAGTGGCTGGCCATGCGGAAATGATGCGATATGCATCGCCGTCCAGTTCCAGATGTACGACGGCAACCAACCGTTTGTCATCCAGGTAGCCGATCAGCTTGTCGCGATCCTGCTGGTGACGGCTGGCATCGACCACGCGGGCAAACGGATCGAAAAACGCTTCCGCCGCCACCCGGAATGCGATCCCGTGGCGGTGCTGGTTGGCGGCATCCTTGCCATCGTCCCAGACGAACGATGTGCCGCTACGCACGTAAGTGACGTCGGCCATCGGCGCCAGTCTGCTGGCGTGTATTTACATTGTCAATGAAATGCTCGAAGGGGCCGCCCCCTTTCAAGCGTCCCTCATGCCGCGCGCATCGGCTGGATCTTCTGCAGCCCGTTCATGGGCGATGCGACGGGTGCGGTCGTCGGCGTGCTTAAAGGGGGGGCAACTGATTTTTGATTGACTGCCTCCGTCCCCTGTGTCCCTAAAAGTTGACAAATTGTCAACTTTTAGGGAGCATCCAGAGGCCAAGGAGCTACAGCGACATGCATGTCATTTCCCGGAAGCCGTTCCTGGATGCAGCCAAGGACCATCCGAACGATGCCGCCGCCATCGACCGTACGTACCGGGTGCTGCGCAATTGCGATTTCACGACTCCGGACCAGTTGCGGAACGTCTTCCCCTCGCTGGACAACTTCAGGTACCGGGACAAGTGGTGGGTCCTGGACATCGGCGGCAACAACCTTCGCCTGATCGCCTTCATCGAGTTCCGGGACAAGAGGATGTACGTCAGGCATATCGTGTCCCACGCCGAGTACGACAGGCTGTGCGGGCACTATCGCAAACATGCGGAGTAGAGGAGGCCGCGACCATGGGATTTGCCGCCATCAAGAAGAAGGCCCATGCGCTGTTCGACGAGGCCGGCTTCATCAGCCGAATCGCCGACGAGGCCGATTACGCTCGTGCGCTGGCGCTGATGGATGAACTGGTCGAGGACTATGAAGCCCAGCGTCCCTTGATCGGCATCCTGTCCAATGCGATCGAACGCTGGGAGGACGAGTCGGGTGCGTTCGCCGAATTCAATGCGCGCATCGCCGGGCTCGGTGGCGTCGATGCATTGAAGCTGCTGATGGAGCAGCATGACCTGGGTGTGGCCGACCTGCCGGAGATCGGCAGCAAGTCATTGGTGTCCCGGATACTCAACGGTCGTGGCCGGAATCTCACCCGCGACCATATTGCCGCATTGAGCGAACGCTTCGGGGTCAGTCCGGCCGTGTTCTTCTGATCGCAATGCCGTCCGCGCGCAACGGTGCGCGTGGCGCCGCCTTCCCCTGTGTAGGAGCGGGCATGCCGCGACCCCCGGCGTCGGAATCACGAGGGCGTCGCCTGTGCCGCCGCCGTCGTGTCGCCGGCTGAACCCGGCTCCTACAAGAGCGGGGCCTCAGCCCAGCCGGGCGTAGCGCATGTACGCGTCGATCATCGGATCGCCCCAGAAGAACACGATCCACCCGGCGATGGCCAGGTACGGCCCGAACGGAATCGGCGTGGCCCGGTCGCGGCCCTTATAGGCCAGCCATAGCGAGCCGACCACCGCGCCCACCACCGACGACAGCAGGATGATCGGCAGGATCCCCTTCAGCCCGACCCAGGCGCCCAGCGCGGCCAGCAGCTTGAAATCGCCGTGGCCCATGCCTTCCTTGCCGGTGATCTGCTTGAACAGCCACCACACGCTCCACAGCGACACGTAGCCGGCGATCGCGCCCAGCAGCGCCGGCTTGGCCGGGATGAACAGGTTGTCCAGGCTGGCGATCAGGCCCAGCCACATCAGCGGCAGGGTCAGGTTGTCCGGCAGCAGCCGCGTGCGCAGGTCGATGCCCGACGCCGCGATCAGGAACCAGGTCAGCACCATCGCGCCGAAGCCCTGCCAGCCGAAGCCGAAGCGCCAGGCGCATACCACCGTCAGCACGCCGGTCAGCAGCTCCACCAGCGGGTACTGCGCCGAGATGCGTTGGCCGCTGTAACGCGAGCGGCCGCGCAGCGCCAGCCAGCTGAAGACCGGGATGTTCTCCCACCACTTCAGCCGATCACCGGTGACCGGGTCGTGCGAGGGCTCGACCACCACCCCGGGCGGGGGCGGGTCGTAGATCTCCGGCAGTTCCAGGATCTCGCGCGCGTCGCGCTTCCACTCCCATTCCAGCCGCCTGGGCAGGCGCAGGATGACCACGTTGAGGAAGCTGCCGACGGCCAGGCCGACGGCGGCCGCGAGCGGGTAGCCCAGCAAGGGCTGCTGGTCGAGGAACGCCATGCTTGATTGTTCTTCTTGTTATCCGATTGTCGCGGCCAGCTTGAAGATGGGCAGGTACATGCCGACCACCATGCCGCCGACGAGGACGCCCAGCACCACCATGATCAGCGGTTCGATCAGGCTGGCCAGCGCATCGACCGCATTGTTCACTTCCTGCTCGTAGTACTCGGCGACCTTGAACAGCATGGTATCCAGCGCGCCGGCCTCCTCGCCGATGGCGGTCATCTGGATGACCATGTTCGGAAAGAGATTGGTCTGTTTCATCGCCAGATTGACCGGGTAACCGACCGCGACGTCGTCGCGGATGCGGTAAACCGCCTTCTCGTACACGGTATTGCCGGTGGCGCCGGCCACCGATTCCAGCGCCTCCACCAGCGGCACGCCGGCCTTGAAGGTCACCGCGGTGGTGCGGGCAAAGCGGGCAATGGCGCTCTGGTGCATGATCTGGCCCAGCACCGGCACCTTGAGGATCACCCGGTCCAGGAAGTGCTGGAACGCGGGCGAGCGCTTGTAGAAGAACACCGAGGCGAACAGGCCGCCGCCCACGATCAGCAGCATCATCCACCAGTAGGACACCATGAAGTCCGAGGCGGCGACGATCAGTTTGGTGAACGCCGGCAGTTCGGCGCCGAAACCGGCAAATACCGCCTCGAACTGCGGCACCACGTAGATCAGCAGGATCGCGCTGACGATGATCGCCACCGCGATCGTCATGGCCGGGTAGAACAGGGCCTTCTTGATCTTGCCCTTGAGCGACTCGATGTTCTCCTTGTAGCTGGCGATGGTGTCCAGCACCGTTTCCAGCACGCCGGCTCCCTCGCCGGCGCGGACCAGGTTGCGGAACAGTTCGTCGAACTGCACAGGGTGGCGGCTGATCGCTTCGTGCATCGAGGAGCCGCCCTCGATGTTGGTGCGGATGTCGTCGATCATCGACTTCATCCGCGGGTTCTTCTGGCCGCCGCCGATGATCTCGAGAGCCGACACGATCGGCACGCCGGACTTCATCATCGTGGCCATCTGCCGGCTGAAAAAGGCGATGTCCTTGGCCGAGATAGTGCGGCCGGCCGCGCCGAACAGCGGCTTGGCCTTGGGCTTGACCACGCTGGGGGTGATGCCCTGGCGGCGCAGTTCGGCCTTGAGCAGGTTGGCGTTCTTGGCCGGCTGCTCGCCCTTCATCTTGACGCCGCGCTTGTCGGTGCCCTCCCAGACGAAGGGCACCAGCTGGCTGGTGGCCCGGTCGACGGGCACGGTCTTCTTCACGGCACTGCGGGTCGCGGACATGCTCAGGTCTCCCCGCCGGCATCCCCACGCCGGACTGATGGCCGCATGGTAGCCGTTAAACCCGCGCCTGACACGCCACCCCCATCACGCTTTGCCCCACCCCCTGTAGGAGCCCGGCTTGCTGGCGACCCGGGCGTCGGGCCACGGGGGACCGTCGCCCGTGCCAAAGCGGCCGAATCGCAGGCGAGACCGGCCGCTACAGAAATGCGTATCCGCGCCGATAGCTCCTGAGCGAGTCTGGCCGGCTAGCCCCCTGTCGCCTCACCCGATTTGTTTCGGCGGCCTGATGGCTGCCGCCCGATCCAAAGCTCCCCTGTCCGTCTGGTACACGCACCTACGTCTGACCTTTTGCGTCACTTTTTGACGCAAAAGGTCAGGCCCGCCCCTGTGCCCCCGATCACACCGCGAACGTGCCGGCCAGCCGGTCATTTCCCGTGGATGACTGGTAGGATGACCGCGCTCGTCGGGGTGCTGGAACTTGGCATACAACGTGCGTGCCTCCCGGCACGTGGCGACCCGTCGCGCACCGCCCGCGTTCCGGAAAGGACACGGGCCCGAAAGGCAAGTGTCCTAACCACCAACCGCTCTAGGGGAAACACCATGAAGAAGCAGCAAGGCTTTACCCTGATCGAACTGATGATCGTCGTGGCGATCATCGCCATCCTGGCCGCCATCGCGCTGCCGGCGTACCAGAACTACATCGCCAAGTCGCAGACCACCGCGGGCCTGGCGGACATCCGTGGTGGCGTGACGGCCTTCGAGGAAGGCATCCAGGCGGGCACCGTCACCGGTGGCGCGGGTAATGCGGATATCGGCCTGGCTAACAGCACGGCACGCTGCAGCACGATCACGGTTGCCGGTAACTGGGAGGATCCTAACAATCAGTCCATCCAGTGCACCGTGAGCGGCAACCCGAGCGTCAATGGCAGCACGGTGACCCTGACCCGCGATACGAGTGGCCAGTGGAACTGCGCGGCTACTGCTACCAACACCCGTCACCGTCCGAACAACTGCGGTTGATTAGCGGCTAGTAGTGCGTAGGGGGTCCACCCCTATCGTACCGAGGCGTAACGGGCCCCGCTTCGGCGGGGTCCGTTGCTTCCGGACTGCCCATTCGTTTGCACCGGTCACACGGGGAGACCGCCCATGCAGCACGCTAGGGGATTTACCCTCATCGAGTTAATGATCGTCGTAGCGATCATCGCGATTCTTGCCGCAATCGCGTTGCCCGCTTATCAGAACTACACCATCAAAAGCCAGCTCACGACCGCACTTGCCGACATCAATGCTGGTCGCAGCATGTTCGAGGCGGTGCTGATTGCGGATAACGTCAGCAGCTTCAATCCGGCGGATGTCGGCCTTGCCGCCAGCACGCCGCGCTGCAGCGCGATCAACCTGGTCTCGGGTGAGACAGGTCATATCGAATGCATCGTACGCGGCGCCCCGCAGATCAATGGCAGCGCGTTGCGCATCACCCGCGATGCGTCTGGCGCCTGGGCCTGTAGCACCGCGTCTGGCACGCCCGGCGTATACAAGCCCAACCACTGCAGCTGATCACCCGTGATCCTGATTCCGAGGATGGCTACCCCGCAGCGGGGTGGATGCGCAGCCAGGCTTGATCCATGCCGCGAATGAAAAACCGCTCCTATGCCTGGCTATGGGCCGCGATCCTGCTCGCCTGCACCGCGGTGGTGTACTGGCCGGGCCTCGGCGGCGGCTTTATCTTCGATGATATAGCCACCATCGTCGACAATCAGCGTGTGCACGCCGAGCATCTGGATGCCGGTTCGTTGGCACGTGCGGCACGATCGTTCGAGCCCGGGGGCACCCTGGGTTCACGCCCGCTGGCGATGGCCAGCTTCGGCGCCAACCATGCCGTTGGTGGGCTTGATCCGTGGGGCTATAAGCTGGTCGGCCTGCTGGTGCACATGCTTAACGCACTGCTGATTTTCCTGATGGTGCGCCGCATCCTAAGCCACCCCGCCATCGGTGGCGACCGTTGGGCGCTGCCCGCTAGCGGCACCATTGCCTTGCTCTGGGCCATCCACCCATTGCAGGTGTCTTCCGTCCTGTACGTGGTGCAGCGGATGGAAACCCTGTCATACACCTTCGTGCTGCTGGCGTTGCTGGCTTACCTGCACGGCCGTATCCGGCAGCAGCAGGGGCTGCGTGGCTGGCCTTGGCTGTTGGTGTGCCTGCCGCTGGTCGTGCTGGGCATGACGGCGAAGGAATCGGCGGTGATGTTCCCAGCATTCACCCTGCTGCTGGAGCTGACTATCCTGCGCTTCGGTGCAGCCGATCCGCGCTGCGCGCGCGCGTGGCGCTGGACCTACGCGGCGGCGGCGGCGGCCGGGGCGCTGGTCTATTTCGGCTGGCTGGTGCCGCGGTACTGGTCAGAAGGCTACCTGCTGCGGGACTACAGCGCCGCGGAACGACTGTTGACCCAGATGCGCGTCCTGCCGATGTACTTGGGCCAGATCCTGCTGCCGGTACCCGGCAACATGCCGTTCTATTACGACCAGATCAGCCCGTCACGCGGCTTACTGAGCCCGGCCACGACCCTGCTGGGTGGCCTACTGGTGGCGGCCTTGTTCGCCGCCGCGCTCGTGCTGCGGCGGCGGATGCCGCTCTTCTCGCTGGGCATCCTGTGGTTCTTCGCCGCGCATTTCATGACCAGCAACATCATCGCGTTGGAACTGGCGTTCGAGCATCGCAACTATTTCGCTCTTCTGGGCGTGTTGCTGGCGGCGGCCGACCTGGTCCGGCGCATCCCGATGCGCGATGGTCCGGCCATGAAGCGGTTCGCAATCGGCGTGGTGGTGGCCGGCTTCGGCCTGCTGGCCTTCATCCGCGCCAGTACCTGGGGCGACCCGTTCCTGCTGGCCACCGAGCTTGCCAGCAGCAACCCTGGCTCGGCGCGGGCGAGTGCCGACTTGGCGGCCATCTATCTGGAAATGTCCGACGGTTATCCGAATTCACCGTTTAACGACTTCGCGATCCGCGAGTTCGAGCGCGGCTCGCTGATCCCGGGCGCGTCCATCATCAGCGACCAAGGCCTGATCCTTGCCGCCGCACAGGCCGGCCGTGCGATCGATCCGGCCTGGTGGGACCGGCTAATCGGCAAGGTCCGGCACGGTACCCTGAGGCCGGAAACGACCGGCGCATTGTTCAGCCTGCTCCAGAACCGATACAAGGGCATCGCACTGGACGATGACAAGCTAGTCGATGCGTTCCTCGCCCTGTTCGAGCGAGCGAGTCTGCCACCGTACAGCTATGCGCAATTCGGGGACTACGCGCTGCTCAAAGTCGGTGACCCGGATCTGGCGGACCAGGCATTCGTGATGGCCATCGACCGCAGCCGGGATTATCCGGAGTACGCCCGGCAGGTGGTTGAAACCCTGCGGCGCGACGGGCATCTTCGGCAGGCCCGTGCCGCATTGGCCCATGCGCACAGCATTGGGCTGCTGAACGATATCGGCATGGGCGATGTTGGTGCCACGCCGGGCGAAGCAAGCGAGGCGGCGGCCAAGGTGCAACGGGCGGGTGACGCGCCGTAAGCCGCAAGGTCCCCACTTGGTGACTTCTATGAGAGCAGAACGGGCGTCTTCCGATACATGAAGAAGCGGGCATCGAAACCGCTATCCCCCACTTGCAGGGGTGCCGGCTCGGCTTCGTGCATGCGCTTGAAGTCTGGGAATCGCTGCGCCACGTCTCTCTCGACGGGGCGATGCATCACATGCCGCATCGTATGATGTGGCTGGTCGGTCGAAGACGAGTAGATGATGACGTACTCCCGGCCGGCAGCGAACAATGTGCGCAAGTAGTCTTCATAGATGGAATCTTCCACCAAGTGGTAGAGCACGTCCAACGACAGTGCAAGTTGAGCCGTCTCGCCGGCGTACTCCCGGGTCGTGATGAATGACTTCGTCGGGTCTCTTTCGAACATCGAGCGGCAACGCTCGACCGCGCTGCAGCTCACGTCCACGCCCAGATAGCGGGGATACCGTGTCAGCGTCAGTTGGTTCCCATCGCCGCAACCGAATTCGATGACACTTTGGATCGCGTGCGCCTCTACGAAGGCATTCAGGGCGGTGGCCTTGTATGCGGCGGATTCGCCATAGGAGCCGGCTCCGGAATCGCCGCCCAGCGCGTAACGCCTCTCCCAATACTCCGGAGAATTCCGGAAAAACATCGACGGAAGCCATCTGCTAAGGATCTGTTTGATGGTCATGCGGGTCTGCCTGGGGTGTGCGGTGACAATGCCGCTGCCGTAAGTCCGGCCATCAGGTCCAACAGGGCGGCGAGCAGGCGCAGGATGGCTGTGAGGGCCATGGCTTGTGGGGCCGGTAGCCACAGGCTCGCCAGTCCGAACATGGAAAATTCCCGTATGCCGATCCCGCCGGGCGCGAAGAACGCCAACACGCCGGCAGTCACTGCTACGCCGAAGGCGCCGGCGAGACCGATCGCTTCCATCTTAGGAAGCATGAAGATGTCGCTCGCCAGCCAAGCGACCACGCCCGACCAGGCCAGTGCGGATGCCAGGGTGATGTACAGCGATGCCAGAAGCGGGCGGAGCGACGGCGTCAGGGCCTTGACGTCGATGGCGGCACGCAACACGCCGCGCAATGGGAGCTTCTTCAGAAGCCAATGTATTGACAGGATCGCTGACAACCCTGCCCATGGTGCGGCCGGGACAAGTCCCAGCCAGATCGGATGTAAGAGTGCAGCTGCCATCAGGGCGAGCCCGGTTGCGAACACCACGGTGATCGTGCCGATCTGTTCGTAGATGCCGATGCCGAGCAATTGCGTGCGGGATTCTCCATTTCTGGAATCACTGGCCCGCGCCAAGAGCCCGAATATGCCGCCGGGGATGTACTTGCCGACAAGCAGGAGCCCGGATTGCCTTAAGGCGAGCCGCCAACCCAGCATGCCACCCATGAAGGCATGGAATAGCTGCCGCCAAGCCGCTACGCCGCACAACCAAGCGGTCAGCAACAGCGTGAGGATCGCTGCCGCACTGCCCGCGCTCGGGAAGCCGACTTGCTGGGGCAGGTTCGGTGCGAGTTTCCAGACGGCGAACAAACAAAGGCCAAGGCCGATCCAGAGAGCCGCATATTGCAGATACTGGATGACATGGGCGTGTCTTTGCCTGTTGGACGATTGGGGCTCAGCCATCTTTGTGGTATCCGCTCCCATATCGAATTGCAGTCCAACCCATTGGGGTTCCGTAGGCTCTCACTTCGATGGCTTGGAGTGAGTGTCGCCCCTGCATCCGAAAACTGTGGCCTGAAGGGTGTCGACGATCAGCTTGCTTGGGGATGTGTCGCTGGGCTCCCTGAGATCCCAGGATGCGTACGCGTTCATGCGAACGAACGTGTCGGTTATCCCGTGCTCTAGGTTGGACAGCACGATATTGTCGCCGAGGCCGTCGCCACGCTCGGTGGTTCGCCTGAGCAGCAAAGTCGGCAGGCCAAGCATCGCGGCCTCTTCCTGGTTGCTCCCTCCATCGGTGAGCAGCATGTTGCTGTGGATGAGCAGAGACACGAATTCCATGTAGTCCATGCGGTCCATGAGCTCGAGTGACGGCTTGCGCTGCAGCTGATCGAGCCAGCCGGTAGCCATGATTTTCTCGCGCGTAGCCGGGTGCAACACGAATTTGACGGGTAGGACGTCGGAGACCCTCAGCACCAGATTCATGAGGAAGTCGAAATCGCTGGTGCTGGACAGGTTCTCGTTGCGGTGGATCGATATCACTGCGTATCCGCCACTGCCACCTTTCGTCGGCAAGGTGCCGATCGACGCGAGTGCGAGCGATAGCGAGTCCCTAAGGGTGTTCCCCGAAGTTTCGATGACCTGTCCTTTCGTCCTCGACAGGTTGTCTACAGAAGCTCGATCCGGGGCGAAGTGGATCGAAGACAGGATCGAGGTGAGTCTTCTTATGATCTCTTCCGGGAATGGGTCCAGGAGCTTTTCGGATCTGAGACCCGCTTCCACGTGGCAAACGCGTGCCCCAATAAGGCGAATTACCAGTGCGCCCAACAGGGTAGATGCTGTGTCGCCGTGTACAACGCCCAGCTTCGTTCCCCTCCATGATCCGCCGATCATCCGCTTAGCGGCCTGGGTCGAGAAGCCGATCAGCCATGCTGCGAAACGTTTTTTGGTGGCTGCCTCGAAGTTCGGGACAAGCACTTCGTCGGCGTCGCGCGTGCCGAAGGCTTTTTCGAGCTCGTTGAAAGTTTCGCTGTGTTGTCCGGTGTAGACGAGCCGATATGGCAATTGCCTTGCATCCATCTCGCGCAGGATGGGTGCCGTCTTTATGAATTGGGCTTTTGTGCCGAGGATTACAAGAATCGGAGGGCTAGTCGTCACGGCGATACGTCAGCGAAGTGATCTGCTCCGATATCAGCCCGATCAGGAACACGATGACCGAGGCGCTGAAAAGCAGCAGGCTCATGTTGGTGAACCTGTTCTGGGTGAGGTAGGTGAACAGGTAGTAGCCCAGGCCGGTGAAGAAGAACGCCATCGCCACCGGCGCAAACAGCTTGAGTGGCGAATACAGCGTCGCGATCTTGAAGATGATCAGCAGGAACCGCACCCCGTCGCGCAGCGGCCTGATGTGGCTCTTGCCGATCCGCCTGGCCACCGGGATCGGCTCGTACGCCACCGCGTAGGCGCTGCGGAAGAAGGCCATGGTGCTGGTGGTGGGGTAGGAGAATCCGTTCGGCAGCAGGTGCAGGAATTCGCGGAACTTGCCGGCGCGGACCACGCGGAAGCCGGAGGTCAGATCCTTGACGTCGAATCCGGTCATCCGGCTGGCCAGCCAGTTGTAGAAGGCGTTGGCCGCGCCGCGGTGGACGCCGGCCTGGCCGGCCCAGTCGCGGGCGCCGACCACCATGTCGTAGCCGTGTTCCAGCCGTTCCAGCAGCCGCGGGATGCAGGCCGGGTCGTGCTGGCCGTCGGCATCCATGAACACCAGGATCTCGCCGCTGGCATGGCGGGCGCCGCGCTTGATGGCCGCGCCGTTGCCCATCGAATAGGGGCTGCTCAGGACGGTGGCGCCGTGCTCGGCCGCCACCTGGGCGGTGGCGTCGGTGGAGCCGTCGTCGACCACGATCAACTCGGCGCCAGGGGCCGTTCGCTGCAGGGCCGGGAGGGTCTTGCGCAGGCCGTCGGCCTCGTTCTTGGCAGGCAGGATGATGCTGATGCGCGTCAAAAGGGGCTCCCCGGGCCTCGCTGACGGGCATGGTAGCCGAATGCGCCGGGCCCGACGGGCTGGCCGGTGGTTATGTGACCGATGGCAAACCAGGCACGGCCCCCGGGGGCGCCGTTCGGCCGCCGCCGCCGGTCAGGGCGGCGCCCCGCATGGCACGCACTTTGCGTTATCTTTTCCACCTGGTCAGGGGAGTCGCAAGTATGAGCGCCGTAGTTTCCGCCAACCTCGTCGGCATCACCGGCATCGCCCGTCGCCTGGTGCAGGACGGGGCCATGGACGAGGCGGCCGCCCGCGCGGCCATGGCCAAGGCCACCGAGGCCAAGGTGCCGCTGGCGCAATGGATCGCCGAGAAGAAGCTGGTCGCGCCGGCGCAGCTGGCCGCGGCCAACGCGGTCGAGTTCGGCATGCCGCTGCTGGACGTCTCGGCCTTCGACCCGTCGCAGAACGCGCTGAAGCTGGTCAGCGAGGAGCTGGTGCAGAAGCATCACGTGCTGCCGCTGTTCAAGCGCGGCAACAAGTTGTTCGTCGGGACCAGCAACCCGACCCAGACCGCGGCCCTGGCCGAGCTGCAGTTCCATACCAACCTGGTGGTGGAAGCCATCCTGGTCGACGAGGACCAGATCCGCCGGACCCTGGAGCAGTGGCAGAACCTGGGTGGGCAGATCAGCGGCGACCTGGGCGAGGGCGACGACGAGGGGCTCGACAGCCTGGATGTGACGGGTGGTGACGAGGAGGCCTCCGACTCCGGCGTCGACGCCAAGGGCGACGACACTCCCGTGGTCAAGTTCGTCAACAAGGTGCTGATCGACGCGATCCGCCGCGGCGCCTCGGACATCCATTTCGAGCCCTACGAGACCGACTATCGGGTGCGCCTGCGCGTCGACGGCCTGCTCAAGACCGTGGCCCGCGCGCCGGTCAAGCTCAATCCGCGCATCGCCGCGCGCCTGAAGGTGATGGCGCAGCTGGACATCGCCGAGAAGCGGGTGCCGCAGGACGGACGCATCAAGCTCAACCTGTCCAAGACCAAGCAGATCGACTTCCGCGTCAGCACCCTGCCGACCCTGTTCGGCGAGAAAGTGGTGCTGCGTATCCTGGACGCCAGTGCGGCCAAGCTGGGCATCGACAAGCTGGGCTACGAGGCGGACCAGCAGAAGCTGTTCCTGGAGGCGATCCAGAAGCCGTACGGCATGGTCCTGGTGACCGGCCCGACCGGCTCGGGCAAGACGGTGTCGCTGTACACCGCGCTGGGCATCCTCAACGACGACCTGCGCAACATCTCCACGGTCGAGGACCCGGTGGAAATCCGCCTGCCGGGTGTGAACCAGGTGCAGCAGAACGTCAAGCGCGGCATGACCTTCGCCGCGGCGCTGCGCAGCTTCCTGCGCCAGGACCCGGACATCATCATGGTCGGCGAAATCCGCGACCTGGAGACGGCGGAGATTGCGATTAAGGCGGCGCAGACTGGCCACATGGTGCTGTCGACGCTGCATACCAACGATGCGCCGCAGACCATCGCGCGCCTGATGAACATGGGCATCGCGCCGTACAACATCACCTCGTCGGTGACCCTGGTGATCGCCCAGCGCTTGGCACGGCGGCTGTGCTCCAAATGCAGAAAGCCGGTGGATCTGCCCGAGAACGCGCTGCTGGCCGAGGGCTTCACCGAGGCCGAGATCAAGGCGGGCGTCACCATCTACGAGGCGGTGGGCTGCGACGAGTGCACCGAGGGCTACAAGGGCCGTACCGGCATCTACCAGGTGATGCCGATGAGCGAAGAGGTGCAGGCGATCGTGCTGGAGGGCGGCAACGCCATGCAGATCGCCGAGGTGGCGCAGAAGGCCGGCATCCGCGACCTGCGGCAGTCGGCGCTGATGAAGTGCCGCAACGGGATTACCAGCCTGGCCGAGATCAATCGCGTCACCAAGGATTGAGGGCGTACTGGAGGGCCCGGGTGCTGGGGGGCGATACGTCGCGTCGGCACAGGCGACTCCCTCGTGGTTGCGACGCCCCTGTCGCCGGCTGAAGCCGGCTCCTACAGAAGGCGGCGGCGCTGTGGCTGTTGTAGGAGCTGGCTTCAGCCGGCGACACGACGCCGCCGGCACAGGCGACTCCCTCATGGTCCCGACGCCCGTGTCGCCGGCTGAACCCGGCTCCTACAGAAGGCGGTAGCGCTGTGGCTGTTGTAGGAGCTGGCTTCAGCCGGCGACACGACGCCGTCGGCACAGGCGACGCCCTCATGGTCCCGACGCCCGTGTCGCCGGCTGAAGCCAGCTCCTACAGTCGGAGTCGGGGCCTGTTTCAGCGGCAACGTTCTGCCGTGGCGAATTCCTACATCGGTCCGCGGTATGCCCTGCTGGGTCGGGCACGTCGTCCCCGGCAACCTGTGCCCATGGACATGCACGTCGAAGATCGATTCCGTGGGCATCGCGCACTGCGGCGCGGCCGGGTCTCTTTGCCGGGGCAGGTCTATCACGTCACCGTCGTGACCCGTGACCGGCGGCCCTGGTTCGCGGATTTCCATGTGGCGTGCGAGGCGGCACGCGCATTCCACCGGCCGGTTGCGCTGGCCGATGCGACGCTGCTGGCCTGGGTGCTGATGCCGGACCATGTGCACTGGCTGCTTGAACTGGGCCCGCGGGTGCCGCTTGAAATGGTGGTGTCGCGGATGAAGGCGACCAGCGGCGTGCAAGCCAACCGGATGCTGGCCCGTGCCGGCCCGTTGTGGTGCCCGGCCTTCCATGACCGGGCGCTGCGCCAGGAGGACGACCTGCGTGCGGTGGCACGGTACATCATCGCCAATCCGCTGCGGGCGGGTTTGGCCGAGCATATCGGGGGTTACCCGTTCTGGGATTGCGTCTGGCTCCCATCCTTCTCCTTGTAGGAGCTGGCTTGAGCCGGCGACGCGACGCCGCGTCGGCACAGGCGACTCCCTCATGGTCCCGACGCCCGTGTCGCCGGCTGAACCCGGCTCCTACAGAAGGCGGCGGCACAGTGGCTGTTGTAGGAGCTGGCTTCAGCCGGCGACGCGGCGCTGTCGGCACAAGCGACTTCCTCATGGTTCCGACGCCCGTGTCGCCGGCTGAACCCGGCTCCTACAGAAAGCGGCGGCATCGTGGCTGTTGTAGGAGCTGGCTTCAGCCGGCGACGCGACGCCGCTGGCACAGGAGCTCCCCTCAGATTCCCGGCCCCCATGTCGCGATCATGTCGGCGTCACGCCGGTACCCGCCAGGAAGGCACTACCGGGGGGCAGGGCTGGCCGCGGACGCGGACTGCCGTCATGCTTTGCCGCGTCCTCCGCCTGCGGCCAGCCGATGTTCAGCATTCCGATACGGGTCTACTGGGAAGATACCGACGCCGGTGGCGTGGTCTACCACGCCCGGTACGTGGCCTTCCTGGAACGGGCCCGCAGCGATGCGTTGCGGGCGCTGGGCCGGGGCCAGCAGGCGCTGCAGCAGGCCGGGCTGGTGTTCGCGGTGCACTCGATGCGGCTGGAGTTCCTGCGCCCGGCGCGGCTGGACGACCTGCTGCAGGTGACCGCGGAGGTGTCCCGGGTCGGCCGGGCCAGCGTGGTCTTCGCCCAGCGCATCCTGCGCGGCGAGGAACTGCTGCTGACCGCCGAGGTCAAGGTCGCCGCTCTGCGCGCGGCCGATTTCCGGCCATGCCCGGTCGAGGAGTCGCTGTACCAGGAACTGAAATCGCTGCAGGACGGTCCCAAGGCGTGACCCGCCACCCCCGGAAGCCCGGGACCGGCCTGCCTCCCACAGACAGTCATTACATTAGTAAAGAGGAAACGGAAGGATGACCGGATCGATCCTGGCCCTGGTGGCCACTGCGGTGGAGGTGCTGCCGCAAGAGGCGGCCGCCGCTGCCGCCGCCACCGCGGCGCACGGCGGCATCAACTACCTGGACCTGATGCTGCGCGCCAGCCTGCCGGTCAAGCTGATCGTGCTGCTGCTGCTGGCCGGGTCGCTGATCAGCTGGGTGATCATTTTCCGCAAGCTGCGCACCTTCAAGGCCGCCGACCAGGAGGCCGACGACTTCGAAAACCGGTTCTGGTCCGGCGCCGAGCTGGGCAAGCTGTACGCGTCGGCCACCGACCGCAATCGCGTGGTCGGCGGGCTGGAGGCGATCTTCGAGGCCGGCTTCCGCGAGTTCACCCGCCTGCGCGACAAGCGCCGCCATGACGGCCGCGCCCAGTTGGAGGGCGCCCAGCGCGCCATGCGCGTGGCCTACACCCGCGAGGTCGGCCACCTGGAGCGCAATCTCGAACTGCTGGCCAACATCGGCTCGACCGCGCCCTATGTGGGCCTGGTCGGCACCGTGTTCGGGATCATGGTGACCATGCACGACATGCTCAACCAGGGCGCGCAGGTCGGCATCGCCTCGGTCGCGCCGGGCATCTCCGAGGCGCTGTTCGCCACCGCCATCGGCCTGTTCGTGGCGATCCCGGCGGTATGGGCCTTCAACCGCTACACCACGCGCGTGGACCGGCTGGCGCAGCGCTACGAGAGCTTCGCCGACGAGTTCAGCTCGATCCTGCAGCGCCAGGCCGGCGCGGACGAGTGAGCTGCGACGCGGCCAGGCGCAGGAGCCCGACATGACCACGACCTTCACCCACCACAAGCGGCGCAAGCTCAAGTCCGAGATCAACGTCGTGCCGTACATCGACGTGATGCTGGTGCTGCTGATCATTTTCATGGTCACCGCGCCGCTGCTGAGCCTGAGCGTGGACGTGGACCTGCCCAAGTCCGACGCCCGCGCGGTGGACAGCAAGAAGGACCCGGTGATCGTCACCGTCGACGCCGACGGGCGCTATTTCCTGACCCTGCAGGGCGGCAAGCCCGAGGGCATCGACGCCACCGAGCTGAGCGCGCGCCTGTCCGCCTTCGTCGCCCAGAACAAGGACGTGCCGGTGTTCGTCGCCGCGCCGGGCGGCACCGAGTACCAGAAGGTCATGGACACCATGGTGCTGGTGCAGGCCGCCGGCGTGCCGCGGGTCAGCCTGATGAGCCAGCCGGGTGGCAATGCACGCTGACGCCTTCTACCGCAATCCCGACGACCGCGAGGGCGGGCTGGCCGGTCCGTTCGCGCTGGCCGTGGCCCTGCACATCCTCGTCGCGCT
The DNA here is from genome assembly GCF_000972865.1 of Pseudoxanthomonas suwonensis. Classification (NCBI taxonomy): domain Bacteria; kingdom Pseudomonadati; phylum Pseudomonadota; class Gammaproteobacteria; order Lysobacterales; family Lysobacteraceae; genus Pseudoxanthomonas; species Pseudoxanthomonas suwonensis. Next base: position 2,798,134 of record NZ_CP011144.1, read on the forward strand.
GCTGTTCTGGGTGGCGTGGTGGTGGTCGCCGCAGCGGCAGGTGGAGCCGGCGGCCGGTTCGCCGGTGATCGAGGCCTCGCTGGTGATGTCGCCGGCCGACGTGCGCGCCGCGCAGGAGCGGGCCGAGGACGCGCCCAAGCCGCTGCCCGAGCCGCCGCAGCCGGTGGTGGAGCCGGCGCCGGAGGAAACGGTGCCGCCGCCGCAGCCGCTGCCCGAGCCGCGCCCGCAGGACGCGCCGGTGGCGCCGCAGCAGAAGGCGCAGGACTTCATTCCCCAGCCGGACACGGTCGATCAGGAAGCGGCGCGCCGCGACGCCATCGCCCGCGAACGTGCCGAGCGCGAGCAGGAAGAGCGCCGCCGCCAGGAGCAGGTCGACCTGACCGAGGAACGCGAGCGGCAGCGGGCCGCCGAGAACCAGCGCCGGCTGGCGGCCCAGGCCGAGGAGGCCGAGCGCCAGAAGCGGCTGGCCGATATCCGACGCCAGCGCGAGCAGGCCGCGCGCCAGGCCGAACTGGCCGAGCAGCGCCTGCGCCAGCTGCAGCAGGCCCAGCAGCGGCAGGCCACCCCGGCGGCCACGCCCAGCCAGGGCACGCCAGGGCAGGGCGGCACCAGCGAGGACCTGACCGCCCAGTACGCGGCGGCGATCCAGCAGGCGGTGCTGAACCAGTGGATCCGGCCGGACACTGTGCCGCTGGGCCAGCGCTGCCGGGTGCAGATCCGGCAGATCCCCGGTGGCGAGGTGATCGATGTGGACGTCCAGCCGGGCTGTCCGTTCGACGAGGCGGGGCGCCGCTCGCTGGAGGCCGCCGTGCTGCGCGCCAAGCCGCTGCCGTACCGCGGCTTCGAGTCGGTGTTCCAGCGCAACCTGACCCTGACCTTCGAGGCCCAGGACCGCTGACCCCGCCGCGCTCCTGCTTTTCTGTAGGAGCGGGCATGACCGCGACCCGACGCCGGCGGCACAGGCGACGCCTTCGTGGTTCCGACGCCCGTGTCGCGGTCATGCCCGCTCCTACACACAGGCACCGGCGGGGACCGGCACGCCGGCGGCCATCCCGACCCGACGTTCACGCCGTTTTCGTTCATGATTGCGAAAATGTTCACGCATACGCTGCTATCTCTTTGGACTGCCTGTCCCCGTACCGGATATCCGAACGCCTGCCCATGAAGACTCCCCTGCGCTGGTTCGCCCTGATCGCTTTCCTGTTGCTGCCGTTCATGGCCTCGGCCCAGCAGCAGGGCCTGGAGATCGACATCATCGGCGGCAACGCCTCGGCCCTGCCGATCACGGTGGTGCCTATGCCCTACCAGGGCAGCGGCACGCCGCCGCAGACCGACATCGCGAAAGTGGTCCGCGACGACCTGGCCCGCTCCGGCGTGTTCCGCACCCTGCCCGAGGGGCAGATCGTCGAACGCCCGACCCGCGGCGGGGAGATCAACTACCCGACCTGGAAGCAGCTGCGGCAGGACTACATCGTGGTCGGCCGGGTCCTGGACGCCGGCGACGGCGGCCACCGGATCGAGTACGAACTGTTCGACGTGGCCAAGGCCGAGCGCCTGCTGGGCCTGGCCATCACCGCCCGGCCCAACGCCACCCGCGACGCCGCCCACCAGATCGCCGACGCGATCTACGAGAAGATCACCGGCGTGCGCGGCGCGTTCTGGACCCGGGTCGCCTACGTGACCGCCAACGGCGTCGGCCGGGATACGCGCTACGCGCTCAACGTGGCCGACGCCGACGGCTGGAACCCGCAGGTGGTGGTCCGTTCGGCCGAGCCGCTGCTGTCGCCGGCCTGGAGCCCGGACGGGCGCAAGCTGGCCTATGTCAGCTTCGAGCGCGGCAACTCCTCGATCTACGTGCAGGACATCGCCAGCGGCGCGCGTGAGCTGGTCTCCAGTTTCCGCGGCATCAACGGCGCCCCGTCGTTCTCGCCGGACGGCCGCCGGCTGGCCATGTCGCTCTCGCGCAGCGGCAACCCCGAGATCTACGTGATGGACCTGGCCAGCAAGCAGTTGACCCAGCTGACCAACCACTTCGGCATCGACACCGAGCCGACCTGGAGCGCCGACGGCGGCACCATCTACTTCACCTCCGACCGCGGCGGCCGCCCGCAGATCTACCAGGTGCCGGCCAGCGGCGGCGGCGCCACCCGGGTGACCTTCCAGGGCAACTACAACGCCACCCCGTCGGTCTCCTACGACGGCAAGAAGATCGCGGTGGCGCAGGGCGCCGGCAACACCTACCGGATCGCGATCATGGACTCCAGCCTCGGCTCGCCGCGCTGGAGCACCGTGTCCACCGGCTCCCTGGACGAATCCCCCAGCTTCGCCCCCAACGCCAGCATGCTGCTGTATGCCGCGCGCGAGGGTGGGCGGGGGGTGCTGTACGCCGTTTCGGCCGACGGCCGGGTGCGCCAGCGCCTGGTCCTGGCCGACGGCGACGTGCGCGAGCCGGCGTGGTCGCCATACCGCAGCGCGCGTTAAAAATCGGTTGTAATATGCCGCGGTTGCGTTAGCCCTCTGTCACCACACCATGCATCACAAGGAAAAGATCATGAACACCACCACCCGAGTCCTGCTGGTTTCGCTGCTGTCCGTGGTTGCGCTGGCCGGCTGTAAGTCCAAGCAGACCAAGGACACCGCCGCCGACACCACCCCGGTCACCCCGACCACCCCGGTGGGCCCGGGTACCGGCGCCTACGGTCCGGAAGACCTGGACACCGATCCCTGCCTGCGCCAGCGCGTGATCCACTTCGACTTCGACCAGTACACGGTCAAGCCGGAGTACCAGGCCGTCATCGCCTGCCACGCCAAGTACCTGCGCGACCGTCCGTCCTCGCGCCAGACCCTGGAAGGCCACACCGACGAGCGCGGCAGCCGCGAATACAACATGGGCCTGGGCGAGCGCCGCGGCAACGCCGTGTCCTCCGCGCTGCAGGCCGCCGGCGCCTCGGCCAGCCAGCTGACCGTGGTCAGCTTCGGTGAGGAGCGTCCGCTGTGCACCGAGTCGACCGAGGCCTGCTGGGCGCAGAACCGTCGCGTCGAGATCGTCTACAGCGCGCGCTGATCCATGCGGATGAAGCATCCCCTGCGGATGTTGGTCGTGGCGGCCCTGGTGGCCGCCACGCCCGCGTATGCGCAGAAGCTGAGCCTGGCCGACCGGGTCACCCGGCTGGAGATCCAGGCCAACAACACCCAGGCCAACCAGGACCTGCTCCACCAGCTCGAGCAGCTGCGCGTCGAAGTGCAGTCGCTGCGCGAGACGGTCGAGCTGCTGCAGGACCAGAACCGGCAGCTGCAGCAGCGCAGCCGCGACCAGTACCTGGACCTGGACGGCCGGCTCAACCGGCTGGAAGGCGGGGCCCTGCCGGCACCCCCGGTGAGCGGCGCTCCGGCGGCGGCTTCGCCGCCCGCAAGGCTCGCGGCACCGGCGGCGGCCGATGCCGCGCCGCGCGTGCACGGCGATCCCGGCTCGCTGGCCCAGTCCGGCGACGAGCGCGAGGCCTACAACATCGCCTTCGACGCGCTCAAGGCCGGCCGCTACGACGAGTCGGCGCAGCTGTTCCAGGCCTTCATCGACACCTGGCCGGCCGGCATCTACGCGCCCAACGCGCTGTACTGGCTCGGCGAGAGCTACTACGCCACCAAGAATTTCGCGCTGGCCGGACAGCAGTTCGAAGCGCTGATCGGTCGCTACCCGACCCACGACAAGGCGCCCGGCGCCCTGCTCAAGCTCGGCCTGTCGCAGTTCGGCGAGGGCCAGGTCCCGCAGGCCGAGGCGACGCTGCAGCAGGTCGTCGCCCGCTACCCGGGCACCGACGCCGCGCGCATCGCCGGCGACCGCCTGCATTCGATCCAGATCGGCCAGCTGCGCTGAGGCGCGCGGCCTTGTAGGAGCGGGCATGACCGCGACCCGGCGCCGTCGGCCCCAGGCCACGCCCTCATGATCCTGACGCTCCGGTCGCGGACTGAAGTCCGCTCCTGCAGGAAAATGTCTGGAGCCTGTGCCCGTGTGTAGGAGCGGGCATGACCGCGACCCCGACGCCGTTGGCCCAGGCGACGCCCTCGCGATTCCGACGCCCGTGTCGCGGTCATGCCCGCTCCTACACAAGAACCCCGCGGGTCAGCCCGCTTGAAAGCCACGATCCGCACCATGGACACCGCCGCTCCGCAGAACCGTCTGCGGCTCACCGAGATCTTCCTGTCGCTGCAGGGCGAGGCCAACGCCGCCGGCTGGCCGACGGTGTTCGTGCGCCTGACCGGTTGCCCGCTGCGCTGCCAGTACTGCGACACCGCCTATGCCTTCCACGGCGGGCAGTGGTGGGAGATCGACGACATCCTGGCCGAGGTCGCCCGCCACGGCGTGCGCCACGTCTGCGTGACCGGCGGCGAGCCGTTGGCGCAGAAGCGCTGCCTGGACCTGCTGCGGCGGCTGTGCGACGCCGGCTACGACGTCTCGCTGGAGACCTCGGGTGCGCTGGACATCGCCGGCGTCGACCCGCGGGTGTCGCGGGTGGTGGACCTGAAGACCCCCGGTTCGGCCGAGATGGCGCGCAACCGGCTGGAGAACCTGCCGCTGCTGACCGCGCGCGACCAGGTCAAGTTCGTGCTGTGCGGCCGTGGCGACTACGAGTGGGCCCGCGACATGCTCGCCGAGCACCGGCTGGCCGAGCGCTGCGACGTGCTGTTCTCGCCGAGCAAGAGTGAGCTGGCCCCGCGCGAACTGGCCGACTGGATCGTCGCCGACCGCCTGCCGGTGCGCTTCCAGATGCAGCTGCACAAGCTGCTCTGGAACGACGAACCCGGCCGCTGATCGCCGCGGCTCGTTTGCGGGTGTAGGAGCGGGCATGACCGCGACCCGACGCCGCCGGCACAGGCGACGCCCTCGTGATCCCGACGCCCGTGTCGCCGACTGAAGTCAGCTCCTACAGAAGAGCGGGCGCGCTGTGGTTGTTGTAGGAGCCGGGTTCAGCCGGCGACTCGACGCCCTCGGCACAGGCGACGCCCTCGTGGTCCCGACGCCCGTGTCGCCGACTGAAGTCAGCTCCTACAGAAGAGCGGCCGCGCTGTGGTTGTTGTAGGAGCCGGGTTCAGCCGGCGACCCGACGCCGTCGGCCCAGGCGACGCCCTCATGATCCCGACGCCCGTGTCACCGACTGAAGTCAGCTCCTACAGAAGAGCGGCCGCGCTGCGGTTGTTGTAGGAGCCGGGTTCAGCCGGCGACCCGACGCCGCCGGCCCAGGCGACGCCCTCATGATCCCGACGCCCGTGTCGCCGGCTGAAGTCAGCTCCTACAGGGGCGAGTGTCGCGGCCTACAATGGCCCACCCCATATGCGCTGTTTCTCCCCATGAAGAACGCCGTCGTCCTGGTTTCCGGTGGCATGGATTCGGCCGTGGTCCTGGCCATCGCCCGCGAGCAGGGTTACGCCGTGCATGCGCTGAGCGTGCGCTACGGCCAGCGCCACACCTCCGAACTCGACGCCGCCGACCGCGTCGCCCGCGCGCTGGGCGCGGCGGCGCACAAGACCGTGGTCGTGGACCTGCGCAGCATCGGCGGCTCGGCCCTGACCGACGACATCGAGGTGCCCGACGCCGGCGGCGAGGGGATCCCGGTCACCTACGTGCCGGCGCGCAACACGATCATGCTGTCGGTGGCGCTGGGCTGGGCCGAGGTGCTGGGCGCGGCCGACATCTTCTGCGGGGTCAACGCGGTGGACTATTCCGGCTACCCGGACTGCCGCCCGGAGTTCATCGAGGCCTTCGAGCGGCTGGCCAACCTGGCCACCAAGGCCGGGGTGGAAGGCGCCGGCATCCGCGTGCACGCGCCGCTGATCCGCATGGGCAAGGACGAGATCGTGCGCGAAGGCCTGCGCCTGGGGGTAGATTTCGCGCAGACGGTGTCGTGCTACCGCGCCGACGCCGAGGGCCGCGCCTGCGGCCACTGCGACGCCTGCCGCCTGCGCGCGGCCGGCTTCGCCGCAGCTGGCGTGGCCGATCCCACGCGGTACGTGTAGGCACCACCTTAGCTTGTCTGAGACAACCGAGATGGCCTTCTGTAGGAGCTGACTTCAGTCGCGACACGGGCGTCGGAACTACGAGGGCGTCGCCTGGGCCGACGGCGTCGGGTCGCCGGCTGAACCCGGCTCCTACAACAGCCGCGACGCGGCGCTCTCCTGTAGGAGCTGACTTCAGTCGGCGACACGGGCGTCGGGACCACGAGGGCGTCGCCTGTGCCGGCGGCGTCGGGTCGCCGGCTGAACCCGGCTCCTACAAGAAGGCGCGCGCGATCGGGTAAAATGCCCGCCCGGCCGAGAGCCGGGATCCCGTGGGCCGTTAGCTCAGTCGGTAGAGCATCGGACTTTTAATCCGCTGGTCGATGGTTCGAATCCATCACGGCCCACCAAACACGACCGGATCGCCGGTCCCGATTCCCGAACCACCCCGCGACCGAGGGACACCGATGGCGTCCCTCCGCCTGCGGCGCATCGCCGCTCAGGCCGCCTTGCGGCCCTCCTGCGCCGCGCGCTGGTTGCCGCCCTGTTCGGCCAGCATCGTCAGCTTCTGGTCGGTGGCCTTCTCCTCCTCCAGCGTTTCCAGCAGCAGCGGCAGGGCGTCCTTGTAGCCCAGCTGCCTGGCCAGCGCGGCCAAGGTGCCGTAGGCGGCGATCTCGTAGTGCTCGACCTTCTGCGCACCGCCGATCAGGGCGGCGTCGCGCAGCGCGCCCTGGTCGATCGAATCGATGATTTCCTTGCCTTCCTCGACCAGGCCTTCCATCGCCGCGCACTTGATCCGCTTCAGGCGGATGCCCAGCACCTCGACCACGCGGTCGATGCGTTCGATCTGGCCCTGGGTTTCCTCCAGGTGGGTATGGAAGGCATCGGACAGCGCGGCGTCGTCCGCCGCCCGGGCCAGTTTCGGCAAGGCCTTGGTCAGCTGCTTCTCGGCGCTGTAGATGTCGGACAGTTCATGGATGAAGAGGTCTTCGATGGTCTTGACGCTCATGGAGCGGTTCCTTCTTTTTCTTGGGGTGGGCAGCGGGTGATCCCCCGGGGAAGCCGGCGCGGCATGTGCCGGTCGGTGCTGTGCTCTTCCTGGGGGGAGGCAGCATGGGCGCCGGTGTATTCGACCCCGGTCGAACGGCGGTGAAGGCGATGTTCAATGCAGGACCGAGCGTCGCCGCCTGTGCCCGGCGGATGCCTGAACATGTTGTCCCGGGCGTGCAAGGCGGCGGTTGAAGCGTCTTGGCGGCGGGCGCATATTCGGTCCATCCCCACCGCGATGCGCCAGTGGCGCGTCTCACCCGCTGCGACCCACGCGGCGCAGGCTGGGGTCTCCTCGCGCGTACCGAGCCGATGTCCACTTCCGCCTTCCATCCCGCCGTCGCCCGCTGGTTCGACCGCGCCTTCCCCGGTCCCACCGCGGCCCAGGCGGCGGCGTGGCCGGCGATCATGGCCGGGCGCAACACGCTGGTGGCCGCGCCGACCGGCTCGGGCAAGACCCTCACCGCGTTCCTGGCGGCGATCGACGCGCTGGTGCGCGAGGGCCTGGCCCACGGCGGCGAACTGGCCGACCGCACCAGCGTGGTCTACGTCTCGCCGCTGAAGGCGCTGTCCAACGACATCCGCCTGAACCTGGAGGCGCCGCTGGCCGGCATCCGCGACGCGCTGGCCGAACTGGGCCTGCCGGACGTGGAGATCCGCACCGCGGTGCGCACCGGCGACACCCCGCAGGCCGAGCGCGCGCAGGCGCGCAGGAAGCCGCCGCACATCCTGGTCACCACGCCCGAGTCGCTGTACGTGCTGCTCGGTTCGGCCTCGGGCCGGGCGATGCTGGGCACGGTGCGCAGCGTGATCGTCGACGAGATCCATGCCCTGGCCGACGACAAGCGCGGCAGCCACCTGGCGCTGTCGCTGGAGCGGCTGGAGGCGCTGTGCGGGCGGCCGCTGGTGCGGATCGGCCTGTCGGCCACGCAGAAGCCGGTGGAGGAGGTGGCGCGCTTCCTGGTCGGCGGCGCCAACGTCTATCCCGCGCGCGGCGACCTGCCGGGCTGGAGCGGTCCCGATCCGCTGGCCGGCACCGCTGCCGTGCTCGGCGGCACCGCCACCCGCGAGGTGCCCGACTGCGCGGTGGTCGACATCGGCTACGCCAAGCAGCGCGACCTGGCGCTGGAGCTGCCGCCGACGCCGCTGTCGGCGGTGATGTCCAACGAGCAGTGGGAGCAGGCCTACGCGCGCCTGGTCGAGCTGGTGCGCGCGCACCGGACCACGCTGGTGTTCGTCAACACCCGGCGCATGGCCGAGCGCGCCGCGTTCCACCTGGGCGAACTGCTCGGCCGCGAGCAGGTCGCCACCCACCACGGCAGCCTGTCCAAGGAACTGCGGCTGGAGGCCGAGCAGAAACTCAAGCGCGGGCAGCTGCAGGTGCTGGTGGCCACCGCCTCGCTGGAGCTGGGCCTGGACATCGGCGATGTCGACCTGGTCTGCCAGCTCGGCTCGCCGCGCTCGATCGCCGCGTTCCTGCAGCGCGCCGGGCGCTCGGGCCACCATGTCGGCGGCGTGCCCAAGGCGCGGCTGTTCCCGCAGACCCGCGACGAACTGGTCGAATGCGCCGCGCTGCTGGACTGCGTGCGCCGCGGCGAGCTGGACGCGCTGCGGATCCCGCCGGCGCCGCTGGACGTGCTGGCGCAGCAGATCGTCGCCGAAGTGGCCGCCACCGAGTGGGACGAGGACGCGCTGTACGACTGGTGCCGCCGCGCCTGGCCGTATGCGCGGCTGGAGCGGGCCCGGTTCGACGAAGTGGTGAAGATGCTGGCCGACGGTTTCAGCGACCGCCGCGGCCCGCGTGCGGGCTGGCTGCATCGCGACGCGGTCAACCGCCGCCTGCGCGGCCGCCAGGGCGCGCGGATGGTCGCGACCATGTCAGGCGGTACCATTCCCGACACCGGCGACTACGCCGTGGTGCTGGAGCCACAGTCCACTTTCATCGGCAGCGTCAACGAGGACTTCGCCGTCGAAAGCATGGCCGGCGACGTGTTCCAGCTGGGCAACGCCAGCTATCGCATCCTGCGGATCGAGCCCGGCCGGGTGCGGGTCGAAGACGCGCAGGGAATGCCACCGAGCATCCCGTTCTGGCTGGGCGAAGCGCCGGGCCGCACCGACGAGCTCTCGTTCGGCGTGTCGCGGCTGCGCGAGGAAATCGCCGCGCACCTCCAGCTTGAGCCCCTCTCCCTCCGGGGCGAAGTGGACTGCTTGCGAACCACCGGTTCGCAGTCCACTGAGCGCCCTCGCGCTGGCGCGAGGGCCGGGGCGCGGAGCGGGGGTTGGGGAGAGGGTGCGGGTGCCCAGCGAGGCGACAGCTTGCAGCCTGGCGCTGCTCCCGAACCCTCACCCCCAGCCCCTCTCTCGGAGGGAGAGGGGAGCAACGGCATGGCGGAGCAAGTCGCGCGCTACGGCACGGAACGGGCCATCGCCTGGTTGATCGGCGAAACCGGTCTTGGCGCCGACGCCGCACGCCAGCTGGTCGACTACCTGGGCTCCACCGCGCTTGCCCTCGGGGGCGCGATGCCGACCCAGCGGCGGATCGTGCTGGAGCGCTTCTTCGACGAGACCGGCTCGACCCACCTGGTGATCCACAGCCCCTACGGCAGCCGCCTCAACCGCGCCTGGGGCCTGGCCCTGCGCAAGCGCTTCTGCCGCCAGTTCAACTTCGAACTGCAGGCCGCCGCGACCGAGGACGCGATCGTGCTGTCGCTGTCGACCAGCCACAGCTTCCCGCTGATCGAGGTATCCAAGTACTTGCACTCCTCGTCGGCCGAGGACGTGCTGGTGCAGGCGCTGCTGGATGCGCCGCTGTTCCCGGTGCGCTGGCGCTGGAACGCGACCACCGCGCTGGCGCTGCCGCGCTTCATCGGCGGCAAGAAGGTGCCGCCGCAGCTGCAGCGGATGAAGTCCGAGGACCTGCTGGCCACCGTGTTCCCCGACCAGGTCGCCTGCCTGGAGAACATCGTCGGCGAGCGCCAGGTGCCCGACCACCCGCTGGTCGCGCAGACCCTGGACGACTGCCTGCACGAGGCGATGGACACCGAGGGCTGGCTGGAGGTGCTGCGTGGGCTGGAGTCCGGCGCCATCGCGGTGGAGGCGCGCGACCTGGCCGCGCCGTCGCCGCTGGCCGCCGAGGCGCTCAACGCGCGGCCCTACGCCTTCCTCGACGATGCGCCGCTGGAGGAGCGCCGCACCCAGGCGGTGCAGACCCGGCGCTACGCCGACCCGCAAGCGGCCACCGACCTGGGCCGGCTCGACGGCGCGGCGGTCGAACAGGTGCGCGCCGAGGCCTGGCCACGTGCGCGCAACGCCGACGAGATGCACGAGGTGTTGACCGGGCTGGGCTTCGTCACCGTCGCCGAGGCCGAACGCGAGCCGGCCTGGGCGCCGTGGCTGCAACAGCTGCTGCGCGATGCGCGCGTGACCCGGCTCACCGCGGCCGGGAAGCAGTGGTGGGTGGCGGCCGAACGCCTGCCGCAACTGCTGGCGCTGCATCCCTCGGCGCTGCAGCAGCCGGGGATCGCCATACCGGCGGAGTTCGCGCAGGTGGCGTGGAACGCCGAGGACGCCGCGGTCGCGCTGCTGCGCTCGCGCCTGACCGGTTTGGGACCGGTGAGTGCGGCGACGCTGGCCGACAGCCTCGGCATCGCCCCGCTGGCCGCCGACATGGCGCTGCTGAAGCTGCAGTCGCAGGGCTACGCGATGCAGGGACGGTTCTCGCCGGGCGCGGCGGCCGAGGAATGGTGCGAGCGCCACCTGCTCGCGCGCATCCACCGCTACACGCTCAAGCGCCTGCGCCGCGAGATCGAACCGGTGGCGCCGCGCGACTTCATGCGCTTCCTGTTCGACTGGCAGCGCGTGGCCAAGGACGCGCAGGCCAGCGGCCCGGAGGCGCTGGCCGGCGTGCTGGCGCAGCTGGAAGGCTACGAGGCGCCGGCCGCGGCCTGGGAAGGCGAGCTGCTGCCGGCGCGCGTGCGCGACTACTCGATCGGCTGGCTGGACGACCTGTGCACCGCCGGCCGCACCCTGTGGACGCGGCTGCGCGCCGCCGAGGCCGAGCCGGGCGCGCGCGGCAATGTATCGCTGCGGTCCACGCCGATCCTGCTGCTGCCGCGGCGCAGCGCGCCGCACTGGAACGCCTTGGCCCCGGCGCAGGCCGACGACGCGGCGCTGTCCTCGCGGGCGCAGAAGCTCGCCGACTTCCTCGCCGCGCACGGCGCATCGTTCTTCGACGAGATGGTGGCCGGCACCCGCCTGCTGCAGACCGAACTGGAGGACGCGCTGGCCGAACTGGTGGCACGCGGCCGCGCGCATTGCGACAGCTATGCCGGCCTGCGCGCGCTGCTGGTGCCGGCGTCGAAGCGGCCCACGCCGGGTTACGGCCGCCGCCGCGCGATGATGCTGGGAATCGAGGACGCCGGCCGCTGGGCACTGGTGCGGCGCGCGCTGCCGGCGCTGGACGGGGACGACGGCGTGGACGCTGCCGACGATCGCGCCGTTGCCGCAGCCGCTGCGGCGCGCGGTGCGGCCGGCGGTGCGACGGCTGCGCACCCGGCGCGGCCACCGAAACCCGACCCAGAGGCGGTCGAGCACGTCGCCCGCGTGCTGCTGCGCCGCTATGGCGTGGTCTGCTGGCGGGTGCTTGAGCGCGAGGCGGCCTGGCTGCCGCCGTGGCGCGAACTGCTGCGCATCTACCATCGCCTGGAAGCGCGCGGCGAGGTGCGCGGCGGCCGCTTCATCGCCGGCCTGTCGGGCGAACAGTTCGCCCTGCCCGAAGCCATCGGCCTGCTGCGCAAGGCCCGGCAGAAGCCGGACGACGGCACACTGGTCTGCGTCAGCGCGCTGGATCCGCTCAACCTGGCCGGCACCGTGGTCGCCGGCGACAAGGTGCCGCGCATCGCCGGCGCGCGCCTGCTGTACCGCGACGGCATGCCGGTGGCCGCGCTGGTGGCCGGGGAAATCCGGGCCGTGCAGGAGATGGCGCCGGAAGTCGCCGCCGCTGCACGCAAGGCACTGCTGCGCGAGCCGGCCTCCACCGCCGACGCCCTGCTGGCGCAATTGCATGCCGGTGCGCCGCCGTTGTAGGAGCCGGGCTTGCCCGCGCGACCCGACGCCGTCGGCGCAGGCTACGCCTTCGTGGTCCCGACGCCCGTGTCGCCGACTGAAGTCAGCTCCTACAGAAGGCGGCCGCGCCGTGGCTGTTGTAGGAGCCGGGTTCAGCCGGCGACCCGACGCTGTCGGCCCAGGCGACGCCTTCGTGGTCCCGACGCCCGTGTCGCCGACTGAAGTCAGCTCCTACAGAAGGCGGACGCGCCGCGGCTGTTGTAGGAGCCGGGTTCAGCCGGCGACCCGACGCCGTCGGCACAGGCGACGCCCTCATGGTCCTGACGCCCGTGTCGCCGACTGAAGTCGGCTCCTACAGAAGAGCGGCCGCGCCGTGGCTGTTGTAGGAGCCGGGTTCAGCCGGCGACCCGACGCCGTCGGCCCAGGCGACGCCCTCGTGGTCCCGACGCCCGTGTCGCCGACTGAAGTCAGCTCCTACAGAAGAGCGGCCGCGCCATGGCTGTTGTAGGAGCCGGGTTCAGCCGGCGACCCGATGCCATCGGCCCAGGCGACGCCCTCGTGGTTCCGACGCTCGTGTCGCCGACTGAAGTCAGCTCCTGCAGGGAGGCGCTGCCCTGATTGCAGAGGGGCTGATTGTCTGCCGTTTGTCGGCCCTGGGCGACCGCCTGTCGGTCACCCGGGGCCTGTGGCATCTGCGCCTGCTGGCGTTACCCGGGTGGATGCAGAGGAAACCTTCGTAACCCGTTGAAGCGGCAGGGCTGCGCCCCAGCGATGGCTTTCGGGAGCAGCGGCAGCCGGTGATCGGGCGCGTGATAGTTTTGCGACGTGTTTCGCGGTTTGTGGAATAGGGCACGATCCCGGTCGTGCCCCCACTGCCCAGGGGGAAACCATGGAACTGTTGCATCGCAACCGCCGGCGCCCTGCGCCGGACCGCCGCGCTGGGGATGGCGCGGCCACTCTCTGTGATCCATCTCGCCTGCCGGCCCATGCCCGGCGGGAACACGCCGTGCCGTCCGCCGGGGAGGCGGGGGCACGACGCTGCCGTGGCCGGTTGCGGCCTGCGGCGCGCGCCTGAACTGAGCCAGACACCCCGCATCTCCCGAGCGGCCCGGACTGGCCGCGCCCCATCGACAGGCGCTCGCGCCTGGCCACAGGACCCGCCATGAACAGCAACGGCCATTCCCGGACGTCCCGCAACGGCAACCGCAGCGCGCAGGCGCTGAAGCCGAACCGCCTGACGATGGCCCTGCTGGCAACCTGGGGCGCGTTGCCGGCCGCGGCGCTGGCCGCCAACAACATCACCCTGACCGAGCGCAGCCCGGGGGTCACCGACACCGCCACCACGATCACCCCGCGCGGCGGCAATCCCAACGTCACCGACATCAGGACCACCACGGTCCGCGGCAACTCCGGCTTCAACTCGTTCGGCCACTTCACCGTCGGCGACGGCAACACGGTCAACCTCTACGTGCCCGGTGGCGCCAACAACCTGGTCAACCTGGTCCACCTGAGCGCGCCGACCATCAACGGCACCCTCAACGGCCTGCTCGAGTCCAGCGGCAAGGTCGGCGGCAACATCTTCTTCGCCAGTTCGCACGGCTTCGTGGTCGGCGGCACCGGCGTGGTCAACGTCGGCGGGCTGCTGGTGACCACGCCCAGCAGCAGCAGGATGCAGGAGCTGCTGCGGGTCGCCAACGGCACCGACACGGTCGACAACAACCAGCTGGTGCTCGACCTGCTCGCCGGCAAGTACGACGGAGGCAGCGGCGCGGCGACCATCGACGGCATCGTCAACAGCGCCGGCCGCGTCGACCTGTTCGCGGCCTCGGCCACGGTCGCCTCCACCGGCGCGGTCAACGCTGGCGCGCGGGTGTTCGACGCCACGGTCAACACCGACGGCAGCCTCGACGTGAGCGCCGCGGTGCGCCAGGACGGCGGCATCCGCATCGTCGCCAACGACTCGGTCGAAGTCAGCGGCGTGCTGCGCGCGCTGATGGCCGACGACGGAGGCGCGGTGGTCGAGGTCGCCGGCAAGGCGATCGAACTCAAGGGCAGCGCCAGTATCGACACCGGCGCGGCGCTGGCCGGGCGCGACGGCGGCGACGTGACCCTGGAGGCGCGCTCGATCAAGCTGTCCGACACATCGAAGGTGGTGACCCGGGCCGGTGGCGCCGGCAACGCCGGCGACATCGTCCTCAACGCCTATAGCGACGTCAGCTGCACGTTCTGCGGCGGCGACGCCGGCGACACGCAGACCATCGACGACCTGGCCGACGGCCTGAAGACCCAGGCCAGCCCGCTGCTGCAGGCCAAGAACGGCAAGGCCGAAGTGGTGATCGCCGCCGGCGCGGCGCTGGACGCCGGCCATGACGGCGGCAGCGGCCAGGCCGGCGACGTGACCGTGCAGGCGTTCGCCTTCGACCGGCAGCTGGCCGGCTACGCCGAGGCGACCAGCTCGATCAAGGTCGACGGCCGCATCACCGGCCGCGATATCACCCTGCGCGCGGCCAGCGACGCCTACGTCTCCAGCGACCTGCTCAACAACCTGCTCAACACCGGTGGCCTGGCCTCGGACCTGGCCGCGCTGGTACAGGATCTGGGCGAGGCGGACGCGTGGGCGAAGGTGTTCCAGACCCTGGGCGAGTCGTTCGACTACGGCGAGTCGGGCATCACTGCCGAGAACCTCTCGCTGAACCCGGAGAACTACAGCGAGCTGAGCGTCCTGCTGCCGTACGTGTCGTTCATCATCGCCAAGGCCAACGCCGACGTCACCATCGGTGCCGGCGCGGTGCTGGACGCCTCGCGCAACATCGACCTGCAGGCCGACAGCACCCGCCTGGTGCAGGCCTCGACCTTCTCGCTGCCGTTCGTCAACAAGAAGATGCCGTTCAATTTCGGCCTGGCCTACGGCCGCATCGACGGCACCACCAAGGTCGACGTGCGCAGCGGCGCCGAACTGATCGCCGGCGGCGACCTGGACATCCGGGCGCTGAGCAACGACACGCTCGAGGTCACCGCCACCTCGGTCAACAACCACGACGCCAACGGCAACACGCTCACCACCATGGGCATCGCCTTCAGCATGGCGCACAGCGACATCACCACCGAGGCGACGGTGGCCAAGGGCGCGCTGCTGGACGTGGACGGCGACGTCACCGTGGCCGCGCTGACCGAGCAGGAGCTGTCCAACAGCGCCGAGTTCAAGGCGATCGGCGACGGCGCCACCGGCGGCCCGGCGATCGCACTGACCCTGTTCAACAGCAAGACCCGCGCGGTGTTCGACGCCGACCTGTCCGGCGCGACCGACCTGTCGGTGTCGGCGACCAACCTGGTCCACGGCCAGAGCAACAGCTCGTCCGTGCAGGTCGGCAAGAGCGCGCTCGACCACCTCAAGAAGCAGGTGATGGGCAGCTCGCAGGTCAAGGGCGTCACCGACGCGCTGACCAACAAGGTCAAGTCGTTGTTCGGCATGAAGCCCAGCACGGACAAGGACACCACCTCGACCGACAGCAAGTTCCGGCTGGCCTCGGCGCTGGCGATCGGCATCTCCGACCACCAGGCCGAAGCGGTGATCGGCAGCGGCAACACCGCGCCGGTCATCGACGTCACCGGCAACCTGAGCGTGCAGGCGTTGCAGCGCCAGGCCTCGATGCACAACAGCGCCGACAGCACGGTCAATGCCGATGCCGACAAGGACGACGGTTCCAAGGTCTCGATCAGTATTGCCGCTGCCTACGACCAGACCAGCCAGCAGACCCGGGCGATCGTCGGCGACGGCAGCCGCCTGACCGCCGCGCGGATCGGCGTCGGCGCACGCAACGAGCAGCTGCTGGACCTGGGCGACATCACCAAGTGGAGCTCGATGTCGGACATCTTCGGCAACCTGAAGACGATCGCCGGCAGCCTGCCGGACATCCCGGGCGAGATCTCCACCTCGTACGCCAACTCGACCAGCGAGAGCGAGGACTTCGGCCTGGCCGGCTCGGTCGCGGTCAGCTACCACGCGCTCGACGCCACCGCCTGGGTCGGCGACGGGGTGAGCCTGACCAGCACGGCCACCGACGGCGGTGCCTGGAGCAGCAAGCCGCTGCTGGGGCTCAAGCCGTTCTACGACGACCAGGGTGACCCGGACGAGGACCGCGAGGCACTGCGCAACCTGCAATGGGACTGGGACGCCTCGCTGGCGGTCCAGGCCGACACCCTGGTCGAGCAGCTGTCGATCGCCGGCAACCTGTGGTGGACGCTGTTCAACGTCGGCGCCGACGGCGACGACGGCAAAGCGGTGGGTGGCGGCGTCAACGTGCAGGTGGTGACCAACCGCAGCGTAGCCGGCATCGGCGCCAACGGCAGCGTGGAATCCGAGGCGGTCGACGTCTCGGCGCGCCAGGACGAACTGATCATCGGCATCAGCCCGTCGGCGGGCTCGGGCACCAGCGTGGCCGGCAACGGCGCGGTGGTGGTCGGCGTGGTCGGTTCCAACGTCAATGCCTCGATCCACCAGAGCACGGCGGTGACGGCCGGCCAGGTCGGTGTATCGGCCAGCCACGACATCGGCCTGTGGAGCGCGGCCGGCGCGCTGGCGGTGTCGCAGGAGACCAGTATCGGTATTGGCGTGGCGGTCAACGTGCTGACCACCGACGTGCAGGCGCTGGTCGGGAACAACAACGCCACCGATGGCGACGGCGACAACCGCTGGCGTCCGGACGCGCTGGGTGCCGGCGCGGCGGGCAGCGGGAACGCCGGCTGGAACGTCGACGAGGTGCTGGTCGACGCCAAGAGCTCGGGCCAGAGCGGCGCCTTCGGCGTCGCAGGCGCGCTGTCGCGCAGCGAACAGGAGCAGGAGAAGCAGGACGAGGCCACCAGCAACGACGGCGGCGCCGGCAAGGGCGGCACCGACCTGCTCAGCGGCGAGGGCGTGAAGCTGCTGGGCAAGTTCGCGCTGGCCAAGCTCGGGCTGTACGACGGCCTGGCCACCGCGGTCGAATACGGCGGCAAGATCAAGGATGCGCTGACCGAGACCACCGACAAGGTCAAGGGCCCGCTCGACGGCGCCGGTTCGGCGGCCGACAAGCCCGAGAACCAGATCGCCGGCGCCGGCTCGGCCTCGATCAACGTCTCCGGGCAGAACACCCGCGCCACCGTCAGCGGCATCACCATCGATCCGCGCACCGCGGGCGCCGGCAGCGACGTCACCGTGCTGGCACTGAACCAGACCAACCAGTTCAGCGGCGCCGGTGCCGGCGCGCTGACCCTGGCCAGTGGCCCGAAATCCGACCGCAGCTCGGCGGTGGCCGGGGCGATCGCCTACAACCACCTGTTCAACACCACCGAGGCGCTGGTCGACGGCGTCACCTTCAACGACAGCGACTCGCTGACCGTGCAGGCGGCCAGCGGCGGCGACCAGATCGCGCTGGGCCTGGGCCTGGCCGTGTCCACCGGCGGCAACGACAACACCGCGGTCGGTTTCTCCGCCTCCGGCGGTGCGATCACCAACACCACCCGCGCGGCCGTGGTCGACAGCCAGGTCAACCAGCGCGACGACGCCGGCAGCGCGCAGACCATCGAGGTATCGGCCTACGACCGCACCCGCGCGCTGCTCGGCGGCGGCGCGTTCGCCGGCACCTCCGGCAGCGGCACCAGCGCCGGCGGCTCGCTGGTGATCGGCTACTTCGGCAACCAGCTGCAGGCCGAATGGCTGGGCAGCCGGGCCACCGGCTTCGACAGCTTCGACGTCGGCGCCTTCAGCGCCACCCGGATCCTGGCCGGCGCGATCGCCGGCGCGGTGTCGGCCGGCAGCGACAGCACCGCCGGCGCCGGCTCGATGTTCGTGCTGATCGTCGACAACGAGGTCACCGCCAAGGTCGACCGCAGCGACGCCACTGACCACTCCTCGCTCGAGGGCGGCGACGTGGAGGTGCGCGCCAGCAGCGTGGCCGGCATGGGCGCGCTGGACGCGCAGTTCGACAGCGCCGCGGCCGCGACGCTGTCCGCCAGCGGCCTGGACCTGGACGGCGGCAGCACGGTCGCCGGGATCGAGGTGGAGCAGTCCACCGACGACAGCCTGTTCGGCGGCGCCGACGACACCAGCACCACCCACAGCCTGTTCGACGGCGTCCCGGCGGGCGAGGCCATCCTCGGCATCGCCGGCAGCCTCTCGCTGTCCAACGGCAAGGCCGTGGGCATCTCGGCCGGCGGCATCTACACCGGCAGCGACTACACCGCCTCGGTGGCCAACACCGACGTCAAGCTGTCCGGCGACCTGGACGTGCACGCGCGCAACAGCACCGAGGCGCTGGCCGCCGCGGTGTCCGGCGCGCTGGGCAACGGCGACAACGCCATCTCCGGCTCGATCGCCGCGATCATCGCCCGCGGCACGGTCAACGCGACCGTCGACATGGGCGGGCGCGCGCCGCTGGAAGCCGACGACCTGCGGGTCACCGCGACCAAGGGCGGCGGCGCCTACTCGCTGGCCGGCAACATCACCGGCAGTGCCGGCGCCAAGTCGATGGGCGGTGCGTTCAGCGTCAACGACCTGGAGCAGGGCACCCACGCCGAGGTCAGGGGCGGCAGCTACCAGCTCGGCGGCGACGCCACGATCGGCGCGGCCCAGCAAAGCCATGTCATCACCGCGGCCCTGTCCGGCAGCGTCTCGCTCAGCGACCTGGCCATCGGCGGCGCCGGCACCTTCAACCGCATCGCCGACACCACCACCGCGGCGCTGAGCAATGCCATGCTGGACGCGCGCAACTTGTCGGTGACCGCCAGCCAGCCTGGCCTGGGCGCGCAGATCTGGTCGCTGGCCTTCAACCTGGCCGCCAGCGGCGGCGGCAGCGGCGTGGGCGGCGCAGTAGCAATAAACCTGATCGACGCCGAGCGCACCGCCAAGGTCAGCGGCAGCACGGTCAACCTCAGCGGCGACGCCACCCTGGCGTCCTCACTGGACGGCGAGATCTGGGGTTTCGCGGTCGATGTGGCCGGCGGCAGCGGCAACGGCGTCGGCGGCTCGATCGTGGTCAACAACATCGACGGCAGCGACACCGTGCTGGTCGAGAACAGCAACATCACCACCACCGCGGCCGACGGCGAGCTGCGGCTGGACGCGGCCGCCGGCAACGGCCTGATGATCGCCTCGCTCACCGGCTCGATCAAGGGCGGCGGCAGCAACGCGGTCGGCGGTGCGATCTCGGTCAACCGGATCGGCGCCAACCGCAGCGCGCTGGTCCGCAACGGCGCGTCTAACACGATCTCCGGCTTCGGCGACGTGTCGCTGCTGGCCGGTGCGCAGCAGGACATCTACGCGATCGCGGTCGCCGGCGGCGGTGCCGGCAACGTGGCGGTGAACGGTTCTTCCACCAGCAACATCCTGGAGGGCACCGAGCGCGCGGCGGTGGAAGGCGGCAGCATCGAGGCCGGTTCGCTGCGGGTGTCGGCGGCCGAAGGCGACCGCACCATCTGGAGCCTGGGCGGCGCGGTCAGCGGCGCCGGCAGCGTCGCGGTGGGCGTGGCCAACGCCAACAACATCATCCTGGCCAAGCGCCAGGCCGAAGTGCGCGGTGCGGCGCTGACCCTGGACGGGGCGCTGGAACTGGAAAGCGGTGGCGACGCGCACATCCGCTCGGCGGCGGTCGGCGGCGGCGGTGCCGGCAGCGTGGCGGCCGGCGCCTCGGTCGCGATCAACGTGATCGAGGGCGAGGAATCGGCGGTGCTGGCCGACAGCACCGTGCATTCGGCCGCTTCGGTCAAGGTCGACGTCACCCGCGGCGAGGCGGACATCAAGACCCTGGCCGGCAACGTCCAGGGCGCCGGTGCCGGCGCGGGCGCCGGTGCGGTGGCGATCAGCACCATCGGCCAGAAGCGCGAGGCCCGGATCAGCGGCACCACCCTGGACGTGGGCAGCGGGGCGGTCGACGTGCTCGCCGCGACCCATGCGCGCATCGACACCCTGGCGGTGTCCGGTGCCGGTGCGGGCACCGGCGCCGGCGCGTTCTCCAACACCAGCAACAACATCGCGGCGCGTACCCAGGCGCTGGTCCAGAACAGCGGCGGCGACGCGGGCAACGTCAGCGTCCGCGCCAGCGACGATTCCGAGATCAACGCGATCTCCGGCGGCGTGGCCGTGGCCGGCGTCGCCGGCGCCGGCGTGGGCACGGCGATCAACCGCATCGACAGCGAGATCGAAGCCGCATTGACCGGTACCCGCGGTGCCGGCTGGAACGTGACCAACCTGGCGATCGACGCCGACTCCTCCAGCGACATCCTGTCGGTGGCCGTGGGCGGCGGCGGTGGCGGTGTCGCCGGCGTGGGCGCGGCGGTGGCCACCAACCTGGTCACCACCCGCAGCAAGGCGCACGCCAGCGACGGGGCCAAGGTGGTCGCGCAGCACAACATCGGCATCAGCGCGAGCAACCACGACAGCATCCTCGGCATCGGCGCCGGCATCGCCGGCGCCGGCAGCGCCGCGGTCGGTGCCTCGGTCACGGTCAACCTGATCGAGAGCCAGACCAGCGCCTACATCGCCGGCAGCGCCACCGAGGTCAGCGCGCTGGGCAGGAGCACCAGCGACCGGATGACCATCGACAGCGGCGCGCTGCTCGGCGCGCCGGGCGACGGCCATGACTGGTTCGACCAGTCCAGGGTCGAGGCCAGCCACGGCGACGACGAAGAGTGGATCGGCGGCGACCTGTTCAACCCGGCCCCGGGCCTGGCGATCGGCCAGCGCAGCTTCACCGGCCTGGCGGTGCAGGCCAGCAGCGTGCAGCAGGTGGGCCAGCTGTCGCTGGCCGCGGCGGTCTCGGTGGTGCCGCTGGGCGGTGCCTCGGTGGCCGGCTTGTTCAACACCAGCGTGCTGGGCGGTTCGACCGAGGCCTACATCGATTCGGCGCGGATCAACCAGGCCGCCGGCGCCGGCGGCGCGCAGGACGTGCACGTGGGCGCGGCCAGCCATGGTTTCAGCGCCAGCTACGAGGCCAGCCTGGGCGTCTCGGCGGGCTGGGCCGGCATCGGCGCGGCCGTCGACGTGCTGGTCAACCAGCGCGAAACGCGCGCGCGCGTGAACGGCGCCACCCTGGACAGCGTGGGCGCCACCACGGTCGAGGCGGAATCGACCCAGTACGCCAGCAGCGTGGTCGCGGCCGCCGGCGGCGGCGTGGTCGGCGCGGCGGCGGCGGCGCAACTCAGCATCCTCAAGGGCACGACCGAAGCCGTCGTCGGCGGCGGCAGCCGCCTGGACGTGGGCTCGCTGTCGGTCGATGCATCGGCGCTGCAGGTCATCGCGCCGAACGTGGCCACCCTGGCCGGCGGTGCCGGCGCGCTCGGTGCCGGCTTCGGCATGGTCTACAACCAGAGCACGACCCGCGCCTGGGTCGGCGAGCCGCTTTCCGCGCCGGGCTCGGCACTCAATACCACGATCGACGCCGGCGCCGTGGACATCTCGGCCGAGAACACCACGCGCCTGCAGATGCTGGCGCTGGGCATCGCCGGCGGCGGCGCGGCGGTGGCCGGCACCGCGACGATCGCCATCGTCGAGACCGTGACCGAGGCCGGCGCCAGCCAGGCCGACTTCGGTTCGGCCGGCAACCGGATCGATTCCCTGGACATCTCCGCCAGTGACCGCCTGCAGGCCAGCACCACGGTCGGCTCGGCGGCGGTCGGCGGGCTGTCGGTCGGCGCCAGCGCCAACGTGCTGGTGGCCAACAGTGCCACCCGCGCGCTGCTGGACCGCAGCAGCGTGCATGCCAACGGCGACGTCGGCATCGACGCGCAGCGCACCACCGACATCACGATGAACACCGTCACCGGTTCCGGCGGCGCAGGCGTCGCGCTGGGCGGCAGCATCGGCCTGCTCGTGCTCGGCTCCGGCGCCTCGACCCAGGTCAGCGAGGAAGGCGAATCGTTCGACCCGATGGGCGAGCTCAACAGCGGCGGCAACGGCACCCTGTCCACGCTGGATGGCATCGGCAGCGGCAACCGGGTCGAGGACATCACCTACGAGGATTACGTCTACAACTCCGTGACCCAGCAGTACGAGCGGGTCGAGCGCACCGATGCGGCATCGAAGAACAAGCTCAACGCCAGCAGCAAGGCCACCGCGGGCGACCGCCTGCAGGCCTCCGCGCCGGCCAGCTACCGGCACGAGACCGTCGCCCGGGTGGTCGACAGCACGGTGGTGGCCGGCGGCGATGCCGGCGTGACCGCCGCCGACCGGCTGCAGTCGAGCAACCTGGCCGGCAACGTGGCCGTGGGCGGCCTGGCCGGCGTCGGCATCGGCATGGGCCTGACCTTCTCCAACGCCCAGGTCAAGGCCGAGGTGCTGGGCGGAAGCCTGCGCGCCGACGACGTGACCGTGAGCGCGCAGTCGCTCGACCTCGGCACGGCGCCGGCGGTCACGGTGAAGGCCGAGAGCGGCGCGGCCGGCGGCTTCGTCGGCGCAGGCGCCGCGGTCGGCGTGGCGGTCGTGGACAACCGCGTCAACACCACCCTGGGCGGCCACATCGACGCCGCCGGCACCTTGACCGGTCGCGCGCGTGACGCGCAGGACATCCGCGTCGACGCGCTCGGCGCCAATGTCGGCGGCGCCGCCGGTGCCGGCGTGGTGATCGGCGTGGCCAAGCACGACAGCCGGGTGCGCCTGGACGTGGCGCCGGATGCGGTGCTCGAAGCAGGCAACATCGACCTGGCCAGCGTGTCGGAATCGGCGGTGAGCCTGGTCGGGCGCGGCGGCTCCGGCGGCATCCTGGCCGGCGTCAACGCGACCATCCTGGTCGCGCGCGACGACAGCGATTCGCGCCTGACCGTGGGCGAGCGCGCCCAGGTCTCGGCCGACGGCGCGCTGTCGCTGGCCGCCGAGGCGCGGCCGCACGTGGATCTCTACAGCGAGGGCGTGGCCATCGGTGGCCTGCTCTCGGCCGGCGGCACCATTGCCGTGGCCGACGTCACCTCCGATGCCGCGCTCGACCTGCGCAGTGGCGCGCGCCTGGCCGCACGCGACGCCAGCCTCGCCAGCCGCATCGGCCTGAACGCCGGCCGCGACAGCGCCCGGGTCGAGGGCTATGGCGTCAGCGGCGGTGCCGGCGTGGCGGTGAATGCGGTGGTCGCCACCGCCAGAAACCAGAGCAGCAGCCGCCTGACCAGCGCCGGCAACGTGGTGTTCGAGGGCCGGGGCGGCCAATGGGACCTGGTCGCCTCGACCGATACGCGCCAGCGCGCATACACCACCGGACGTGCCGGTGGCCTGATCACGCTGGGTGCGCACGTGGCCGACGCCACCGCCTACGCCACCACCGAGGCGCTGGTGAACGGGCTGTTCACCGGAAACTTCGGCGGCATGGGCGTCAGCGCCAGCGCCTCGGTCGACAACCAGGCCGAGGCTTCCGCCGGCCAGGGCGGCCTGGTCAGCGGCGCCGCCTCCAGCGCCAGCACCCGCGACGACAGCACCACCCGCGCCGAGCTGTACGCGCGCGGGTTCGGCGGCGGCGCGGCCGCCCTCGGCGACCTGAGGCTGTCGGCGCTGCACCGCTCCGCCTTCAACGCTTTCGTCGACAGCACCAGCGCGGCGGTGCTGGGCATGAGCGGCGCCTGGGCGAAGAACACCGTCGACCTGGACACCTATGCACGGCTGCTCGGCGGTTCGGACGTCGTGGCCACGCGCTACGACCAGAGCGCCCGCAACGAGGCGACCAAGGTGGCCAGTTCGAAGTACAACGTCCAGTCCGGCTCGGGCGGCGTGTTCGACGCGGCCGCGGCCAGCAGCAGCAGCGAGCTGTACCTGGATGCGCAGAGCACGATCGGCGACGGCGCCAGGCTGGCGCTGTCCGGCGACTGGCGCGCGCCGGAGAAGCTGGTCGTGCAGGCCTTCAACAAGGTCCATGCGCGCGACCGGACCAAGCTCGACAGCGGCGGCGCGATCGCCATCGCCGACGCCGAATCCAAGATCGACGTGAAGCAGGCCGACGCCACCGTCTCGATCGGCAGCGGCGCCGACCTGTACAGCATCGGCGACCTGGTGCTGTCGGCCAGCGGCCACTACGACATCGACACCAGCGCCAACGCCAAGACCTGGGGCCTGGCTGGCGCGGCGATGGGCGAGAGCCTGTCGCGGGTGGACGCCAACCACGACGTGCGCGTGGCCGGCGGCAACAGCCAGCTGTTCGCCTACGGCGACCTGAAGCTCTACTCGGGCTTCGACGCGGCCGGGGTGATGAACAAGGCGATCCTCACCGCCCGCACCGACCTGTGGAACAACACCGCCTTCCCGGTGGTCAACGATCCGGTCGCGGTGGCCGAGTACATCCGCGACTCGAACCTGATCCTGGCCAGCGGCAGCAACGGCCGCGCGGTGGGCGACGTGCACGCCTGGGCCGGCCGCGGCTACTCGGTGCTGACCGCCGAGGGCACCGGCAAGGACCTGTACCGCGAAGGCATCGGCGCGGCGCTGGGCCTGTCGCTGGACATCCGCAGCGGCGACACCAACAACGGCGGCCTGGCCCTGGTCCGCGCCGACGGCATCCTGGACTCGGGCATCTACCACAAGCAGAAGCTGACCGTCACCGGCCTGCGCTACTTCATCGACGGGGTCGAAGTCACCGACTTCAGCACGGTCAACGCCGGCACCACCGGCACCCTGACCGTGGAGCCGATCGTCACCGACATCACCGAGGGCGTGACCTACCGGGTCAAGAGCGGCGAGTACTCGCAGCTGATCAGCGCGCGCATCGCCGAGTTGCGCACGCGGATCGCCAACTACGGCCTGTCGCCGATCGAGAAAGCCGCATTCCAGGCCGAGCTGGGCCTGCTCGAGCGTACCCTGGCCAACATCTACGCCAAGCTGGGCGGCGACCCGAGCAACGGCGTCTCGCTGCCGAACGAACTGAAGATCTGGATCCTGGAAGTCGACCCGATCCAGGCCCGGCCCGGCAACATCATCGTCAAGGCCGATGCGCTGACCGGCAGCGGCACCCTGAGCGCGCCGGGCGACGCGCGCATCGACATCCTCAACCAGAGCCAGCTGTTCCTCGACCTCAAGGGCCTGGAGATCCCGGACCGCGAGGGCGGGCAGCTGCTGTTCAACGACGCGCGGGTGGCCAGCAACGCCGAGATCACCGCGGCCAACCGCTTCGGCCTGGGCGCCGGCTTCTCCTCGATCCAGACCGCGCTGACCTCGCCGGCCCCGGCGATCACCGTCGAGAACACCTACAACCCGGCCACCGGCATCGCGGACAGTTCCGGGCTCAAGGCGCCGGCCCCGGACATCCTGGTCAGCGGCCGGATCTTCAACCGGCGCGGCAGCATCGACCTCACCGCCGCCTACGGCAGCATCCGCGCCGAGGCCGACATCCGCGGCCAGAGCGTGAACATCAGCGCCGGTCAGGATTTCATCCTGACCAACATGGAAGGCTTCACCCACATCGGCGGCGATCCGTCGTCCAACAACAGCGGTGGCCAGCTGACCGCGCCGAACTCGGCCACGGTGGCCGGACACAACGTGGTCATCAGCGCGCTGTACCTGAACATCAACGGGCTGGTGCAGAGCGGCGTGGCCGACTGGTCCATCACCATCAACGAGTCCGACCTGGCCAGCCTGGATGCCCGGCGCTTGGCCTGGAAGCTCGGCGGACCGGCGGTGGTGCAACTGGTGACCACCGACGCGCGCACCGGCCGGATCGGCTACAGCTACGACTTCCGCAGCGAAAGCCTGGTGCTGGACCAGGTGGAGATCGGCGGCGGCTACATGGAGTTGACCGGCCACATCCTCAGCACCGGCAACGGCCAGCTGCGGGTGCTCGACGGCTACAGCCAGGTCCGGGTGGTCAACAACACCATCCGCGACCTGAGCATCAGCGGCATCGACCTGGGCAACGGGGTCGAGGGCCAGCTCAAGATCAACGACATGGGCCGCATGGGCGACGACCGCGTGTGGACGACCATGTACACCTACAACAACGGCAAGGTGCAACGCTACGAGGGCGCGCACGGGCAGGCGCTGGGCCTGGTCTCGGAAACCAACGGCCGCAGCGCCCAGTACGACGTGACCGACGGCCGCACCTATGTCTGGCTGCAGGGCAACGACCGCACCGACACCAACACCCGGGTCGAGTACTGGGACGAGTTCTGGGGCTTCATCCCCACCGGCGACGGCACCGAGCTGAGCAACAGGACCGTGCGCGGCGAGAGCACGCCCATCCCCGGCGCCGAGTACATGGGCTCGGCATCCAACGCGTACCGCATCGACTTCACCGCGGTGCAGAACGAGTTCCTCCGGCTGCTCGGCCTGGACAGGTTCGGCGATGCGATCGCGCTGTTGAACGCCGCCAACCAGGCGCACGCCACCGGCAACGCCTCCTCGCCGCTGCTGGCGCCGTACCTGGTGTGGCTGAACAGTCCCGGCGCGGTGATGTCGCAGGTCAACGAGCCGGCCTTCCAGACTTCCGCGCCCGAGGTCATCGACCGCTACAACGGCGGCTACTGCCTCAAGCACTTCATCTGGTGCCAGGTCTACCGCACCACCCGCACCACCGTCACCCAGACCGGCCTGAAGGAGATCAACCGCTACACCACGCTGGCCGACTCGCCGATCGCGATCAACTTCATCGGCTACGACGCCGGCCGCATCGACCTGACCTCGAACGGCAATGTCACCCTGCTCGGCTCGATGTTCAACGACAGCGGCAACACCACGGTGCGGGTCAACCAGGGCAGCCTGACCCAGGCCGGCGACAACATCGTCAGCACCGCCAAGGTGCTGGACATCGCCGCCCGCGACGGCATCGGCGACGCCGCCCAGGCGCTGCGCGTGCAGGCCGAGAACGCGCTGTCGGCGTACAGCTCGCACGGCGACATCGACCTGCAGGCGGTCAACGGCGGGGTCAACCTGCAGCGGCTGCAGGCCGACCGTGGCGACGTCACCCTGCTCGCGCAGGGCGACATCACCAGCAGCAACGGCGCCACGGTCATCGGGCGCTCGATCGGCCTGACCTCCACCCATGGCAGCATCGGCAGCGCCGCTGCGCTGCTGAACCTGGACACCGGCAGCAACGCGCAGTCGCTGTTCAGCGCCGATGCGGTCGGCGGCGTGTTCGTGCAGGAGACCAACGGCGACCTGTGGGTGGACCGCATCCGTGCCGGCGGCGACGTGCACGTCAAGGTGCGCAACGGCGACCTGCTCGACGGCAACACCCAGGTCGCGTTCGAGGAGCGCTCGCTCGACGAGCTGCGCGCGCTGTGGTCGAGCATGGGCCTGACCGGCGCGGACGCCGACGCGGCCCTGGCCGAGCAGAAGCAAACCCTGGAGCGGGCCGGCCAGCAGCGCTACGCCCGCTACTGGCAGATGCGCAACCTGCGCAATGTCGGCGGCAACTGGGTGTTCGACGCGTTCGACGAGAACCAGGCGCAGTTCAGCGCCGACCAGGTCGCCGGAATGCGCGCGCTGGGCTGGGACGACGCGACGATCGCCGCCCGGCAGGCCGAACGCACCGCCGAGTTCCGCAACCTGCACGCCGAGTTCGGCGGCTCGGCCTACGACTCGGGCTACGCCTACGCGCTGTCGGCTTCCGACCTGCTGGCGCTGGAGTCCACCTCGCACTGGACCGAGGACGAGCTGCGCTATTCGATCTCCGCCAGCCTGCTCAACCGCGGCCACGGCGGTTCGTCGGTGATCGAAAGCATCAACATCGAGGGCCGCGACGTCACCCTGGAGGCGAACCGGATCGGCCGCCTGCTCGACGACGACGTGATCATCGACCTGCGCCTGGGCCCGGCCGGCATGACCACCGAGCAGCGCGCCGCGCTGGCCCGGGCCGAATACGACGACATCTACTTCGACGACGATACCAACCCGACCCTGATCCGGATCGTCCAGCGCGACGACGTCAACGTCCGCGCCAGCCGCGACCTGCGCGCCACCGCCAACGGCGACATCTACCTGGGCGGCGACCGCGATTTCAACATCTACGACGTCAACGGCCGCACCGTCCAGATCAAGACCGATGGCAGCATCACCAGCTCCAACGGCGACAACGTGGTGCTGCGCGGCCACGACGTGGTGCTGGAGGCGGCCGGCGGCACGATCGGCGGCGGCGCCACCGGCGACGGCGCCCTGCACACGCAGGTGACCGGCGACCTGACCGCGCGTGCCCGCGTGCTGGACCTGGTCAACCACGGCGACCTGAGCATCCAGCGCCTCACCGGCACCGATGCGCTGCGGCTGCGCGTGCTGGGCAACCTGTCCGCTGCCACCCAGCTGGGCGAGAACCTGCTCGGCGGCAGCGTCGACCTGGCGGTGACCGGCAGGGCCGGCAGCGCGGCCTCGCGCATCCAGATCGGCACCGGCGGCCTGGCCGACCGCATCAACCTGGACATCGGCGGCGATGCCTGGATCGGCGGCCTGCAGGGCGCGGGGTCGCAACCCGGCGTGCTGCGCATCGGCAGCGCCAATGTCGGCGGCATGCTCGACATCGGCCAGACCACCGACCTGTGGCAGTACGGCCACTGGCAGGTCGGCGGCCTGGTGCTGGACCTCAACAACCTGTGGCGGATGATGGCCGGTACCTCGCTGCAGGCGGAGCACGGCATCTTCGCCCGCGTCGACGGCGACGCCGAGCTGGCGGAGGTGGAAGCCGGCGGCGACGGCGCCTCGATCGACATCGAGGCCTACCGCCTGCTGGCGTCGCACGACGGCGCGCAGTGGCGCGCCGACGGCCTGCTGCGGCTGCGCGCCGCCGGCGGCGACATCGGCCAGGCCTCGCGCCCGGTCACCCTGGGCGCCGAGCGCCTGGACGTGGCCAGCGCCACCGGCCAGCTGTACCTGCACCTGCTTGGCGGGATCCTCGACGGCTCGCTGCGCAGCGCCGGCAGCCAGTGGCTGACCAGCCTGGGCGACGTGTCGCTGGCCGAAGTCGACAGTGGTGGCGGCGACGTGACCCTGCGCGGCACCGGCGTGGTGTCGATCGACACCCTCGGCGCGCACGGCCGGCTCGACCTGCAGGGCCAGGACCTTGTGCTGGGCAGCGGCGAGAGCCGCACCGGCGACCTGCTGGTCGACGTCTCCGGCAGCTTCATCGCCGGCGCGCTGCGCTCCGGCCGCGACTGGACGCTGGACGCGGCAACGGCCGACATCGGCGGCGCCGACATCGCCCGCGATGCAGACCTGCGGGTGGGCGACCTGCGCCTGGGCGACCTGGCGGTCGGTGGCGACTGGACGCTGGGCGCGGCAACGGCCGACATCGGCACGGCGGATGCGGCCGGTGATGCCCACCAGACCGTGGGCGTGTTGACCCAGCAGCAGCTGACCGTCGGTGGCGACTGGACGCTCGATGCCGGTGAGGCCGACATCGTGCGGGCCACGGTGCAGGGCGATGTCCGCCAGCAGGCCGGTCGCCTCGGCATGGACACGCTGGCGGTCGGCGGCAACTGGCAGCTGGCCGGTGGCGATGCGGTGATCGCCACGGCCGACGTTGGCGGTTCGGCGACGCAGGACGTGGATACGCTGCAGCTGGGCGACCTGGCGGTGGGCGGTGATTGGACGCTGGACGCGACCACGGCCGACATCGGTACGGCCGACGTGGCCGGCGATGCACGCCAGACGGTGGGCGCGCTGGCCCAGCAGCAGTTGACCGTCGGTGGCGACTGGACGCTCGATGCCAGCGAAGCCGACATCGTGCGGGCGGCGGTGCAGGGCGACGTCCGCCAGCAGGCCGGCCGCCTCGGCATGGACACGCTGACGGTGGGCGGCAACTGGCAACTGACCGGTGGCGATGCGGTGGTCGAGCAGGCCACGGTCGCCGGCGAAGTCGATGTCGCGCTGGCCGGCGACCTGTCGCTGGGCACGCTCGATGCGCGCTCCACCAGGATCGCGGCCGGCAACGCCTCGCGCATCGGCCGGCTGGGAATCGACGGCGACCTGTCGCTGGCGGTCGTGAACAACCTGGTCCTGGGACGCGCCAGCGTCAGCCACGACGCGGTGCTGCGCCACACCGGCGCGGCCGGCCAGCTCGCGTACGGTGAACTGGTCGTGGGCAACACGCTGGACGTCGCCGGTGCGGGCGACTGGACCGGCGGCACCGCGACCGCCGGCTCGGACGTGCGCTTCGACGTCGGCAGCGCCGATCTGCAGCGACTGGAAAGCCTCGGCGGCGACCTGCTGCTGGCGGCGCAGCGCCAGTTCGTCGCCGGCGCGCTGGCCACGCCCAGCGGCCGCATCGACCTGGTCGCCGGCAACGCGACGATCGATGCCGCCGACGCGGCCGGGACGCTGGACGTGCACGTCACCGGCGGTCCGCTGCGGATCCTGCACGGCCACAGCGGCGGCAACCTGACCCTGACCGCCGAACCCGGTTCGCTGGCCGAGATCCACTTCGGCACGCCGGCCGATCCGGACGCGGCCGACGGGCTGGCCACCGCGCACCTGAAGTCGGGCGCCGACATCCTGGTGCGCACCGACGGCGACCTGTACGGCGGCAACGCCGAGGCCGAAGGCCTGGTCACCCTGATCGGCCGCAACATGCGGCTGGGCCGGGTGGAGAGCCTGCAGGGCGACGTGTTCCTGCAGGCGGAGCAGGACATCTGGGGCCTGCGCGTGGAAGCCAGGGGCGACGTCGGCATCGTCGCCGGCGGCAACCTGGACATGCCCGACGTGCGCTTCGGCGGCACCTATTCGCTCAAGGCCGGGCGCGACCTGACCGTCGGCATCGGCGGCGACCTGAACGTGCGCGGTGTCGCCGAGGCCGGGCGCGACCTGACCTTCAACGTCGGCGGCAATGTCGACCTGGCAGCGGTCAAGGCCGGACGCAACGTGCTGGTCGACGCCGGCGGCGGCATCCACCTGGACGAGGGCGTGGACGCCGGCGGCAATGTCGACCTGGTCGCGCGCGGCGGCGACATCAGCAGCGGCGGCGTGATCCGCTCCAGCGGCCAGCACGAGGGCCAGCCGACCAGCGGGCAGATCCGCCTGCTGGCCAGCGGCGACGTGGACGTGGCGGCGCTGCAGGCCGATGCCGGCGACATCGCCGTCGACGGGCGCAGCCTGAGCATCGGCTCGCTGCTGGCCAGCGGCGACATCGACCTGCTCGGCCGCGGCTTCATCCACGTCGGCAGCAGCCGCAGCGGCGGCAGCCAGGACTGGCGTGCGGACGGCGACATCGCCTTCGACGAACTGCTGGCCGGCGCCCAGGCCTACCTGGACAGCCTGCTCGACACGCGCGGCCGGCTGCTGTCGGCCGCTGGCGGCGCGGTGGTCAACGCCGGCTGGCGCAACGGCCAGGCCAGCGAGGCGACGGTGTGGTTCGACCAGGTCTTCGCCCCGACCCTCAGCGTGCACTCGGGCAACCGGATCCACGTCGGCGACGCCAACCTCGGCCAGGCCGCGGACCTGCACGGCCGCGACATCGAGCTGTACGGGCGGCATACCGGCAGCGGCAGCCTGAACCTGTGGGTCGAGGGCATCGACTCGCCGGCGGCCGACCGCTTCGACGCGGTGATCGACGCCGGTGCGATCCTGCTGCCGCGGCTGTTCGCGGTCGACGCCACCCTGCGCACCACCGCCGACCTGGTGGTGATCGAGGACGCGCAGCACGTCGACTACCTGCGCCTGCACACCGCCAACGCCAACGTGCTGATGGACAACACCACGCCGCTCCACCAGCCCGGCGCCGACGTGCAGCTGTACGAGCTGGACAAGGCCTTCCAGCTGCGCCAGGAGGGCCTGGTGTCGACCACCAACGCCTACGTCGTGCACCGCCGCTACACCCACCAGGTGCTGGTACCGAACTTCCATGCGCCGCACCTGGACACGCCGCTGGAGTTCCAGCGCAGCAGCGGCGCCGGCTACAGCGAGCAGCACCTGTCGGCGGCGTTCACCGAGCAGCGCCTGGGCGGGCTGGAGTCGCTGCTGTTCCTGGGCGGTGAAGCGCCGGAAGGTTGGGAGCTGTCGTGGGGCGCCACGCCCGCCGGGGAGCGCATGCACCTGGACGGCGACGGATCCGAAGGCAATGCAACGGAAGAAGAACGCAACCTGGGAGCGATGCTGTGGTGAATTCGACGGGATACGGATCGCGCCTGGCCATCGCGGCCGCGCTGTGGTGCATGGGCGGGCTGGCGCTGGCCCAGGTCGCGCCGACGCTGCCGGGGCAGGTCAGCCCGGTGCTGCAGCGCGAGCAGCTGGAGCAGCAGCAGCGCCAGCGCGAGATGGAGGAGCGCGCGCGCCAGGTGCAGGTGCCGGCGCTGAGGGGCGAGGCGATCGAAACCCAGGCGTTGCCGGACCAGGACGTGGTCTTCGTCCTGCAGCGCATCCGCTTCAGTTCCTCGGCGTTCCTGCAGGCGCCGGAGCTGGAGGAGCTGGCCCGGCCCTACCTGGGCCGCGAGCTGCGCTTCGCCGACCTCAACGGCCTGCTGGCCCAGATCAACGCGCTGTACGAGCAGGCTGGCCAGCTCACCGCGCGGGCGATCATCCCGCCGCAGGCGATCGAGGATGGCGAGCTGCGGGTGGTGCTGGTCGAGGCCAAGGTGGACGAGGTGGACTGGCAGGGCCGGCAGTGGGTCGACCCGGCGTTCTACGACCGCCGTATCCGGCTGGAACAGGGCCAGATGCTGGACAGTCCGCAACTGATGGCCGACATCCAGCGCTTCAATGCGACCTCGCCGGGGCCGCAGGTCAGCGCGGGGCTGTCGCCGGGTCGTACTTTCGGCACCTCCCGGGTCACCCTGCAGGCGCACGAGCCCGCGCGCCTGCAGTGGCTGGCGTTCGCCAACAACTACGGCAACCAGGGCAGCGGCCGCGAGCAGCTCGGTGGCAGCCTGACCTGGTTCTCGCCCAGCGGCGCGGCCGACAGCCTCACTGCGCTGGTGGTCGGGACCTCCGATTCGACCTTCGGCAGCCTGCGCTACGCCCGCCCGGTCAACCGCCACAACGGCATGGCCTGGGTCGAGGCCGGCGCCAAC
Source organism: Pseudoxanthomonas suwonensis (assembly GCF_000972865.1). Taxonomy (NCBI): domain Bacteria; kingdom Pseudomonadati; phylum Pseudomonadota; class Gammaproteobacteria; order Lysobacterales; family Lysobacteraceae; genus Pseudoxanthomonas; species Pseudoxanthomonas suwonensis. Next base: position 2,831,164 of record NZ_CP011144.1, read on the forward strand.
ACGATGAAGATCACCGAGGGTCCGTACGCGGACCTGGACATCGAGGGTGACTCGCAGGTCTATTCGGCCGGCTACGAGCATCCGTGGTGGCTGGGGCCGAAGTGGCTGCTGCGCGCCGGTACCGGCTACCAGCGGCAGGCCGCCGAGACCACGGTCGAGGGCCTGCCGCTGAGCGACACCGACATCGGCGAGTTCTTCGTCACCGGCACCGCCGAATACCGCGGCGCGCCCTGGTACGCGCGCTACGACCAGCGCGTGCGCCGCGCCTCGGCCGACAACGACATCAGCGGCGAGAGCGGCGGCTACACCCTGCTCAACGGCACCGGCATGCTCCAGCGCGCGATCGGCGACCTGTATGCCGTCAACGGCCGCCTCGCCTGGCAGTACGCCAGCGATCCGGGCAAGCTGCCGGCCTCGCTGTACTTCCAGCTCGGCGGCATCGCCAGCGTGCGCGGCTACGACCCGGGCGTGATTTCCGCGCCGCGCGGTGTGGCCGCCAACCTGGAGTTCTCGCGCCGCTTCGGCGAGCGCTGGCAGGCCTTCGTCTTCTACGATTACGGCCTGGCCACCGAACTGGGCACCCGCGACGTCGATCTGCAGGGCGCGGGCGTGGGCCTGAACCTGGACTGGAACCGGCATTTCAGCGCCAGCCTGGTCGCGGCCAATGCGCTGAACGACGTGGTCCCGGACCAGGACAACAACCAGGTGCTGCTGCAGATCATCCTGCGCTGAGCACCACGCCCCATCGGAAACACGGAGACCGCACGCCATGTCCAACCAGTTGTTGCTGTACCGGCAGATCACCGCGCTCAACCGCGACACCCACCGCCAGCTGCGGCTGCGCCAGGCCGAGGACGCGCGCTTCGCCGCCTCGACCCACCTGGTGCCGCTGGCCGGGGTGGAGTTCTTCCAGGCCGCGCGCCACTACCCGATCCTGTTCGTGGGCGAGGGCGCCAACGCCTCGCCGATCGCGCTGCTCGGCCTGGCCGCCGGCCACAACGGCTTCGTCGGCGAGTCCGGGCAGTGGCAGCGCAACGCCTACGTGCCGGCGTTCGTGCGCCGCTATCCGTTCGTGCTGGCGCAGGGCGACGAGGAGAACTTCACCGTCTGCTTCGACCGCGAGTTCCCCGGCTGGAACGAGCAGGAAGGCCAGGCCCTGTTCGATGACGAGGGCAAGAACAGCGCCTACCTGGACGAGATGATCCGCTTCCTGCACGGCTTCACCGCCGAGATGGAACGCACCCGCCAGTTCGTGGCCAAGCTGGCCGAGTTCGACCTGCTGGCACCGCGCAGCCTGCGCCTGGCCCACAGCGGCGGCGAGAGCTTCGTGCTCAGCGACTTCGTCGCGGTCGACGAGGAGAAGTTCCTGAAGCTGGCCGACAAGAAAGTGCTGGCGCTCAACAAGGCCGGCTACCTGGGCTGGGTCTATGCGCACCTGATGTCGCTGGGCAACGCCAACGAACTGTTCGAGCGGCACCTGGCCGGGAAGCCGTCCGCGGGCGCGGCCGACGCCGAGGCCGGCGAGGCGAAACGGCACTGACCGGGCGGTGGGGTGCCCGGCCGGCCGAGGGGGCGGCCGGTCGGGCAACTCATCCCTGTTCGCGCACGACCTCGAGCACCGCCTCGCCGTAGCGGCCCAGCTTGCTGCCGCCCACGCCGCCGACCCGGGCCAGTTCCGAGACCGAGCCCGGGCGCAGCTGGGCGATGTCGCGCAGGGTGCGGTCGTGGAAGATCACGTAGGCCGGCACGTTCTGCTCGCGCGCCACCCGCGCGCGCCAGGCGCGCAGGCCGTCGAACAGCGGGCGGTCGCCGGCGTCCACGTGCAGGGTGCTCTCGCTGCGGCGCTCGCCCGGCTCGCCGCCACGGCCGCGCCCGGCCTTGCGCGCCGGCTCCTCGCGCAGGTGCACGGTCTGTTCGCCGCGCAGCACCGGCCGGGCGGCGGTGCCCAGGCGCAGGCTGCCGTGGCCTTCCGCATCCACCTCCAGCAGCCCGGCCACCACCAGCTGGCGGAACACGCTGCGCCAGGTACCGGCGTCCAGGTCGGCACCGATGCCGTAGGTGGACAACTCGTGGTGGCGGAACTGGCGCACCTTCTCGGTGTCGGCGCCACGCAGCACGTCGATCAGGTGCGCGGCGCCGAAGCGCTGGCCGGTGCGGTAGGCACAGCTCAGCGCCTTGCGCACGGCCTCGGTCGCGTCCCAGGTGCGTACCGGCTGCAGGCAGTTGTCGCAGTTGCCGCAGGCCTGCCCCGGCGAGGCGTCCGCCGCGCCGACAGGCACGTACTGCTCGCCGAACGCGGCCAGCAGCGCCTGCCGCCGGCACTGCGCCGACTCGCAGTAGCCCAGCAGCTGGTCGAGCTTGCGCCGCTCCAGCCGCTTGCGTTCCTCGCCCGCTTCGCCCTGCTCGATCATCTGCCGCAGCAGGACCACGTCGCCCAGGCCGTAGCCCATCCAGGCTTCGGCCGGCTCGCCGTCGCGGCCGGCGCGGCCGGTCTCCTGGTAGTAGCCCTCGATCGACTTGGGCAGGTCCAGGTGGGCGACGAAGCGCACGTCGGGCTTGTCGATGCCCATGCCGAAGGCGATGGTCGCGCACATCACGATGCCGTCCTCGCGCAGGAAGCGGCGCTGGTTCTCCGCGCGCGTGTCCGCCGGCAGGCCGGCGTGGTAGGGCAGGGCGGCGATGCCGCGGCCGGCGAGGAACTCGGCGGTCTCCTCGACCTTGCGCCGCGACAGGCAGTAGACGATGCCCGACTCGCCGGCGTGCCCGGCGAGGAAGTCGAGCAGCTGCCGGCGCGGGTTGTCCTTGTGCGCGACGCTGTAGCGGATGTTGGGCCGGTCGAACGAGCTGAGGAAGCATTCGGCCTCCTCCAGCGCCAGCCGCTCGGCGATCTCGCGCCGGGTGGGCGGGTCGGCGGTGGCGGTCAGGGCCACCCGCGGCACCTCCGGCCAGCGCTCGTGCAGCACGGTCAGTTCGCGGTATTCGGGGCGGAAGTCGTGGCCCCACTGCGAGACGCAATGGGCCTCGTCGATCGCGAACAGGGCGATGCGGCTGCGGTCCAGCAGCGACAGGAAGCGCGGGGTGAGCAGGCGTTCGGGGGCGACGTAGAGCAGGTCGAGGGTGCCGTCGAGCAGGCTCTGCTCGACCTGGCGCGCTTCGTCGGCATCCAGGGTCGAGTTGAGGTAGGCCGCGCGCACGCCTAGCTGGCGCAGCGCCTCGACCTGGTCCTGCATCAGCGCGATCAGCGGCGAGACCACCAGCCCGGTGCCTGCGCGCAGCAGCGAGGGGATCTGGTAGCACAGCGACTTGCCGCCGCCGGTGGGCATCAGCACCAGCGCGTCGCCACCGCCGGCCACGTGTTCGACGATGGCCTGCTGCTGGCCGCGGAAGGCGTCGTAGCCGAACACCCGGCGCAGCACCGCCGGCGCGGTGTCGTGCGGGGCATCGGCGATGCGCGGCGGCGGGTCGGAGAGTTGCTGCATGCGACAAGGATAGCGGTCGCGCCCGCGCATGGCGCTGAACCGCCTGCGTCAGCCCGGGTAGGAATCCGCCGTGATCCGTTGTAGGCGCACTGCCACGTGCATTGCCCACGGAACGTGCCGCGACCCGCACCTCCCCTGTAGGACCCCAGCTTGCTGGCGACCCGGGCGTCGGGATCATGAGGGCGTTGCCTGGGCCAGCGGCGTCGTGTCGCCGGCTGAACCCGGCTCCTACAACAGCCGCGCCGTTAACGCTCTCTGTAGGAGCTGACTTCAGTCGGCGACACGGGCGTCGGAACCACGAGGGTGTCGCCTGTGCCGGTAGCGTCGGGTCGCGGGCAAGCCCGGCTCCTACAACCGCCGCGTCGGCTCTTCTGTAGGACCCCAGCTTGCTGGCGACACGGGCGTCGGGAATGCGAGGGCGTCGCCTGGGCCAGCGGCGTCGGGTCGCCGGCTGAACCCGGCTCCTACAACAGCCGCGGCGCGTCCGCCTTCTGTAGGAGCTGACTTCAGTCGGCGACACGGGCGTCGGGACCACGAGGGCGTCGCCTGGGCCAACGACGCCGGGTCGCGGGCAAGCCCGGCTCCTACAGGCGGGCGAACGAGAACAGCGTCCCCAGCGGATGCAGGCGCCGCTCCACCGTCGCCCGCAGCAGGTCCGCGCCCAGCGCCGAGTAGGTGATGCCGTTGCCGCCGTAGGCCATCGCGAACAGCACCCGCGGCCCCCACTGCGGATGCGCGCCGAACCACGGCAGGCCGTCCTCGGTCTCGGCGAAGGTGCCGGCCCAGGCGAACGCCGGTTGCAGCGGCAGTTCCGGCAGCAGCTTGCGCGCCCGCTTCAGCAGCTTCACCGCCTTGGACATGACCTTGGCGTCGCGCCGCGCCGGGATGTCGATATCGTCGTCCTCGCCGCCGACCAGCAGGCGCCGGTCCGGCGTGGTGCGCAGGTACAGGTACGGGCGCGCGCTCTCCCAGGCCAGGCTGCCGAGCAGTTCGCCCAGCACCTGTGCCGGCAGCGGATCGCTGACCACCGCGTAGCTGCTGCGGTTGCGGGCGACCCGTTGGCGCAGCCAGCGCTGGCTCTCGTAGCCGCAGGCGATCACCACGTGCCCGGCGCGGACCTGGAACCCGGAGGCGGTGCGCAGCAGCGCGCGCCGCGAGGTCGTCCGCAGGTCGACGACCTGCTCGTGGTCGTGGACCGCCGCGCCGCTGCGGTACAGGCGGCGCAGCAGCCGCTGCGCCATGCGGTAGGGATCGACCTGGGCGGCCTGGCGGCTGAGGATCGCCGCCGGCGCGCGGAAGCCGTAGCCGGCCTCGATGTCGTCCGGCTCCCACCACTCCACTTCGATGCCGTGGCGCGCGCGCGCCTCGAACTCCTCGCGCATGCCGCGCACGTGCCAGCGGCGGCTGGCGTAGTACAGGCTGCGGCAGGGCGTGAACGCCACGCCGTCGAGACCGTCCGCGCGCTCGCGCAGCCAGTCGATCGCGTCCACGCAGGCGCGGTAGGCCAGCGACGCGTCGGCCTCGCCGTAGCGCTTGGCCAGGTCGACCAGGTGGGTGTCGATCTCGTACTGCAGCAGCGCGGTGCTGGCCGAGGTGCTGCCCCAGCCAATGTCGCGCTGTTCCAGCACCGCGACCGCGTGGCCGTGCGCGGCCAGCTCGTCGGCGATCAGCGCGCCGGTGATGCCGCCGCCGATCACGGCCACGTCGCAGTCCAGGTCGGCTGCCAATGGCGGCAGCGGCGCCGACAGGCCGCCCCGGATCGCCCAGAAGGGATAGCCGCTTTTCAGGTCCATGCCGGCCAGTCAAGCCGCCACCGGCGCACGACACCGTGAAGGACGCGGGTGCTTCCTGCAGGAGCCGGGTTCAGCCGGCGACACGGGCGTCGGAACCACGAGGGCGTCGCCTGTGCCGACGGCGTCGTGTCGCCGGCTGAACCCGGCTCCTACAACAGCCACGGCGCGCCCGCCTTCTGTAGGAGCTGACTTCAGTCGGCGACACGAGCGTCGGGACCATGAGGGCGTCGCCTGGGCCGACGGCGTCGTGTCGCCGGCTGAACCCGGCTCCTACAACAGCCGCCGCGCGGCCGCTCTTCTGTAGGAGCTGACTTCAGTCGGCGACAGGGGCGTCGGAAACACGAGGGCGTCGCCTGTGCCGATGGCGTTGTGTCGCCGGCTGAACCCGGCTCCTACAACAGCCGCCACGCGGCCGCTTTTCTGTAGGAGCTGACTTCAGTCGGCGACAGGGGCATCGGAACCACGAGGGCGTCGCCTGTGCCGACGGCGTCGTGCAGCCGGCTGAACCCGGCTCCTACACCGGCGGCACCGCCAACTCGCGCCCCGCATAGCGGAACGCCGGAGTCGCCATCACCATCTCGGCCAGCGAGTAGGCCAGTTCGCGCTCGGCCATCACCGCGCCGTCGGCGCCGTGGGCGAGCAGGTGGCGCACCTCGGCGTCGCTGTGCGCGCGGGCCAGCACCGGCAGCGCCGGGTTGAGCACGCGCAGCTTGGCGATCGCCTCGCCGGCCTCCAGCGGCTGCGGGATCGCCAGGATCGCGATGCTGGCCGTCTCCGGGTGCGCCTCGGCCAGCACCCGGTCGGCCGCGGCGTTGCCGCGGATGCCGGGGAAGCCGGCGGCGTGCGCGCGCTCGATGTGGTCCTTGTCGTTGTCGATCACCAGCACGTTGACCCCGCGCTCGCGCAGCACCCCGGCCAGCTCGCTGCCGACCCGGCCGTAGCCGATGACGATGGCGTGGTTGTCCGGCACCAGCACCGGGCCCGGCGGCGGTTCCGGCGGCGCCGGCGCCGCCGCCTGCGCCTGCTGGCGCGCCTGGCGGCGGTCGAGCCAGGCGAACAGCAGCGGGTTGGCGATGATCGACAGCAGCGCGCCGGCCAGGATCAGGTCGCGCCCGGCCGGCGGCAGGATCTGCAGCGCCACGCCCAGCCCGGCCAGGATGAAGGAGAACTCGCCGATCTGCGCCAGGCTCACCGAGATGGTCAGCGCGGTGTCGGTCGGGTGGCGGAACGCGCGCACGATCCAGTAGGCCGCCACCGACTTGCCGACCAGGATGATCGCCAGGGTGGCCAGCACCTGCCAGGGCTGCTGGATCAGGATGCGCGGGTCGAACAGCATGCCGACCGAGACGAAGAACAGCACCGCGAACGCGTCGCGCAGCGGCAGCGAGTCGTTGGCGGCCTTGTGGCTGAGCTCGGACTCGTTGAGCAGCATGCCGGCGAAGAACGCGCCCAGCGCGAACGACACGCCGAACAGCATCGCCGAGCCGAACGCCACGCCCAGCGCGATCGCCAGCACCGACAGGGTGAACAGCTCGCGCGAGCCGGTCCCGGCGACCTTCTCCAGGGTCCACGGGATCACCCGGCGGCCGACCACCAGCATCACCGCCACGAACAGGCTGACCTTGAGCAGGGTCCAGCCCAGTTCGGCCAGGATCGCGCCGACGCCGGTATCGGCCGGGCGCGCGCCGCCTTCGGCCAGCATCCCGCCCAGCGCCGGCAGCAGCACCAGCGCCAGCACCATCACCAGGTCCTCGACGATCAGCCAGCCCACCGCGATGCGGCCGCGCTGGGTGTCGATCAGGCGCCGTTCCTCCATCGCCCGCAGCAGCACCACGGTACTGGCCACCGACAGCGCCAGGCCGAACACGAAGCCGTGCAGCGCCGGCCAGCCCATCGCCCAGGCCAGGCTCATGCCCAGCAGCGTGGCCACCGCGATCTGCACCACCGCGCCGGGGATGGCGATCCACTTCACCTCCAGCAGGTCGTCCAGCGAGAAGTGCAGGCCGACGCCGAACATCAGCAGCATCACGCCGATCTCGGACAGCTGGTTGGCGATCTCCTGGTCGGCGACGAAGCCGGGGGTGAACGGGCCGACCGCCACGCCGGCCAGCAGGTAGCCCACCAGCGGCGACAGGCGCAGCTTGTTGGCGATCGCGCCCAGCACGAAGGCCAGGCCGAAGCCAACCGCGACGATGTCGATCAGGCTGGTGTCGTGGGGCATCGGGGCGGCGGTGGCGGGGGAACCGCCAGTTTCACCGACACGGTGCGTTTTCGGCAAACGGGCCGCGGCGGTGCGATGCGCCATCCGCGCGCGCGATGGCGCGGGGTCCCGTGGCAGCCTCGCTCCGTCTCTCCTGCAGGAGCCCAGCTTGCTGGCGACACGGGCGTCGGGAATACGGGGCGTCGCCTGGGCCGACGGCGCCGGGTCGCCGGCTGAACCCGGCTCCTACAACAGCCGCAGCGCGGCCGCTCTCCTGTAGGAGCTGACTTCAGTCGGCGACACGGGCGTCTGGACCACGAGGGCGTCGCCTGGGCCAGCGGCGTCGGGTCGCCGGCTGAACCCGGCTCCTACAACAGCCACGGCGCGGCCGCTCTCCTGTAGGAGCTGACTTCAGTCGGCGACAGGGGCGTCGGGACCACGAGGGCGTCGCCTGGGCCGACGGCGTCGGGTCGCCGGCTGAACCCGGCTCCTACAACAGCCGCAGCGCGGCCGCTCTCCTGTAGGAGCTGACTTCAGTCGGCGACACGGGCGTCGGGACCACGAGGGTGTCGCCTGTGCCGCCGCCGTCACCAGCGGTAGTCGGCCCGCAGGTAGACGTAGGCGCCGTTGAAGCCGAACGGGTTCTGGGTCGGGAACGGCAACTGGCCGGCGTTGGAGTTGGCGAAGATCAGCTCGTCCGGGTACTCGTTGAGCACGTTGTCGCCGCCCAGGGTGAACTCCCAGCTGCCGGTCCTGAAGCTCGCCGACAGGTCGAGCAGCCACTTCGGATCGAAGGTCTGGTCGAGCGCGGGGTTGGCGTTGCGGATCGTGAACTCGCCGTAGCGCGAGGTGGTCGCGCTCAGGCGCCAGGCGTCGTTCTCCCAAGCGCCGCTGAGCAGGAACTTGTCGCGCGGGTAGCCGACCTCGAAGCGGCCCAGCTCGACCCGCCCGAAGCGCAGCGCGGTCGGGTCGATCGCCTCCAGTGCCGGCGGGTTCGGCGCGACCCGGTCGATCTCGGTCTTGTTGTAGTTGTAGCCCAGGGTGAAGTCGAGCTTGCTGGCGGCCAGCTGCCAGGTATAGGTGCCGACCAGGTCCACGCCGCGGGTGGTGGTGTCCAGCGCGTTGGTGAAGTAGCGGCCGCCGGCCACGTCCGGGAAGCCGTTGTTGTTGAGCCAGGTCCGCACCGCGGTGCTGGTCAGGTTCTCCGACAGGGTGATCCGGTCCTTGACCTTGATGTGGTAGCCGTCGATGGTCACGTACAGGTTCTCGACCGGGGTCAGCACCAGGCCCAGCGAGAAGTTCTCGGAGGTCTCGGCCTTCAGCGGCTCGGCGCCCAGGGCGATGCCGGCCGGGTTGGTCACCCGGAAGGTGACCAGGTCGAACGGGATGCCGCCGATGAAGTTGGTCGAGGTGGTCTGGTAGTACTGCTGCTGCAGCGAGGGCGCGTGGAAGCCGGTGGAAGCGGTGGCGCGCAGCGCGACCGCGTCGCTGAAGGCGTAGCGCGCGCTGAGCTTGCCGGTGGTCTCGCTGCCGAAGTCGCTGTAGTCCTCGTAGCGCGCGGCCACGCCCAGGCTCAGCCGCTCGGTGACGTCACCCTCCAGGCCGACGTAGTAGGAGAGCGAATGGCGGTCGAAGCTGCCGCTGTCGGACGGGCGGAAGCCGGGGAACACCTGCGCGCCGGAGGGGGCCGGGGCGCCGTCGGGCAGCAGCACGCCGCCGTTGATCCAGGAGCCGGGCTCGCCGGGGCTGATGGTGTACTCCTCGCCACGCCATTCCGCGCCGTAGGACAGGGTGACCGGGTAGGCCAGGCCCCAGTCCAGCGCCTTGTTGAAGTCCAGGTTGAGCACGTGCTGGACCAGCTCGAGCTGGCCGGCGTAGAACGCGGTGGGCGAGGTCGGGCCGAGGCTGCGGTTGAGCGTGTTGCGGATGTCGAAGGCCAGCTCGCTGGAGCCGTAGGTGTAGCTGAAGTCGACGTCGGTCTCGCCGGCGGTGGTGGCGTGGAAACCGGCGGTGACGCTGATGTCGTCGGCGGTGTTGAAGATCTGCGGCAGGAAGCCGTCCGGATAGATCGCCGGGATGTTGCGGCTGTCGCCGCCCGGGCGGAAGAAGCCGTTGGAGAGCGTCTCGCGCTTGGTGTACACGCCGAAGGAATAGAAGCTCAGGTAGTCCTCGACCGGGTATTCGGCGTTGTAGGCCAGCGAGTGGTTGTCGATCTCCGGGTCGCCCAGGCGCTGCACCACCCGGCCCAGCGGCGGGCTGGTCGCACTGGGCGTGCCGATGTAGGGGCGGGCGCGGTCGCTCTGGTCCTGGTGGCCGGTCTGCGCTGCCAGGTGCAGGCTGCCTTCGGCGCCGAGCCTGAGCCCGACATCGCCCTGCAGCTGGTACTGGGCGCCGTCGCCGGCGCTGAACTGGCCGTAGTTGGCGCTGAGCCGGCCGCCGCTGTCGGCGCCCTTGAGCACGATGTTGACCACGCCGGCGATGGCGTCGGAGCCGTACTGTGCCGAGGCGCCATCGCGCAGCACTTCCACCCGCTCGATCGCCGCGACCGGGATCGAGTTCAGGTCCACCGGCGAGGAGCTGCGGCCCTGGCTGCCGTTGACGTTGACCAGGGCGCCGGGGTGGTAGCGCTTGCCGTTGACCAGCACCAGGGTGTGGTCCGGGGCCAGGCCGCGCAGCTGCGCCGGGCGCGCCGCGTCGGTGCCGTCGTTGATCGCCGGGCGCGGGAAGTTCAGCGAGGGGATCGCCCGCGCCAGCGCCGTCGCCAGCTCGGTGGTGCCGGTGGCCTGCAGCGCCTCGCCGGTGATGATGTCGATCGGCGAGGCCGATTCGGCCACGGTCCGGTCGGTGACCCGGGTGCCGGTGACGATCACCGTATCGAGCACCGTGGCGGTCGGGGTGGGCGGGACGGTCTGCGCCTGGGCGGGCGCGGCCAGGGTGGCGGTCAGTGCGGCGGAAACGGCGACGGCGAGCAGGTGGGGCTTGGCGATCATGGAGCGACTCCTGGGTGGACGGGGGTCGGCATCGGGCCGGGCATAGGTGGGTGTTGCGTCGCAGCAACCCCGGGGATACCCCGGGGACGGTCATTTGTCAAATTTCCGTTAGGAATCGTGCGACGGGCAGTGTCAAGTATTCGTTAACAGTAGAATGGCGTCGCAGCATGCATCGGCATCTGCTGATAACCGCTCCTTCTGTGTCCTTCCCCATGATTTCCCTGCGTAATTTCGCCCTGCGCCGCGGCGAGCGGCTGCTGCTGTCCAATGTCGACCTGGCCCTGCACGCCGGCTACCGGGTGGGCGTGGTCGGCCGCAACGGCACCGGCAAGTCCAGCCTGTTCGCCGCCATCCGCGGTGAACTGGAGGCTGACAAGGGCGATGTCGACCTGCCCGGCAGGGTGCGGATCGCCTCGGTCGCGCAGGAAACCCCCTCGTTGCCGGACCCGGCCCTGGACTTCGTGCTCGGCGGCGACGAGGCGATCGCCACGGTGCTGCGCGAGGAAGCGGCGGCCAACGCGCGCGAGGACTGGGAGGCGGTGGCCGCGGCCCACCAGCAGCTGGCCGAGCTCAACGGCTACGACGCCGAGGCCCGCGCCGGGCGCCTGCTGCACGGCCTGGGCTTCCCGGCCGAGACCCACTCGCGGCCGGTGTCGTCGTTCTCCGGCGGCTGGCGCGTGCGCCTGAACCTGGCCCGCGCGCTGATGATGCCCTCGGACCTGCTGCTGCTGGACGAGCCGACCAACCACCTGGACCTGGACGCGGTCTACTGGCTGGAGCAGTGGCTGCTCAAGTACCCCGGCACGCTGCTGCTGATCTCGCACGACCGCGAGTTCCTGGACAACGTCGCCACCCACACCCTGCACCTGCATGGCGGCAACGCGAAGCTGTATGTGGGCGGCTACACCGACTTCGAGCGCCAGCGCGCCGAGCAGCTGCGCCAGCAGCAGATCGCGCACGAGAAGGAGCAGGCCGAGCGCGCCCACCTGCAGAGCTTCATCGACCGCTTCAAGGCCAAGGCGTCCAAGGCCAAGCAGGCGCAGTCGCGGATGAAGCGGCTGGCCAAGCTGTCGGGCACCGAGGCGGTGCGCGCCGAGCGCGAGTTCCGGATCGAGTTCGCGCCGCCGCAGCGGCTGCCGCATTCGCTGATCCGGCTCAACCACGTCGAGGCCGGCTACGGCCAGGACGCGGTGATCCTGCATGAGGTCGGTTTCGGCCTGGAGGCCGGCGACCGCATCGGCCTGCTCGGTCCCAACGGCGCCGGCAAGACCACCCTGGTGCGGACCCTGGTCGGCGATCTGCCGGTGCTGGCCGGCGAGCGCAGTGCGCACCCGGACCTGCGCATCGGCTACTTCGCCCAGCACACGGTCGAATCGCTGCACGAGGGCCAGTCGCCGATCGACCATTTCCGCGAACTGTCGCCGGATTCGCCCACCCAGGCGTTCCGCGACTTCCTCGGCAAGTGGAACTTCCCGGGCGACCGCGCCTTCGAGATCGTCGACGGCTTCTCCGGCGGCGAGCGCGCGCGCCTGGCACTGGCGCTGATCGCCTGGCAGCAGCCCAACGTGCTGCTGCTGGACGAGCCGACCAACCACCTGGACCTGGAGATGCGCGAGGCGCTGGCCGAGGCGCTGGCCGACTTCGACGGCGCGATCGTGATGGTCAGCCACGACCGCCACCTGATCGGCCTGGTCTGCGACAGCTTCTGGCGCGTGGCCGATGGCGCGGTCGAGCCGTTCGACGGCGACCTGGACCAGTACGCGGCCTGGCTGCGCAGCCGTCCGGCCGCGCAGGGGACGAAGCAGCGCATGGCCGAGGCGGCGCCGACGCCGGTGGCCGCGGCGGTGGCTGAGCCCGCGAAGCCGGCCACAGCGAGAAAGCCCGTCAACCCGATGAAACTGGTCGCGGCCGAGAAGCGGGTGGCCGAGCTGGAAGCCGAGGTCGCCGAACTGGACCGCCGGTTGGCCGACTCCGGGCACGTGGCCGATCCCGGTCGCCTGGCCACGCTAGGCCGCGAGCGCGAGGCCGCCGCGCAGCGCCTGGAACAGGCCGAACAGGCCTGGCTGGGGCTGCTGGAGGAGGCGGACTGAACCGTCCGCGCCTTGCCCGCCAACCAAGGCGCCCGCACGCCGCCTGGGCTTGAATCGGCGGGCGATGCCCTAAAATTCGCGACGAAGCCCTCGGGCTTCTCGTGTTTTTCGCTCCCTCCCTTTCGCCGCAGGCGCAGGGGAGGGTGGGGAGGAGTGCTCCTGCGGTTGCTCCTGCCCTGCCTTTGCCTTCATCCGCGGCCGCCGTCGCGGCCCTCCGATTGCCAACGACCCCACCCTGCCATGCCGATCTACGCCTTCCAGTGCGCCGACTGCGGCCACAGTTTCGACCGCCTGCAGAAGCTCTCCGATGCCGACCCCGAGACCTGCCCGTCGTGCGGGGCGGCCGGCGGCGTCCGCCGCCAGCTGACCGCGCCGTCGTTCCGCCTGGCCGGCAGCGGCTGGTACGAGACCGACTTCAAGAAGGACGGCGACCGCAAGCGCAACCTGGCCGACGGCGGCGAGGGCGCGGCCAAGGCTGCTCCGGACGCGGGCGCGACTCCGGCCGCTGCCCCGGCCGCCGCCCCGGCCAAGAGCGAAGCCAAGTCCGAAACCAGTACGCCGGCAGCCAAGCCGGCCACGCCCGCGGCCTGAAACCGCAGGTCGCGCCGACCGCGGGCGCTTGCCGTCCGCCGCGTGCGGCGGGTACGGTGCAGGCATGACTATCCATGCCCTGCGCCTGATCCCCCTCCTGTTCCTGGCCGCCTGCACGCCCGCCGGCGACCCGGTCCCCGTCACCACCGACCCCGATCCCGCCGCCGCACCGGCGCCGGCCGATGCCTTCCTGGCCGCCATCGCCGGCCACTGCGGGCAGGCCTACGCCGGGCGCATCCTCGCCAACCGTCCCGCCTCCACCACCCCGGACCCGTTCGAGGGCAAGGCGCTGGTCATGCACGTGCGCGGCTGCGATACGCCGGCGGACGAGATCCGCATCCCGTTCCACGTCGGCGACGACCATTCGCGCACCTGGGTGCTGACCCGCACCGCTACCGGCCTGCGCCTGAAGCACGACCACCGCCACGAGGACGGCAGTCCCGATGCGGTGACGATGTATGGCGGCGACACGGCCGCCGCCGGCACCGCGCAGCGCCAGGAATTCCCGGTGGATGCCGAGTCGGTGGCGACGTTCGAGCGCGAGGGGCTGAATGCCTCGGTGGTCAACACCTGGGCGATGGAGATCGAGCCGGGCCAGCGCTTCCTGTACGAACTGGCGCGCCCGGACGGGCGGCTGTTCCAGGTCGAGTTCGACCTGGCCACGCCGGTACCGCTGCCGCCGGCGCCGTGGGGCGCGGAAGGCGGCTGAGCCGCCTCGCGCTCTGTAGGAGCCGGGCTTGCCCGCGACTCGACGCCGTCGGCCCAGGCGACGCCCCCGTGATCCCGACGCCCGTGTCGCCGACTGAAGTCAGCTCCTACAAGGAGAGCAGGGGCGCCGGGGAGCGCAAGGGTCGCGCGGTTGCTCCTGTGTAGGAGCCGGGTTCAGCCGGCGACGCGGCGCCGTCGGCCCAGGCGACGCCCTCGTGATTCCGACGCCCGTGTCGCCGACTGAAGTCAGCTCCTACAAGGAGAGCAGGGGCGCCGGGGAGCGCCAGGGTTGCGCGGTTGCTCCTGTGTAGGAGCCGGGTTCAGCCGGCGACGCGGCGCTGTCGGCCCAGGCGACGCCCCCTTGATTCCGACGCCCGTGTCGCCGACTGAAGTCAGCTCCTACAAGGAGAGCAGGGGCGCCGGGGAGCGCGAGGGTTGCGCGGTTGCTCCTGTGTAGGAGCCGGGTTCAGCCGGCGACGCGACGCTGTTGGCCCAGGCGACACCCTCATGATTTCGACGCTCGTGTCGCCGACTGAAGTCAGCTCCTACAAGGAGAGCAGAGGCGCCAGGGAGCGCCAGGGTCGCGCGGTTGCTCCTGTGTAGGAGCCGGGTTCAGCCGGCGACGCGACGTCGTCGGCCCAGGCGACGCCCTCGTGATTCCGACGCTCGTGTCGCCGACTGAAGTCAGCTCCTACAAGGAGGGCAGGGGCGCCGGGGAGCGCCAGGGTCGCGCGGTTGCTCCTGTGTAGGAGCCGGGTTCAGCCGGCGACGCGGCGCCGTCGGCCCAGGCGACACCCTCATGATTCTGACGCCCGTGTCGCCGACTGAAGTCAGCTCCTACAAGGGGCGTCAGCGCGCGCCGAAGCGGGCGCGGCAGCCGCCGTTGACCCAGATCGTGTTGCCACCGTCCCAGCCCCAGTTGCGGCCTTCCTGGCAGCGGGTGCCGGAGAGGTTCTCGACCACCACCGGGCGGCCCTGGCGGCGGTCCCAGGCGCAGTTGCGGTGGCGGTTGTTCTCGCTGCTGCAGGTCACCGTATAGCCCGGGTTCGATCCGCCCCAGCCGCCGCCGCGACCCTCGGCGAACTCGCCGCGGCAGCCGTTGCGCACCCAGATCGAGCTGCCGCGCTGGCCCCAGCTCTGGCCTTCGACACAGCGGCTGCTGGACAGCTGCCGGACCAGCACGATGCGACCGCGGAAATTCGTGCCGCAGGTCCGCTCGCGGTTGTTCTGGCTCTCGCAGCGCACGGTCTGGCCGCTGCCGCCCTGCCAGCCGCCGCGACCCTCCGCGAAGCGCCCGCGGCAGCCCTGGTCCACCCACATCGCCCCGCCACCGCCGCCGAAGTTGACGCCCTCCACGCAGCGGGTGCCTGAGATGTTCTCCACCAGCACCGGGCGGCCATTGAACGGGGTGCGGCATTCGCGCCGGCGGCGGTCGTTGCTGGAGCAGATCAGGGTCTGGCCGCTCCAGTTCGAGCCGGTCCAGCCGCCGCCCCCGGGCCGCAGGCCGCCGCCGCTGCGCAGCGAGGTCGCGATGTCCTGCCTGATCCGGCTGAAGCCCCAGCCGGAGTCGATCTGGGCCAGGTAGAACTCCAGCTGGTCATCCGGGATCGGGCGGCCGCGGGACTGGTCGGCGTACTCGCGCTCGATCACCCGGACCCGGTCCGGCAGCGACAGCTGGCGCAGGTTCTCCGGCGCGTACGCGGCGGCGGACTGGGCGGCGGCGGGGATGGGCAGGGCGGCGGCCACGAACGCCAGGCCCAGGGCCAGGCACGCGGCGGACAGGGAACGGATCATGACCATCTCCTTGGCAGGCGCCACGCGGATCGTAGTGGTTGGGCGAATTTATCCACGGGCGGGCTTAATGCCGACCCACCGCCGCCGCACACCGCTTCCCGCGTTCGCCGCCGCCGGCGCCAGCCCTCCGCGTCCGCCGGGTGCCGATGCCCCGTGCGTGGCGTTCGCCGGTGCGGCCGGCCTCAGGAGGGGATGTCTTCCGGCGCGGGCACCAGCGCGATCCGCTCCACTTCCATCACCTCGGTGTAGTCCAGCCAGGCGCGGATCACCAGCTGATCCACCGGCGAATCCAGCCACAGCGGCAGGCGGATCTGCCCGCCCGGTCCGACCTGGACCCATTCGCGGGCGCGGACCACCTTGCCGTCGTCGGAGACTGCGTCCACCCAGAACGACTGGCCGGGCAGGCCGCGGGTGCGCAGCCGCACCTGGTACTGGCCCGGGGCGATCGGCCGCGTCTGCCGGCTGAGGGTCAGCGCGCGGCGCGGCCGCGGCCGCGCGTCGGCGCTGGCTTCCAGCGGCGCGTCGACCTGGATGCCCTGCTGCAGCTGCCAGTCCGGGTACAGCTTGACGCCGTTGCTGCGGTCCACCACCAGCGCGCACCACTCGCCGTTGGACGGATCGTCGATGAACGCGGTGCAGCGGTCGACGTAGGCCAGGATGTTGTCCGGGTCGCGGTTGGCGAACTGGCGCGGCGCGTCCTCCAGCACGATCGAGGTGATGTTCCAGCCGCTGTCGTACTCGAGCATCACCGGCGGCCGGATCCGCTGCACACCGGCCACGACCCGGTCGTCGTCGATGCGCAGGGTGCGGGTCTCGGTGCCGGTCCACAGTTGCCGGGCGAAGCCCAGGTACAGTGGAAAGCGCGTGCCGTCCCCGGCCAGTGCGGCGCTGGCCGAGGGCCGCGGCGGCGGCGCCAGCAGCGAGCGGCCGAAGCCGAGCTCGCCCAGGTCGGGGTCGAGCAGCTGCAGCAGGGTCGCGCCCGAATCCAGGGTGGTGCCGGCGCTGGCCACCTGCTGCGGCGGCAGGCCGCTGCCGAGGTACAGCAGCAGGTTCTCGCGCGGCAGGCGGGCCAGCACGTGGTTGAGGTCGTTGGGCATGGCCAGGTGGTCGGAGGCGACCACGATCAGCGTGTCGTCGGCATGCGGGCTGGCGCGGATCCGCTCTACCAGGCGCGAGATCAGCCGGTCGCTGCAGGCCAGCGCGCGCAGCAGGCCGATGTCGCCGTACTCGCTGTCGTAGCGGATGCCGCGGCAGGCCACCGGCAGGTGCCCGGCCGGGTGGTGGGTGTCCATCGTCAGCGCAGTCAGCATGAACGGCCGCCCGGCGGCGGACAGTTGCATGAAGTCGTCGAACACGTCGTCGAGCAGCACGTCGTCGTGCAGGCCCCAGTTGGAGAAATGCTTCCTGGCCACGCCGCGTTCGCGGTAGTAGCGCTGTTCCTTGACCGTGTCGAAGCCGTGGCTGGCGAGGAATTTGCCCTTGGCGGCGAAAGCGGCGTCGGCACCGCCGCTGAAATGCAGCGCGTAGCCCTGCTGCTTGAGGTAGTCGCTCAGGCAGTGCGCGCCGGGCAGGAAGTCGTCCATCCGGCCCATGCTGTTCTCGTCGCCGCGCGCGGTGGTCAGCGGCACGCCGCATAGCGAAGACACCAGCCCGGCGATGGTCCAGCCGCTGCCTTCGGCCGAGGCGACGCCGCGGAAGTCCAGGCCCTCGCCGGCCAGCCGCGCCAGGTTCGGCATCAGGCCGGGGAAGGCCCGCGGGTCCAGGTAGGTGCGCTCCAGGCTCTCGCCGTAGATCCAGACGATGTTCCTGCGCTGCCGCAGCGGCTTGTCCGGCACCGTGTATTCGGACGCGACCTGGTCGCTGTCGACCGGGCGCGATTGCTGGTACAGGCGCAGCGCGTCGCCGGTCAGCGGACTGCTCAGCACCGCGGCGGCGAATGCGGCCATGAAGCCGGCGAACGCCACGCCGCCGCGCCGGTGTTCGCGGCACCGGCGCACCAGCAGCAACGGCGACAGCGAGAGCAGGGCGAGGACGAGGAACCCCAGGATCGGCCGGGCGAAGTCGCCGATCCCGGCGCCGTCCATGCCGCTGCGCAGGTGGTAGACGGTGGCGGCGTTGAAGCCGTCGCCGCTGAGCTGGTCGATCAGCCACCAGGCGCTCAGCGCCAGCAGCAGCGCGCTCAGCAGCGCGGCCTTGGCCCATGCCCAGCGCCGGGAGGCCAGCAGCAGCGCCAGCAGCAGGAGCAGGCTGGGCGGGAGCAGCAGCGCGGGCAGGCTCATGCCGTGCCGCTTCCGCGCGCGTGGTCGAGTCCCGCCGTGCGGGTGCCTTCCTGCCGCCGATCCGCCATCAAGAGCCGCCTCCGCCGTCGTGGGTCCGGGCGCAAACCTGCCTTTTCCTTCCTGAACGGGATGTTCGCGCGACCGCCGCGAGGGGCGCGGCGGGAGGGTCGCAGGGTGCCGTCGCCGCGCCGCAGCGCGGTGGCAGCGGGTTAAAATTCGCGGCTGTCCGCCCGGGCCCCGGGCGGTGCGATCCTTGCGGAGTTTCCATGCGTACCCACTACTGCGGCCTGGTCGACGAGACCCTGATCGGCCAGACCATCACCCTCGCCGGCTGGACCGACGTGGCCCGCAATCTCGGCGGCGTCTGCTTCGTCGACCTGCGCGACCACGAGGGCATCGTCCAGGTCACGGTCGAGCCCGGCTCTCCGGGAAGCACGAATGCCGAGGTGTTCGCGGTGGCCGCATCGCTGGGTTACGAGGACGTGCTGCAGGTCGAGGGCGTGGTCCGCGCGCGCCAGGCGGTCAACGAGAAGATCCCGACCGGCAAGGTCGAGGTGATCGCCACCCGCATCACCGTGCTCAGCAAGGCCGCGCCGCTGCCGTTCCACGCGCACGAGAACCCGGGCGAGGAAACCCGCCTGAGGTACCGGTATCTCGACTTGCGCCGCCCGGAGATGCAGCGCATGCAGCGCACCCGGATCCGGCTGGTGCAGGCGTTGCGCCGGCACCTGGACGCGGACGGCTTCCAGGACATCGAGACCCCGATCCTGACCAAGGCCACGCCCGAGGGCGCGCGCGACTTCCTGGTCCCGGCGCGCATGCACGCCGGCGAGTTCTACGCGCTGCCGCAGAGCCCGCAGCTGTTCAAGCAGATCCTGATGGTGGCCGGCTTCGACCGCTACTACCAGATCGCGCGCTGCTTCCGCGACGAGGCCCTGCGCGCCGACCGCCAGCTGGAGTTCACCCAGCTGGACATGGAGTTCGCGTTCGTGCGCGAGCGCGACGTGCAGGACTACGTGGAGGCGATGGTCCGCGCGGTGTTCAGGGAAGTGGTGGACGTGGATCTGGACGCGCAGTTCCCGCGCATGACCTGGGCCGAGGCGATGCGCCGCTACGGCTCGGACAAGCCGGACCTGCGCATCGGCCTGGAACTGGTCGACGTGGCCGACCTGGTCAAGGACAGCGGCTTCGCCGTGTTCTCCGC
Source organism: Pseudoxanthomonas suwonensis (assembly GCF_000972865.1). Lineage (NCBI taxonomy): Bacteria > Pseudomonadati > Pseudomonadota > Gammaproteobacteria > Lysobacterales > Lysobacteraceae > Pseudoxanthomonas > Pseudoxanthomonas suwonensis. The sequence continues at coordinate 2,850,292 of NZ_CP011144.1, forward strand.
CGCCGCCGGCGACCCGGACGGCCGCGTGGCCGCGCTGCGCATCCCCGGTGGTGCATCGCTGTCGCGCAAGCAGATCGACGAGTACGCCGCGCACGCGGCCAAGTACGGCGCCAAGGGCCTGGCCTACATCAAGATCGACGAGGCCGGCGCGGTCAGTTCGCCGATTGCCAAGTTCTTCGACGAGGCCGCGTTCGCCGCGCTCATCGCCCACGTGGGCGCCGGCAACGGCGACATCGTGTTCTTCGGCGCCGGCGGCTACAACAAGGTCTCCGACTTCATGGGCGCGCTGCGGCTGAAGGCCGGCAAGGACTTCGGCCTGGTGCAGGACGGCTGGAAGCCGCTCTGGGTCACCGACTTCCCGATGTTCGAGTGGGACGAGGAGGCGCAGCGCTACGTGGCCCTGCACCATCCGTTCACCGCGCCGGCGGTGGACGACATCGCCGACCTGCGCGCCAATGCGCGCACCGCGGTGTCGCGCGGCTACGACATGGTGCTCAACGGGAATGAAATCGGTGGCGGCTCGATCCGCATCCACCGCCCGGAGATGCAGAGCGCGGTGTTCGAGCTGCTCGGCATCGGCGAGGAGGAAGCGCGGGCCAAGTTCGGCTTCCTGCTCGACGCGCTGAACTACGGCGCGCCGCCGCACGGCGGCATCGCCTTCGGCATCGACCGCATCGCCGCGCTGATGGCCGGCACCGAGTCGATCCGCGACGTGATTCCGTTCCCGAAGACCACCACCGCCCAGTGCCTGATGACCGGCGCGCCCTCGCCGATCCCGGACGGGCAACTGGCCGAGGTGCATGTCCAGGTGAGGGCGGAAAGCAAGAGCTGAAGCCGCCGCGGCCATCGGTTCTCGTCCCCGGTCACCGGAGCCGATCCGTGCACGGCACCTTCTCCCCCATGACCCTCGCCATCCGCCGCGCTACCGCAGATGACGCCGCCACACTTTCGCAGCTGGCCGCGCGCACCTTCACCGAGACCTTTGGCCACCTGTATCCGGCGGAGGACCTGGCGCTCTTCCTGCGCGATGCCTATGCGGTAGAGAAGCAGGCGGTGATCCTGTCGCACCCGGGCTATGCGGTGTGGCTGCTGGAGGACGATGGCCTGGTCGTGGGTCACGCCGCGGCCGGGCCGTGCGGCTTGCCGCACGCCGACGTGCGGCCGGGCGATGGCGAACTGAAGCGCCTGTACGTGCTGGCCTCGCATCAGAACGGCGGTTGGGGCGGGCGCCTGTTCGACGCGGCCGAACGCTGGCTGCTGCGCGACGGCCCGCGCACGCTGTGGGTCGGGGTGTGGTCGGAGAACCTCGGGGCGCAGCGGTTCTATGCGCGGCACGGGTTCGGAAAGGTCGGCACCTACGAATTTCCGGTCGGCCGGGTGCGCGATCTGGAATTCATCCTGCGCCGCCAGGCGGCAGCGGCCTGAGATCTTCAGCCGGTGGTGCCAACCTCGCCGGTGACAGTGTCCTGCCCCCAATGACCCGGAGCAGGGGATGCCGGGACATCGCATCGCCTGGTCCCAAGCCCAATGGATGGACGCGGCGGACCTTCCGGCCCGCCGCGTCCGCGTCGCGACATGCTGTCGCCGCTTATCGCGTGGTCGCCTGCGCGGCCTGGTCGATCAGTGCGGCCACTTCCTGCGGCTGCGAGGTCATCACCACGTGCGAGGCGCCCGGGATCACCACCGTGCCGCGCGAGCCGGCGCGGTCGGCCATGTACTGCAGCGCCTCGGCCGGGATGTTCCTGTCGGCGTCGCCGTAGACGAACCACGACGGGATGTCCTTCCAGCGCGGCTGGCCGCTGGCTTCGGTCAGCGCGGCCTTGGCGACCGGGCGCTGGGTCGAAGCCATCACCGCCGCCTCGGCCTCGGGGACGTCGCTTGCGAACTGTTGCCAGAACGCGTCCTGGCGGATGTACAGGTCTTCGCCGCCCCCGGCGCGCTGCACCGGCTCGGCCAGGGTGCCGGGCAGGGTGCTGCCCGGGAAGCGGCCGGTCAGGTCCAGCACCGTTTCGCCCTGCTCGGGGGCGAAGGCCGCCACGTAGACCAGCGCCTTGATCTTCGGATTGGCCTGGACGTTGGAGATCACCGCGCCGCCGTAGGAGTGGCCGACCAGCACCACCGGACCGGGCGCGCGTTCGACCAGGCCATCGACCACCTCGGCATCGCCGGCCACGCTGCGCAGGGGATTGGCCGCGGCGACCACGGTGTAGCCGCGGGCGGCCAGGCGCGGCACGACGCCGTTCCAGCTGGCGGATTCGGCGAAGGCGCCGTGGACCAGGATGACGGTGGTGTTCCGGCCGGCGGCCTCGGCCGCCGGGGCGTCGGCAGCGAAGGCGCCGGTGGCAGTGGCGGTGGCAACGGCAGAGGCCAGGGCGAGGGACTTGAACGACTTCATGGCGGATCTCCTTCCGGTCTGGGGGTAGCTGGCCGGTCGGCCAGTGGTGACCACGATACGGTCCCGCTCAGGACGAAATGGATCGAATAATCCTGAAAACATGACCTTTCGTCCTGCGTCGCGTTTGGGTCCCGCCCTGGCGCCCGCCTGGCGCCGTACCCCGCCATCGCCCGGCGGGATCACCCCTCCTTCTGCGGTCCGGTCCCGGCGAATTCGGCTTCCGGCGCGAGACAGGCGATGAACCCGGCACCCAGGGCGGCGATGGACGCATTGACCCGCTGCGGATCCTGCTCCGTTCGCCCGGACACCGGGGCGATGCCCAGCCGCCCCATCTGCGCATCGTCGAAGTAGAGGAAATGGCGTGGCGCCTGGGAGGGTCCACCGCATCGCGGTTCATCGAGTGCGGCCGCATCGAGTTCGTCGAACCCGTGCACGATGCGCGGATCGACCTCGACCCGCCGATAGAGCGCATCCTGGTGCGCCTGCAACGCATCCAGCGACCGACGGATCGCCTGGCGGTTGGCTTCGGGATCCGGCACGGTCCCACCCTGCGGTCCGCTCAGGTAGGCCTCCAGCGTGGCCCGCGCCCGCGCCCGGTTGCCGTCGGAAAAGCCGCCATGGAAGAGCACCAGCGACGCATCCTGGACATGGCGATCGCGCACGCCGGCATAGAAGTAATTGGCGCACGCCGATGCGCAGACCCCGACCACGTGCACGCTGGCGTCCCGTGCCTGCAGCTTCTCGGCCAGGCCCAACGCAATCTCCGAATCCCCGCCCCGCGAACGCACGACCAGCACTGGCGGCGCTGCCGTCCCGGTCGCATCGATCCAGCCATGGAGGACATCCAGCGAACCGGTCGCGACCACTCCATCGAAGCAGGCCACCTCCGGGGAAAGTATCCGGGTCTGCGGATCGTCTTCCTGGCTGGTCCAGGCCCGGCCTTCGATCCACCCACGGCAAGCCTCGACGGGATCGGAAGGTCGTCCGGGAGCGGCATCCACCTGTACGGGCGAGGCCGCCAGGAGCAGCAGGAAGAGGGCAGAAGATATGGGCATGGATTCGTCCATGAAGGGGCTGCGCAGCATGCCATCGCCGCCGTGCCCCGGTCATTCGTGCAACCATCGCCCGCGGATGGGACGCACTGCGGGCTTGCTGCTCGACAAGCCCATGTGCGATGCCGCGCATGGACAGGAGCAGAGAGGTGGATAACCCGACGAAACTTCCGACGATGACGAGGACCGGAGTGTGTGCATGACGCGGACTCCGGATCCACAGTGCTGCACAGGCGCCGCCGCTCATCGGGGCCGGCCACAAGGAAACAGGAGAACGGCCGCGTTGCAGCGGCCGTTCTCCGTTCCCGGCACAGCCTGCGGCCGTGCCCGTGTCCGCTTCACTCCTGCAGGAAGTCCAGCAGGTCCTGGTTGAGCCGGTCCTTGTGGGTGTCGGCCAAGCCATGGGGCGCACCGGGGTAGACGATCAGTTTCGCGTCCTTCACCAGCGCGGCCGAGGCGCGTGCCGAGGCGTCGATCGGCACGATCTGGTCGTCGTCGCCGTGGACGACCAGGGTCGGCACGTCGAACCTGGCCAGGTCCTGGCGGAAGTCGGTGGCCGAGAACGCGGCGATGGAGTCGTAGGTGTTCTTGTGCCCGGCCTGCATGCCCTGCACCCAGAAGGACTGGATCAGGCCCTGCGAGGGCTGGGCACCGGGCCGGTTGAAGCCGAAGAACGGTCCCGAGGCGATGTCCAGGTACAGCTGCGAGCGGTTGTCCAGCGAGGCCTTGCGCAGGCCGTCGAACACCTCGAGCGGCAGGCCGCCGGGGTTGTCGGCGGTCTTGAGCATCAACGGCGGCACCGCGGCGACCAGCACGGCCTTCTTCACCCGCGCGGTGCCGTGGCGGCCGATGTAGCGCGCCACTTCGCCGCCGCCGGTGGAGAAGCCCACCAGGGTCACGTCCTTCAGGTCCAGCGCCTGGATCACCGCGGCCAGGTCGTCGGCGTAGTGGTCCATGTCGTTGCCTTCCCAGGGCTGGCTGGAGCGGCCGTGGCCGCGGCGGTCATGGGCGACCACGCGGTAGCCCTTGTCGGCCAGGAACAGCATCTGCGATTCCCAGCTGTCCGAGTTCAGCGGCCAGCCGTGGCTGAAGGTGACGACCGGACCGTCCTTCGGACCCCAGTCCTTGTAGTAGAGCTGCACGCCGTCGGCGGTGGTGACGTAGCTGCCCTGGGCGCTGGCACGGGCGGCCTGGGCGGCGGCGTTGGCCGGAGCGGCCTGGGCGTCGGTGCCGGCCTGGGTGGCGATGGCCAGCAGGCTGGCGGCGAAGGTGCGAGTGATGGCGTTCATGGTCTTTCTTCCTTGAGCGAGGGTGGGGGAAGGGAACTCAGGCGACGACGAGCGAGACGTCGATGTTGCCGCGGGTGGCGTTGGAGTACGGGCAGACGATGTGGGCCTGTTCGACCAGGGCCTGCACCTGCTCGCGCGGCAGGCCGGGCACGGCGATGGTCAGTTCGACCTCGATGCCGAAGCCGGTGGGGATCTGGCCGATGCCGACCTTGCCGGTGATCGAGGTGTCGGCGGGCAGGGCCAGCTTCTGCCTGCCGGCGACGAACTTCAGCGCGCCGAGGAAGCAGGCCGAGTAGCCGGCGGCGAACAACTGTTCCGGATTGGTGCCGTCGCCGCCGGCACCGCCCAGCTCACGCGGGGTGGACAGCTTCACGGCCAGCAGGCCGTCGGAGGAGGTGGCCTGGCCTTCGCGGCCGCCGGTGGCGGTGGCAGTGGCGGTGTAGAGAACCTTTTCGATGGACATGGCGGGATTCCTGGGGTCGGGGGTCGATGCCGTTCGGGCAGGGGTACTTTGCGCCGGCCGCTGCTACGATTTGTTACATGAAATCCTGAAAACTTGATCTGGAGTACGAGATGGTCGATCGGCTCGCGGTGCTGCTGGAACGGTTCCCGGTCAGTGCGCAGGTGTTCCACGCCGGCCCGCTGTGCGGGATCAACGCCCTGGATGGCGATGACGGGTTCGGCCAGCTGCACCTGGTCCAGCGCGGGCCGGTGGAGGTCTCGCATGCCGGGAGCACGGTGCAGGTCGGGGAGCCGAGCCTGCTGCTGTACCCGCGCCCGCTGGCGCACCGGTTCAGCACCGACCCGGAGCGCGGCGCGGACATGGCCTGCGCCAACCTGCGCTTCGAGGGCGGCGTGCAGAATCCGGTCGCCGCCGCGCTGCCGGCGTTCGCCTGCATGCCGCTGGCGGCGCTGCAGGGCGCCGAACCGGTCCTGGCGCTGCTGTTCGAGGAGGCATTCGAGCGGCGCTGCGGCCGCCAGGCGATGGTCGACCGGCTGTTCGAGGTGGTGATGATCCAGCTGCTGCGGCACCTGATGGAGAGCGGCGAGGTGCGCGGCGGCCTGCTGTCGGGGCTGTCGCATCCGCGCCTGCGCAATGCCATCGTCGCCATGCACGAATCGCCGGCCCGGGAGTGGACGCTGGAGGATCTGGCCGCGGTGGCCGGGATGTCGCGCAGCGTGTTCGCCGCCGCCTTCCGCGAGGCGCTGGGCACCACCCCGGGCCAGTACCTGCAGGGCTGGCGGGTGGGCCTGGCCCAGCAGGCGCTGCGCCGGGGACGGCCGTTGAAGGTAGTGGCGGCCGAGGTCGGTTACGGCAGCGAGGCGGCGTTGTCGCGTGCGTTCAAGGCGCACAGCGGGCTGTCGCCGCGGGCATGGAAACAGCAGGACGGCGGTGCGGCGCCATGAGTGCTTCGGACGACCGCTCCGGCGCCGACGAAACGGTGGCCTTGCCGGTCACGGACCGAGTCGTGCTGGTCCATGGCATCTGGAATGCGAAATGGTGGCTGGTGCCGCTGGCGTGGCGGCTGCATCGCGCCGGGTTCCGGGTGCGGACGTTCGGCTACCCGAGCATCGTCGGCGGGCCGGAGCCGGCGATCGAGGCGCTCATCGCACGGCTGCGCGGCGGCCCGCCGCAATATCTGGTCGGACACAGCCTGGGCGGGCTCGTCGCACTCGAGGCGTTGCGGCGGGCGCCGGACCTGCCGGTGCCGCGCATGGTCTGCCTGGGTTCGCCGTTGCGCGGCAGCGCCGCCGCGCATGCGCTGGCCGGGCATCCGCGCCTGGCCTGGGCGCTGGGTCGCAGCAGCGCCCTGCTGCAGGCCGGTTGCGCCTCGTGGGACGGGCGCGTGCCGGTGGGCATGGTCGCCGGCGACGTCGCGCGTGGCATCGGCCGCCTGTTCGCGCGGTTCGACGGGCCGTCGGACGGCACGGTGGCGGTGGCCGAGACCTGCCTGCCCGGCCTGGCGGCCCGCTGCCAGGTGCATGCCAGCCATACCGGGCTGGTGTTCTCGGCCGAGGCGGCGCGGCAGGCGGTCGCGTTCCTGCGCACGGGCGCGTTCACCGGTCCGGCAGCGGAGGACGCCTTGCAGGGGCCGGTATAATCGCGTTCCTGTCCGGATACGCAGCGTGAGCTCCATGGGTCGTGGCCCCTCGATCGAAGCCCGCAAGAACGCCACCGACGCCAAGCGCGGCAAGGTGTTCACCAAGCTGATCCGCGAGATCGGCGTGGCCGCCCGCGCCGGCGGCGGCGAGCCGGCCAACAACCCGCGGCTGCGCGCGGCGATGGACAAGGCGCTGGCCGCCAACATGTCCAAGGACGTGATCGAGCGCGCGATCAAGAAGGCCACCGGCGAGCTGGAAGGGGTCGAGTACGAGGAGATCCGCTACGAGGGCTACGCGCCGGGCGGCGTGGCGGTGATCGTCGACTGCCTGACCGACAACCGGGTGCGCACCGTGGCCGACGTGCGCCACGCCTTCTCCAAGAGCGGCGGCAACATGGGTACCGAGGGCTCGGTGGCCTTCATGTTCAGGCGCCTGGGCGTGCTCAGCTACGAGGGCGGCGACGAGGACCGGATCACCGAAGCGGCGATCGAGGCCGGCGCCGACGACGTGGTGGCCTATCCGGAGGACGGCGCGATCGACGTGGTCACCGCGCCCGAGAACTTCGAGGCGGTGAAGCAGGCGATGGAGGCGGCCGGCCTGGCGCCGGGCTATGCCGAGGTGACCTTCCGCGCCGACAACGACATCGCCGTGTCCGGCGACACCGCCCAGCAGGTGGTCAAGCTGCTGGGCATGCTCGAGGACCTGGACGACGTGCAGAACGTCTATTCCAACGCCGACCTGGGCGACGCCGGCTGAACATGCACCCGGCCGCGGGCCAAGCGGTGGCGGTTGCGGCCCGGGATCCCGTTCCGGAGGTAGCCGCGTGACCGCCGCCCGTCCGCCGGCGCCGCAGGCCACGGTGCGCATCCTCGGCATCGATCCGGGCTCGCAGCGCACTGGCATCGGCATCATCGACGTCGACGCGGCCGGTCGCGTCCGCCATGTCCACCACCAGCCGCTGGTGCTGCTCGGCGAAGGCGACTTCGCCGCGCGCCTGAAGCGGCTGTTGCACGGGCTGGCGGCGCTGATCGACGAATACCGGCCGCAGGAAGCGGCCATCGAGCAGGTCTTCGTCGGCCGCAGCGCCGATTCGGCACTCAAGCTCGGCCAGGCGCGCGGCGCGGCGATCAGCGCGGTGGTCCTGCGCGACCTGCCGGTCAGCGAGTACGCCGCGCGCGAGGTCAAGCTGGCCGTGGTCGGAACCGGGGGCGCGGACAAGGCCCAGATCCAGCACATGGTGGCGGCCATGCTCGGCCTGACCGGCAAGGTGCAGGCCGACGCCGCCGACGCGCTGGCCATCGCCCTGACACATGCCCACGTGCGCGCCACCGCGCAACGGCTGGGCGTCGATGCGCGCCTGGCCTGGAGCCGCAAGTGACCCCACACACCATCCGTTCCGGAGCGGCAACATGATCGGACGCCTGCGCGGCATCCTCGCCCTGAAGCAGCCGCCGTGGCTGGTGGTCGACGTCAATGGCGTCGGCTACGAGCTCGAGGCGCCGATGAGCACCTTCTACGACCTGCCCGAGGTCGGGCGCGAGGTGGCGCTGTTCACCCACTACGCGCAGAAGGAAGACAGCGTGTCGCTGTACGGCTTCCTGCGCGAAAGCGAACGGCGCCTGTTCCGCGACGTGCAGAAGGTCAGCGGCATCGGCGCGAAGATCGCCCTGGCGGTGCTGTCGGGGGTGAGCGTGGACGAGTTCGCGCGGCTGGTGCAGGCCGGCGACGTGACCGCGCTGACCCGCATTCCCGGGATCGGCAAGAAGACCGCCGAGCGCATGGTGGTGGAGCTGCGCGACCGCGCCGCCGACCTGGCCGGCGGCGCGCCAGCGGGCGTGCCGACCGCGGCCGGCGATCCGGTGGCCGATGCGGTCAACGCCCTGCAGCAGCTCGGCTACAAGCCGGCCGAGGCCGTGCGCATGGCCCGCGACGCGGCCGCGGCCGGCGACGACGCGGCCGCGATCATCCGCAAGGCCCTGCAGTCGGCGCTGCGCTGAGGCGCAGGCCGCCGCACGCGCTACCCGCGCGACCGCGCTAACCTAGGGCCGCCATGTCCGCAGCGCATACCCCCACGCCTGCCTCCGGCCCGCACGGTGCGCCTTCGCACGGTGTCGGCGCCGGTCACCTGGCACTGGTCGTCGGCGCGATCGGCGTGGTCTTCGGCGACATCGGCACCAGCCCGCTGTACACGCTGAAGGAGGCGTTCTCGCCGCACTACGGCCTGGACAGCGACCACGACACGGTGCTGGGCGTGCTGTCGCTAGCGTTCTGGGCGCTGATGGTGGTGGTGACGCTGAAGTACGTGACCATCATCATGCGCGCCGACAACGAGGGCGAGGGCGGCATCATGGCGCTGATGGCGCTGGCCCAGCGCACCCTGAAGAACGGCTCGCGCTCGGCCTATGTGGTGGGCATCCTCGGCATCTTCGGCGCCTCGCTGTTCTTCGGCGACGGGGTGATCACCCCGGCGATCTCGGTGCTCGGCGCGGTCGAGGGCCTGGAGATCGCCGCGCCGGCGCTGCACAACTTCGTCGTGCCGATCACCGTGGCGGTGCTGCTGCTGGTGTTCATGGCCCAGCGCTTCGGCACCGAGAAGGTCGGCAGGGTGTTCGGCCCGATCACCTGCCTGTGGTTCGTGGCGTTGGCGGCGATCGGCATCTGGAACATCGTTTTGGCGCCGGAGGTGCTCAAGGCGTTCAACCCGTACTGGGGCGCGCTGTTCTTCGTGGAGCACGGCTGGCACGGAGTGTTCATCCTCGGCGCAGTGGTGCTGGCGGTGACCGGCGGCGAGGCGCTGTACGCCGACATGGGCCACTTCGGCGCGCCGCCGATCCGGCACGGCTGGTACTTCTTCGTGCTGCCGTGCCTGGTGCTGAACTACCTGGGGCAGGGCGCGCTGGTGCTGGAACACCCGGAGCTGGTGCGCAACCCGTTCTACGAGTCGGTGCCCGGGTGGGCGCTGTACCCGATGATCGTGCTGGCCACCCTGGCCGCGGTGATCGCCTCGCAGGCGGTGATCACCGGCGCGTTCTCGGTGTCGCGCCAGGCCATGCAGCTGGGCTACATCCCGCGGATGCGGATCAAGCACACCTCGCACGACACCATCGGCCAGATCTACATCCCCGGCATCAACTGGCTGCTGATGGTGATGGTGATCGGGCTGGTGCTGGTGTTCCGCAGCTCGAGCAACCTGGCGGTGGCCTACGGCATCTCGGTGTCGGCGACCATGCTGATCGACACCCTGCTGCTGGCGCTGGTGGCGCGCGCGCTGTGGCCACGCTGGCGCAACTGGGTGCTGCCGCTGTGCGTGGTGTTCTTCCTGATCGACCTGGCCTTCGTGGTGGCCAACGGCGCCAAGCTGATGCAGGGCGCCTGGTTCCCGGTGGTGCTGGGCATCGTCCTGTTCACCCTGATGCGCACCTGGCGCCGCGGCCGCGAGCTGATGCGCGAGGAACTGAGGAAGGACGGCATCCGCGTCGACACCTTCCTGCCGGGACTGATGCTGGCGCCACCGGCACGCGTGCCCGGCACGGCGGTGTTCCTGACCACCGATGGCACGGTGGTGCCGCACGCGTTGCTGCACAACCTCAAGCACAACAAGGTGCTGCATGAACGCAACGTGTTCCTGACCGTGGAGACGCTGCCGGTGCCGCACGCGCCGGCGGACAAGCGGCTGCGGATGGACCAGATCGGCGACGACTTCTACCGGGTCATCGTGCGTTTCGGCTTCATGGAGACGCCGGACGTGCCGCTGGCGCTGATGCGTGCCTGCGACGTGGGCGGGCTGTCGTTCGACCCGATGGACACGACCTATTTCGCCAGCCGCGAGACGGTGGTGGCCAGCGCCCGCCGCGGCATGCCGATCTGGCGCGACCGGCTGTTCACGGTCATGCACCGCAACGCGGCGCCGGCGACGGGGTTCTTCCGGATCCCGGGCAACCGGCTGGTCGAACTGGGTTCGCAGGTGGAGATCTAGCGTCACCTCCAGTCGCGTGCCCTTGGCTCCCTCCCTTTCGCCGCAGGCGAAGGGGGTGAAGAGGGCTGCTTGCACGCCACTGGCGTGCAGCCCGATGAACGCCCGAAGGCTGTGCCTGAGGGCCGGACGGGCTGGCGAAGGGGTGCTTTGGCTTTGGCTGTTGCTCTGCTTTGGCAGTGATCGCGAAAGCAACAGCAAGAGCACCCCTCCCCGACCCTCCCTTTGCGCTGCGCGCAAAGGGAGGGGGAAAAGCGGGCAGCAAAGCGCGCGCGCAGCGGCCATAATCCCCGCATGACCGACGACCGCATCATCGCTTCCGCCTCCACCCGCGAGGACGAGGCCATCGAGGCCTCGATCCGGCCCAAGCGCCTGGACGAATACCTGGGCCAGCAGCCGGTGCGCGAGCAGCTGGGCATCTACATCGAGGCGGCCAAGGGCCGCGGCGAGGCGCTGGACCATGTCCTGATCTTCGGGCCGCCCGGGCTGGGCAAGACCACGCTCAGCCACGTCATCGCCAACGAGCTGGGGGTGAACCTGCGGGTCACCTCCGGCCCGGTGATCGAGAAGGCGGGCGACCTGGCCGCGCTGCTGACCAACCTGCAGCCGCACGACGTGCTGTTCATCGACGAGATCCACCGCCTCTCGCCGGTAGTCGAGGAGGTCCTGTATCCGGCGATGGAGGACTTCCAGATCGACATCATGATCGGCGAGGGTCCGGCCGCGCGCTCGATCAAGCTGGACCTGCCGCCGTTCACCCTGATCGGCGCGACCACCCGCGCCGGCCTGCTGACCGCGCCGCTGCGCGACCGCTTCGGCATCGTCCAGCGGCTGGAATTCTATTCGCCGGAGGAGCTGACCCTGATCGTGCGCCGCTCGGCGGCGATCCTGGGGATCGACTGCGAGGCCGGGGGTGCCGGCGAGATCGCGCGCCGCGCGCGCGGCACGCCGCGCATCGCCAACCGCCTGCTGCGGCGGGTGCGCGACTATGCCCAGGTCAGGGCCGCCGGCCACGTCAACGCGGCGGTGGCCGAGGCGGCGATGACGATGCTCAAGGTCGACCCGGAGGGCTTCGACGAACTCGACCGGCGCATGCTGCGCACCATCGTCGAGCATTTCGATGGTGGGCCGGTGGGTGTGGAGTCATTGGCCGCCTCGCTGTCGGAGGAGCGTGGCACGCTGGAGGACGTGATCGAGCCGTACCTGATCCAGCAGGGCTTCCTGGTCCGCACCGCGCGCGGCCGCATGGCCACGTCCAAGGCCTACCGCCACCTGGGCCTGAAGGCGCCGGCGCGCGAGGCGGGCGAACTGTTCTGAGCCGGGTCGCCGCGGCGTTGCCCGCTGTGCACTGGTGCAAGATCAGTCTTGTCGGCGACCTGTTTGCCAGCCTTGCTTGGCCCGGCAACCGCAACCGCAACCGCAAAGTCAAAAGCACCGGGTGTGGTCGGCTTCGGGCTGAGCCGCGGCAGGCCGGGAGTATTGCGGTCGTCTCGACGGCACATCCCTGTGCCGACTCACCGACGCGGCCATCCCTGGCCGCTGCCGCAATACTCCCGGCCCGCCACGTCTCCGGGAGCTTTGGCGTCATGGCTCCGTTCAGGCGATGAGCAGCGCTCGGCTCTTGTAGGAGCGGGCATGACCGCGACCCGACGCCGTCGGAACTACGARGTCGTCGCTTGGGCCGACGGCGTCGGGTCGCGGTCATGCCCGCTCCTACAGAAAGCAGTTCCGTCGCAGGTTTGCCCCCTCCCATTCGCCGCAGGCGAAGGGGGGTGAAGAGGGCCTGCAAGCACTGGCGTGCAGACCGATGAACGCTCGAAGGTGGTGCCTGAGGGCCGGGCGGGTCGGGGAGGGGTGCCGTTGCTGTTGCTGTTGCTCGTCTGATCGAAGCTGCGACCTCGAAGCCACCCGAGGCCGTCGTGCCCTGGGGGTCTGGCGCAAGCAGCACAGGGATGTGCTGCGCTCGCGACTCGGAGGCAGGACGCCGGAGTGGAGCGATGCGCCAGACCCCCAGGGCACGGCGGCCCCGTCCGAAGCCGATGCATCTGCTTCTGCTTCGGCTCTTGCTCCGAGAAGCGCCGCCCGCAGCCCGCGAGCTACCGCGCCTGCCGCCGCGCCGCCATCCGCGCACAGGTGGCCACCGCCGCCTCCAGGCTGGACGGATCGGCCACGCCACGCCCAGCCAGGTCCAGCGCGGTGCCGTGGTCGACCGCCACGCGCGGGTAGGGCAGGCCCAGGGTCAGGTTCACCGCGCGCTCGAAACCGCTGTACTTGAGCACCGGCAGGCCCTGGTCGTGGTACATGGCCAGCACCGCGTCGAAGCCGGCCAGCTTCTGCGGCAGGAAGGCGGTGTCGGCGGGCAGCGGGCCGACCACGCGCATCCCGCCGCTGTGCAGCTCGGCCAGCAGCGGGACGATCGTGTCGATCTCCTCGTGGCCCAGGTGTCCCGCTTCGCCGGCATGCGGGTTCAGGCCGAGCACCGCGATCACCGGTTCGGCGATCCCGAAATCCTCGCGCAGCGCCGCCTCGGTGGTGCGCAGCACGCGGCGCAGCAGGTCGGCGTCGATGGCGTCGGCGACCCGGCGCAGGGGCAGGTGGGTGGTGGCCAGGGCCACGCGCATGACCTCGTTGGCCAACATCATCACCACCTCGCGGCCGGCGTGGCCGGCGAGCAGTTCGGTGGTACCGGTGTACGGGATGCCGCCCTCGTTGATCGCCGCCTTGTGCACCGGGCCGGTGACCATGCCGGCGAAGTCGCCGCGGATGCAGCCGTCGGCGGCGTCGAGCAGGGCGCCGATCACCGCGCCCGCGTTGCGCGGGTCCGGATGGCCGAAGGCCACGGCGTTGTCGTTGGGGAACATGCGCAGCGGCAAGTCGCCGGCGCCGCGCGCCGGTTCGTCCTCATGCAGCAGGTTCAGTGGCAGGCCGAGCGCGTCGGCCGCCGCGCGCAGCGTGGCCGGATCGGCGAAGGCGACCAGTGCGCAGTCGCTGCGTGGCCGCTGGGCCAGGCGTACACACAACTCCGGGCCGACTCCCGCCGGTTCCCCGGGAACCAGCGCCAGCCGGGGCAGCGCCATCTCAGCCGCCGGCGGGCGGTGCCGGCGCCGCGGTGGTGCCGCCGTCCTCGGCGCGATCGCCGGTGCGGAACACGACGTAGGCTTCGCCGCGCAGTTCCTGCAGGTAGCGGTTGAAGTCCTCTTCCAGCTTGCGCCGGCCGATGGTCTCGCGGACCTGGGCGCGGCGGTTGTTGTCGGTGACGTCGGTCTGCCGCACGCCCACCCGCTGGATCACGTGCCAGCCGGCCTCGGAACGGAACGGCTGGGACACGCCGCCGTCGCTCAGCGCGGTGATCTGGTTGCCGAAGTCCGCGCCGAAGGCGTCGGCCGGGAACCAGCCCAGGTCGCCGCCCTGGCCGCGGGTGTTGTTGTCCTCGGACGATTCGCGCGCCACCGCCTGGAAGTCGGCGCCGCCGGCGATCCGCGCATGCATGGTGTCGATCTTGGCCTTGGCGGCGGCGGCGTCCTGGCGGTCGTTGATCCGGACCAGGACGTGGCGCACGTGGTATTCGGTGACCGTCTGCGAGGGGCCGCCGCCGGCCGAGGCGTCGCGCACGTCCACCAGCTGCAGCAGCTGGAAGCCGCTGGGACCGCGGATCGGGCCGATGATCTGGCCGGGCGACAGGTCGGCGATCATCCGCGAGAACGCGGTCGGGATCTCGTCCTGGCTGCGCCAGCCCAGGTCGCCGCCTTCCAGCGCGTTGGGGCTGTCGGAATAGCGCACCGCGGCGGCGGGGAAGGTCAGTTCGCCGCGGTCGAGCACGTTCTTGATGCCTTCGATCTTGCGCTGGCCGGTGGCGATCTGTTCGGCGGTGGCGCCCTCGGGCAGGGCGACCAGGATGTGGGCCAGGTGGAACTGGCGGCCACCCGAGGCCTGCTGGGCCAGCGCCGAGTCGACCTCGCTCTCGCTGACGTTGATCCGGCTCTGGGCGAAGCCCTGGCGCAGGCGCTGGATCATGATCTCGTCGGCCAGCGAACGGCGGAAATCGTCGAAGGCCAGGCCGTCCTCGGCCAGCCGCTGGCGCAGGCCGTCGAGCGTCAGCCCGTTCTGCTGGGCGATGGCGGCCACCGACTGGTTGAGTTCCTGGTCGCTGATGCGGACGCCCTGGGCCTTGGCGCGCTCCACCTGCAGGCGGGTCAGCACCAGCCGCTCGAGCACCTGCCGCTCCAGCACCGCGCGCGGCGGCAGCTGGTCCTCGCGGCCGGCGTACTGGGCGATGATGTTCTGCATCGCCAGGTCCAGTTCGCTCTGCAGCACCACGTCCTCGTCCACGACCGCGGCGATGCGTTCGATCGGCTGCAGTTGCTGGGCCGGTGCGGCGAAGGGAAGCGAGAAGAGGGCGGCTGCGGCCAGGAAGGTCGCGGAAAGGCGAAGGCTCATGGACTCACGGAATGAGGTTCGGATCGTAGTCGTCCGGATCGGGCGTGGTGTTGCTGGGCGGGACCAGATACAGGTCGTCGCGGTGGTAGCCGAGAATAGCACGGCGCAGGGTGCGCTCCGTGTCCTGGCCAGCCGACCCTAGGCCCTTTAGCACGAATTCCACCTGAACGGCGTTGTCGAGCTCGCCGGCGCGGTTGCGCACGTAGCGCCGGGCCACCACCCGCACCGCCAGGCAGCAGCTGTCCCACTGCACGCCGCCGATGGCCTCCAGCAGCTTGTCGTCGGCCAGCGAGTGGTAGTAGCGGCCGACCACGCTCCAGGTGGGGTTGATCGGGTACAGGAAGGAGAAGTCCGCCTGCTCGAGCAGGTCGCGGCGGTAGCGGTAGCTCAGGTTGGCCACGCCGTCGCCGGGCCACAGGTAGCGGGCGCGCACGCTGGCCAGGTCCTCGCGGCGGAACTTCGGGTCCCACTGGTAGGAGGCGCCGAGGGTCCAGCGGTCGTTGATCACGTAGTTGCCGTCGGCCACCCAGGCCGACTTGCCTTCCTGCACCGGCAGCTCGCCCGGGGCCACCACCCGCGAATCCTCGAAGTAGCGGATCTGGCCCAGGCTGGCCGACAGCTTCTCGCGGCCGTCGGCTTCGCGGATCAGGCGTGTGCTCAGGGCCACGGTCAGCTGGTTGGCGTCGGTCTGGCGGTCGGCGCCGGAATAGCGGTTGTCGCGGAACAGCTGGCCCCAGCTGAAGGTGAACGGCCGGGTGTCGAACAGCGGCAGCCCGTCCTGCTCGCGGTACGGGGCGTTGAGGTAGAACAGCCGCGGTTCCAGTGTGTGCAGGTAGGCTTCGTCGCCGATGGTGGTGTGGCGGTCGAAGTACACGCCCGCGTCGAGCGTGGTGATCGGCAGGTTGCGGGAGGGCGAGGCATCGCCGCCGAGCTGTTCCGCCAGGCCGCTTTCCAGCTGGTAGGCGGTGTAGCGCCAGGCCAGGGTCGGGGTGATGTACCAGGCCGGCCCGGCCAGCCGCGCCGAGACGTAGGGCTTCACGTCCAGGCGGCTGCCGCCGGGGCGTTCACTGTGGTCGAAGTGCACTGCCTCGGCCCACACGCCGGCGTCGAGCCACTGGCCCAGCGGCTGCTCCCAGTTGACGTAGACGCGCGGCAGCCGGCTGTAGGGAAGGTTGGCGTCGGTGAGGGTGTAGTCGGTGAGCTGGAAGTGCTCGGCCATCGCGCCGGCGTTCCAGTACTGGCCGACGCCGTAGACGCCCGCCGTGCTCTGCAGGTAGGACGCGGAAATGCCGGCGAGGCGGTTGGCGAAGTCCTCGATGTAGCGTTCGTCGCTGACCCAGCCCAGGTTCGCACGTGCCTGCCAGGTGCCGCTGAGGTTGTGGTAGCCGCTGAACTGGAAGCGCCCGCGGTCGCGATCGCGCAGGCTGTCGTTGGGCATGTACGCTGCATTGAAGATGCCGCGGCCGCCCGAATAGAGGTAGCGGAACTCGCTGTCCAGCAGCAGCCCGCGCTTGCTCATCCAGCGCGGCATCAGGGTCATGTCGTAGTTCGGCGCCAGGTTCAGGTAGATCGGCTGGCGGTAGTCGAAGCCGTTGCGCCCGGACATGCTCACCGACGGGTAGAGCAGGCCGGTCTGGCGGCGGTCGTCGACCGGGAACTTGAACCAGGGCACGTACAGCACCGGGAACCTGCCCATCCGCAGCACCGCGTTGCGGGCCACGCCGAAGCCCTCGTCGCTGTCCACGTCGATCCGCTGCGCGCGCAGGTCCCACATGCGCTGCGAGGGATCGCAGGTGCTGTAGGTGGAGTGGTGCATCTGCCCGAGCGGGCCGGTCAGCGCGATCGAGTCGGCGCCGCCGTTGCCGCGCCGGTCCACCAGCTGGTAGCGGATGTTGGTGATGGTGTGGGTGTCGGTGTTCTGGTTGCCCTCGGCGCGGTCGGCGACGATGCGGATGCCCGAGTCCTGGTAGCGGACGTTGCCTTCGGCCACGTAGGTGCCGGCCTCGGTGTCGAAGTTGAGGCTGTCGGTGCCCAGGAACTGGTCGCCGCGGATCAGGGCGACGTTTCCCTGGATCTGCGGGGTGGCGCGGGTGCCGCTCTGCTCGTCGCCCTCGATCACCGTGGGCTGGTTCTCGCGCGCCGGGTCGCCGGGCTGGGCCGCCGGTGGCGCCCCCTCGAACGGCGGGATGATGTCGCCGATCGGACACAGCGCCCAGCTCAGCGGTTTTTCATCCGCCATCGCCGGCAGGCAGACGGCGATGCTCAGGGACAGCGGGAGCAGGCGCAGGGGGGAACGCACGGGCGGGGGGCATCCAGGCCGGAAAATCGCCGGTAGCTTGCCGGATGCGGGTGCATGCGGGCAATGAAAGCCGGCCCGCGGCGCAGGCGAGGTTCATCCGGCGCCGCCGGCACCGGGCGGGTCAGTCCTGCAGGGCGCCGACGTGCGCCACCGCGCACTCGGCCAGCGCGTCGAGGTTGTAGCCGCCCTCGAGCATGGACACCAACCGGCCGCCGCCGTGGCGGGCGGCGATCGCGCGCAGTTCGGCGGTGATCCAGGCGAAGTCCTCGGCCTCGAGCATCAGGTCGGCCAGCGGGTCGGCCAGGTGCGCGTCGAAGCCGGCCGATACCAGCAGCAGCTGCGGCCGGAAGTCGTCCAGCGCCGGCAGCAGCGAATCCAGCCAGGTGTTGCGGAAGCGGAAGCCGCCGCTGCCCGGCGGCAACAGCGCGTTGTGCAGGTTGCCGGCGCCGCGTTCGTGCACGCTGCCGGTGTGCGGGTAGAGCCCGGACTGGTGGCTGCTGAAGTAGGCCACCGCCGGCTGGCGCTGGAAGATCGCCTGGGTGCCGTTGCCGTGGTGCACGTCGAAGTCGACGATCGCGATGCGTTCCAGGCCGTGGCGCTCGCGCGCATGGGCGGCGGCCACGGCGATGTTGTTGAACAGGCAGAAACCCATCGCCGCGTCGGCGGTGGCGTGGTGGCCGGGCGGGCGCACGGCGCAGAAGGCGGTCTCGGCCTCGCCGGCCATCACCGCGTCGATCGCCGCCGCGCCGGCGCCGGCGGCGTACAGGGCGGCGCGGCCCGAGGCCGGGCACAGCACGGTATCCGGATCCAGGCGCTGCAGGCCGTCGGCGACCGGCGCCAGTACCTCGTCCACCAGCTCGGCGGTGTGGACCCGCAGCAGGTCGCCGCGCTGGGCCATCGGCGCCTGCCGCCAGGGCAGGCCGGGATAGGCCGCGCGCAGCGCGTCGAGCACCACGCGCAGTCGCGCCGGCTGTTCCGGATGCTCCGGGCCGGGATCGTGGTCGAGGCAGGCGGGGTGGGTCCAGGCCAGCATGCGGCCAACCTAGCGCGCAACCGCGACCGGCGCCATCCGCTTTTGGTCGGAGCGGCGACGCACGCAGGAGCCAGGCTTGCCGGCGACCCGGGCATCGGAACCATGCACGTGGCCTGCGCCGACGGCGTCGGGACAACGGGTGGCGGTGTAGGAGCACAGCTTGCTGGCGACACGGGCGTCGGAATCATGAGGACGTCGCCTGTGCCGAGGTCGTCGCGTCGCCGGCTGAACCCGGCTCCTACAACAGCCCTGGCGCGGCCGCCCTTCACGCTCTTCTGTAGGAGCCGACTTCAGTCGGCGACACGGGCGTCGGAACGATGAGGGCGTCGCCTGGACCGACGCCGCCGCGTCGCGGGCAAGCCCTGTTCCTACGGCGCTGCGTTGCGCCGCTCGTGTCGCCACAGCACCTCGCCCTGGCCGTCGGCGCGGGCCAGCACCCGGGCCAGCACGAACAGCAGGTCGGACAGGCGGTTGAGGTAGCGGATCGCCTCGCCGCGCACGGTTTCCTCGCGCGCAAGCGCCACCGTCTCGCGTTCGGCGCGGCGCACGATGGTGCGGGCCAGGTGGCAGCGGGCGGCGGCCTCGCCGCCGGCCGGCAGGATGAAGTCCTTCAGCGGCGGCAGGTCGGCGTTCCAGCGGTCCAGGTGGCGCTCCAGCGCGTCGATGTCCGTGCCATGGACCGCCGCGTGGCCGGGGATGCACAGTTCGCCGCCGAGGTCGAACAGCTGGTGCTGCACCGCGGTCAGCAGCTCGCGCACCTCGTCCGGCACGTGCGGTGCGGCCAGGACCACGCCGATCGCCGAATTGGCCTCGTCCACGGTGCCGTAGGCGGCCACCCGCAGCGAGTCCTTGCCGGTGCGGCTGCCGTCGCCCAGGCCGGTGCTGCCGTCGTCGCCGGTGCGGGTGTAGATCTTCGAGAGGCGGTTGCCCATGGCCGGGCCGCGGCGGTCAGTGCGCGGTGCGGTCGCTGCCGCGGCCCACGGTCGGGGCGATGCGCTCGGCCGCCAGCTGCAGCGCCGCGGCGATGCCCACGTACACCGCCGCGGTCACCAGGTACGGCGGCAGCCAGTCGGTGTAGTTCTTCCACCAGCCGGCCAGGGTCGGATCGGCCACCGAGGCGCTGAGCCAGTAGAAGCCGCCCTGGGCGAACAGGTGGCAGGCCAGCACCGAGACGACGAACGCCAGGGCCAGACGGCCCAGCGCATCCCAGCTGGCGCCGCGGTAGTGGCGGCGCAGCCAGGCGCCGCCGAGCCACATCGCACCGTAGGCCGGCAGCAGGAACCAGTAGCCCGGCGAGACGCAGTAGTGGCTCCAGAAGTCGATGCCCTGGCCGCTGATCACCCACCAGTCCACCGCCACCGCCAGCGCCATCAGCAGCGGGAAGGCCCAGCGGCCCCAGCCGCGCAGGTGGAAGCCGGCGATGAAGAACACCGCCCAGGTCGCGTCCGGCGGCGAGAAGTGGTCGAACACGTGCGCGCGCGAGGCGGCCATCAACAGGGCCAGGACGGACAGGATGAACAGGCGGGACGTGTTGGCGGTCATGGCGCGCGGGTGGTGAAGACTAGGCCGGCATTCTAGCCCATGCCCGGGCGGGGCCGGCGCGGCGGGCCGCGATGGGCACCGGGAAACCGGCGTCGGCTCCGCAGCAACGCCCCATCGTTCCGGTGAACGCCGGGACCCAGTGTCTTCCGTTTTTCCCGGGCTGCAGGCCGCGGTACGCGCGCGCAAAGTCGCTGGGTCCGGCGTTCGCCGGGACGACGGGGGCATGGATTGCAGGCTTCCGCGCTCGGCAATACCGCGCAGGCCGCCGCGTATCATGTGCCGATGATCCGAACACACGACGTGCTCATCGTCGGCGGCGGCCTGGTCGGCGCCAGCCTGGCGATCGCCCTGGACGGGCTGCCACTGGACGTGGCGCTGGTGGAGGCCACCCCGCCCGGCAACCTGCCGGCAGTGTTCGACCAGCGCAACCTGAGCCTGGCCGCGGCCTCGGTCAACGCGCTCGAGGCGCTGGGCGTGATGCGCGAACTGCGCGCGCCGGCCGGGCCGATCCGGCGCATCCACGTCAGCCGCGCCGGCGACTTCGGCGCGGTGCGGCTGGAGGCGGCCGACTACGGTCGCGAGACCTTCGGCCAGGTGGTGGTGGCGCGCGACTTCGGCGAGGCGCTGGAGGCGCGGCTGGCGCGGTTGCCGCGCCTGACCCGCTACCGCCCGGCGCGCTTCGTCGGCCTAGACGACGGCGACGGCGAGGCGCGCGGCGTGCGCCTGGCCACCGCCGACGGCGAACTGCAATTGGGCGCGCGCCTGCTGGTCGCCGCCGACGGTACCCGCAGCGCGCTGCGCGAAGCGCTGCGCATCGGCGCCCGCAGCCACGACTACGGCCAGACCCTGTTCGTGGCCCGGATGCGCGCCGAACGCGCGCCCGACGGCACCGCCTGGGAGCGCTTCACCGACAGCGGCCCGACCGCGCTGCTGCCGCGCGGCGACCGTGCCTGGGGCGTGGTCCACGGGGTGCCGGCCGCGCAGGCGGCGGCGGTGGCCGCGTTGGACGAGGCCGGCTGGCTGGCGCGGATCCAGCAGGCGTTCGGCTGGCGCGCCGGGCGCTTCCTCGGCGCCGGCGAGCGCAGTGCCTATCCGATCGCTTCGGTCATCGCCGAAGCGCTGGTCGCGCCGCGCGCGGTGCTCCTGGGCAACGCCGCGCAGACGATCCATCCGGTCGGCGCGCAGGGCTTCAACCTCGGCCTGCGCGACGCGCTGACCCTGGCCGAGCTGCTGCGCGCGCATGCCGGCGACCCGGGCGAAGACGCACTGCTGGCGCGCCACGCGCAGCGCCGCAGCGAGGACCGCGAGCGCACCCTGGCCTTCTCCGATGGCCTGGCGCGGATGACCGGCAATCCCTCGCCGCTGCTGCGGCCGCTGCGCAGCCTGGGCCTGCTCGCCGCCGACCGCGGCGGCTGGCTGCAGTCGTGGCTGGTCGGCGGGGCGATGGGCTTCCGCGGCGACGTACCGGAGCTGTGCCGGTGAGCCGCGCGCGCCTGGACGTGGCGGTGGCCGGCGGCGGCGTGGTCGGCGCGGCCTGCGCGCTGGCCCTGGCCCGCGCCGGCCTGGAGGTGGCGCTGGTCGAGCCGCGCCCGGCGCCGCGCTGGCTGGCCGAACGGCCCGACCTGCGCGTGTATGCGCTGGCGCCGGACAACGCCGGCCTGCTCGACCGCCTCGGGGTGTGGCCGCAGGTGCGGGCCGCGCGCGCGCAGCCGTACCGGCGGATGCGGGTGTGGGATGCTGCTGGCGGCGGCGAACTGATGTTCGACGCGGCGGCCATGGCCCGCGCCGAACTCGGCTGGATCGTGGAGAACGACCTGCTGGTCGACCGGCTGTGGGCGGCGCTGGCCGCCGCCGGCGTGCGGCTGCATTGCCCGGCGCGGGTCGAGGCGCTGGAGCAGGACGCGGCCGGCGCGCGCCTGCGCCTGGACGACGGCACCCGGCTGGACGCGCGGATCGCCATCGCCGCCGACGGCGCCGGCTCCGCGGTGCGCCGTTTGGCCGGGCTCGAGGTCGATGCGCACGACTACCACCAGCGCGGCGTAGTCGCTTTCATCGAGACCGGGCAGCCGCACGAGGACACCGCCTGGCAGCGGTTCCTGCCAACCGGGCCGCTGGCATTGCTGCCGTTCGCGGACGGGCGCAGCTCGATCGTGTGGACGCTGCCGGACGCGGAGGCCGCGCGCGTGCTGACGCTGGACGACGACGCCTTCGCGGTCGAGCTGACCGACGCCGCGGCCGCGCGCCTGGGCCATGCGCGTCCGGTCTCGCCGCGCGTGGCCTTCCCGCTGCGCCGGCAGCTGGTGCGGCAGCAGGCCGCCGGGCGCGTGCTGGTGCTGGGCGACGCGGCGCACGTGGTGCATCCGCTGGCCGGGCAGGGCGTGAACCTCGGCCTGCGCGACGTGGCCGCGCTGCTGCAGGAGATCGAATCGGCGCGCGCGCACCGCGCCGACTGGACCGCGCCGCACCGCCTGCAGCGCTGGGCGCGCACGCGGCGCAGTGACAACACGGTGTCGGCCTACGCCTTCGAAGGCATCAACCGGCTGTTCTCGAACGCGAACCCGGCCGCGGTGCTGGCCCGCGGGCCGTTGCTGGGCCTGGCCGGGAAGCTGCCGCCGCTGCAGCGCGCGCTGTGGCGTCACGCGGCCGGGGTGTAGGCGCCGACTCATCGGCGACCCGGCGCCATCGGCACAGGCGGCGCCCTTGTAGTTCCGACGCCTGTGTCGCCGACTGAAGTCAGCTCCTACAGGAGAGCGGCCGCGCCGTGGCTGTTGTAGGAGCCGGGTTCAGCCGGCGACACGACGCCGTCGGCACAGGCGATGTCTTCGTGATCCCGACGCCCGTGTCACCAGCAAGCTGTGCTCCTACAGGATCCAGCCGGCCAGTTCCTCGCGGTCCAGCTTGCCGTCGCGGTTGGCGTCGACCCGGTCGAATTCGGCGCGCAGGCTCGCATCGGCCGCGGCCTCGCGCCGGTCGACCAGGCCGTCGCCATCGGCGTCCAGCGCCGCGAAGTCGAGCCGGTCGCCGCCGATCAGGCTGGCCGGTTCGACCGAACGGATGATGATGCGCTGGCCATGTTCGCCCTCGATCACGACCATGCCGGTCTGCCGCTGCAGCGGCTGGTCGGCCGGTGTTGCGGTGGCTGGCGGCAGCGGCAGGGTGGTGGCCGGCGGGCCCTTGGCCGTGGCGTGGCCGGCGGCCAGCAGGAGCGGCAGGCAGAGGGTGGCGAGGTAGCGCTTCATGGCGTCGAGGGGAAAGTGGAATGGCCGTGAGCGCAAAGCTAGAAGTCGGCGAGTGAAGCGGCGTTGAACCGGCGGCTCTCGTAGGAGCCGGGCTTGCCCGCGACGCGACGCCGTCGGCCCGGGCGATGCCCCC
Organism: Pseudoxanthomonas suwonensis; assembly: GCF_000972865.1. Classification (NCBI taxonomy): domain Bacteria; kingdom Pseudomonadati; phylum Pseudomonadota; class Gammaproteobacteria; order Lysobacterales; family Lysobacteraceae; genus Pseudoxanthomonas; species Pseudoxanthomonas suwonensis. Next base: position 2,873,787 of record NZ_CP011144.1, read on the forward strand.
ACCATCCCGACGCCCGTGTCGCCGTCATGCCGGCTCCTACAGAAAGCACCGGCGCCGCACGCCGTTGTAGGAGCCGGGTTCAGCCGGCGACCCGACGCCGTCGGCACAGGCGACGCCCTCATGATCCCGACGCCCGTGTCGCCGTCATGCCGGCTCCTACAGAAAGCACCGGCGCCGCACGCCGTTGTAGGAGCCGGGTCCAGCCGGCGACCCGACGCCGTCGGCACAGGCGACGCCCCCCGTGATTCCGACGCCCATGTCGCCAGCAAGCTGCGCTCCTACAGCACGATGCGACGCCCGCCGTCGCGCGCCGAGGCGTAGACCGCATCGACCACGCGCATGTCGCGCACGCCTTCCTCGCCCGGCACCAGTGGCGCGGTGCCGTTGAGGATCGCCAGCGCGTCGTCGTCCATCTGCTTGGCCTGCTGGTGCGGCACGCCGTCGGCGAAGAGCTGGCCGTCGCTGGTGCGGCCCTTCAGCCCGCTGTAGGTCTGGAACGGCGACAGCTCGTACCAGCCGTTCTCGCAGTCGGCGCGCAGGGTGTTCATGTTCTGGCCGAAGCTGGTCGCGCATTCGGCCACCGCGCCGTCGGCGAACTCGAGGGTGAAGTACATGGTCTCGTCCACGCCCTCGAACAGCTGCGGGCGGCGGTTCTCCTGCCGCGCGGTCACCGCCACCGGTTCCTGGCCGCTGGTGTAGCGCGCCGCGTTGAGCGAATACACGCCCATGTCGTACATCGCCCCGCCGCCGTGCTGCGGCAGCAGGCGCCAGGGCTTGTCGGCCGGATCGACGTCGTCGTAGGCGTGGAAGCCGGCGTCGGCGCGCACCTTGAGGATCTTGCCGTAGGGCTTCTCGCGCGCCATCGCCACCAGCCGCTGGGTGTTGGGCTCGTGCTGCAGGCGGTAGCCGATGGTCAGCTGCACCTTGTTGCGGCGGCAGGCGTCGACCATCGCCTGGCCCTCGGCCGCATCCATCGCCATCGGCTTCTCGCACCACACGTGCTTGCCGGCGTTCGCGGCGCGCAGGGTCAGCGGCATGTGCAGGTCGTTCGGGGTGACGATGTAGACCGCCTGGATATCCGGGTTGTCGGCGATCCGGTCGAAGTCGTCGTAGCTGTAGACGTTGCGGTCGGGGATGCCGTGCTTCTCCTGCCAGACCGGGATCTTGTGCGGCGAGCCGGTGACGATTCCGGCCAGGTGGCAATGCTCGGCCAGCTGCAATCCAGGCGCGAGCTGGTGGGTGGCGTAGCCACCGAGGCCGATCAGGGCCACGCCGACCGAGTCCTTGCGCCGGGCGGCGCTGCGGTTCTTGTCCATGGGTTGTTCCGCGCGGAGGGGAAGGGTGGCGCCGATGCCGGCGCCGGCCAAGGCGGCGAGCAGCTGGCGGCGGGTGAGGTCCAGGGGCATGCGGTTCGCTCCGTCAGGGCGCGCCGGTGGCGCAGGCTGGCCCTGCACCATAGGACGCGAGGCGCCGCGCCGCCACCCCGGCGCGGGCATGCGGGCATGCCATGGACGAATACGTCGCCGCGCTCTGGCACACTGGCGCGCGCATCGCATCACAGGAAGGACGTCGCCATCGCCCGCTCGACCACGATCCGTACCGCGGCCCTGGCCGCACTGCTGTCCACCGTCCCCGCGTTCGCCGCGGATCAGCCGGCAGCGGCCGGAAACGCCGCCGCGGTCTTCGTGGCCCGTGACTTCGTCGGCGACGGCGTGTTTGGCAGCGGCATCGAAGGGCCGGCGACCGGGCCCGGCGGGATCCTCTATGCGGTCAGCTTCGGCCGCGACGGCACCATCGGCCGGGTCGAGCCGCAGGCCGACGGCAGCGGCCGCGCCCTGCTGTTCGTGGAGTTGCCGCTGGGCAGCACCGGCAACGGTCTGCGCTTCGGCGCCGACGGCACCTTGTACGTGGCCGACTACACCGGCCACAACGTGCTGGCCATCGACATGGGCACGCGCCAGGTGCGTGTGTTCGCGCACCTGGACGGTGCGCACCAGCCCAACGACATCGCCCTGGCGCCGGACGGCACGCTCTACGCCAGCGACCCGGACTGGAAGACCGGAAGCGGCCAGCTGTGGCGGATCGGCCGCGACGGCGCCGTGCGGCGGCTGGAGACCGGCATGGGCACGACCAACGGCATCGAGGTCAGTCCCGACGGCAAGCGCCTGTACGTGAACGAGAGCGTGCAGCGCACGGTCTGGGTCTACGACATCGGTGCCGACGGCGGTGTGTCCGGCAAGCGCCTGCTGCTCGAATTCCCCGACCACGGCCTGGACGGCATGCGCAGCGACGCCGACGGCAACCTGTACATCGCCCGCTACGGCGCCGGGGTGGTGGCGGTGGTGTCGCCGGAAGGGAAGGTCCTGCGCGAGGTGGCGCTGCGCGGGCAGAAGCCGACCAACGTCGCCTTCGGCGGCGCCGATGGCCGCGACGTGTACGTGACCCTGCAGGACCGCGGCGCGATCGAGACCTTCCGCAGCGAGCGGCCGGGGCGCGAGTACGGGCACTAGGGATGAGCCGTCCAGGCCTTGCCTGAGCCGCCAGGCCGGTCCCAGCCCTTGCGACGGCGATTGCCGATACTGGTCCACCGGAGGAGGCACCACCCATGCAGCAGCTGCAACTGAACGATCCGACGGCCTTCGCCGCCGAGTTCCTGCGCCAGACCCAGCTGCAGGGTTTCGGCGCGCTGAGCAAGCGCGACCTGGAGCTGCTGGTGTTCGTGCTGCTCGAGCGCGACGGTGCGATCGACCGCAATGCCAGCAACCACGCCGCCGCCGCGCAGCTGCGGGTGACCCCGTCGAAGCTGCGCGCACTGCGCCGCGACGGCTACGCGCGCTGGCGCCAACTGGTGGCCGAGCCGGCGGACGCGACCCTGCGCCGCATCCTCGGCCACGTGCTCACCGAGGCCAACCTGCGCGCCGGCAGCCGCCACGTCAGCGAGCGCAGCCGCAAGGATGGTTTCCTGGCCGTGCGCGTGGAGCATCCCGACGACCGCCTGCAGTTCGAGCAGGCGATCCTCGACGCCGGCGCGCTGCCGGTCTACGAGCGCAACCGCGAGGTGCTGGCGGTGCGTTTCGACACTTTGGTGGCGCTGGCCGAGCGCAGTGGCTTCCTGCAGCCGGACACCGAGGCGGTGGTGAAGGAGCTGCGCAAGCTGGCGCCGGCGTCGGAGGAACTGGCCGACCTGCTGAAGAAGGACGTGGCCAGGCTGCGCTGGGAGGACGCGCGCAACGCGCTCAACAGCCTCGGCGCCAAGGCCGTGTCGAGCAGCGCGGAGGGCGGGGTGAAGGCGCTGCTGAAGCTGGTGTTTCCGTTCCTGCCCTGAGCCTGCTGCCCCCGGCTTGGTGAAGCCGGCGCTGGCACTTCGGTTACTTCCTGCGGGCCCCGGCGCGACGACGACCGGGGCGTCGGGATGAGGGCGTCGCCTGTGCCGATGGCGTCGTGTCGCCGGCTGAACCCGGCTCCTACAACAGCTACGGCGTGGCCGCTCTTTCTGTAGGAGCTGACTTCAGTCGGCGACACGGGCGTCGGGATCACGAGGGCGTCGCTTGTGCCGATGGCGTCGTGTCGCCGGCTGAACCCGGCTCCTACAACAGCAGCAGCGCGGCCGCTCTTCTGTAGGAGCTGACTTCAGTCGGCGACATGGGCGTCGGGATCACGAGGGCGTCGCCTGTGCCGATGGCGTCGTGTCGCCGGCTGAACCCGGCTCCTACAACAGCAGCAGCGTCGGCCGCTCTTCTGTAGGAGCTGACTTCAGTCGGCGACACGGGCGTCGGGACCACGAGGGCGTCGCCTGTGCCGACGGCGTCGCGTCGCGGGCAAACCCGGCTCCTACAACGGGGTGGCGAAGACGGTGATCTCCTCGCGGTCGTGGTAGAGCTGGCGTGCGCGGATCTCCAGCGGCCGTCCGGCCTGCGCGGCGAACAGGTCCAGGCATAGCCGGGTCTCCTGCCAGCGCTTCTTCATCGGCAGCTTGAGGTTGAACACCGCGTGCCGGCACCAGCCCTCGCGGAACCACTGCGCCATGCGCGTGGCGACCTTGCTCGGCTGTTCGACCATGTCGCAGACCATCCAGTCCAGCGGCCGCGACGGATGCCAGTGGAAGCCGTCGGCGCGCAGGTGCTCGACCAGTCCGGTGTCGAGCACGTGCTGCCGCAGCGGGCCGTTGTCGACCGCGGTCACCCGCAGGTGCTGCCGGGCCAGCACCCAGGTCCAGCCGCCGGGCGCGGCGCCGAGGTCGGCGGCGGTCATGCCCGGGCGCAGCAGGTGTTCGCGCTGGTCGGCGTCAAGCAGGACCAGGAAGGCCTCCTCCAGCTTCAGCGCCGAGCGCGAGGGCGCCTCGGGGTGCAGCTTCAGCCGCGGGATGCCCAGCGGCCAGGGCGAAGCGTCGCGCGGATCGGCCAGGGCGAGCAGGGCATGGTCGCCGGCGAGGAAGCACACGTGCAGCCGCGGCAGCCGCGGATCTTCCTTCGCCGACAGCAAGCCGGCCTTGCGCAGCGCCGGGCGCAGCGCGTTGCCGAAGCTGCGCGCCAGCGCCGACAGCGGCTTGCCGGCGTCCGAATCCGGATGCTCGACCCACACGTCGCCCGCGCGCAGCCCGGCCGGCAACGCGGCCAGCAGCGGCGCCAGGCGGTCCTTCGGGTCCAGTCCGCGCAGTTCGGCCAGCAGGCGCAGCTTCTGCCGGGCGAAGACCAGCTCCCGGAAGGGCAGCGCGCGGGCCAGTGCCTGCGCGTCGGCGTCGTCGCCGGTGACGAACAGCACATAGCCATCGTCGCGGCTGGCGCGCGCATAGCCGGCGATGCCGGCCGCCGCGGCGCGCTCGCCGAGCTCGGCGGCCAGCTCCGGTTCGAAACCCTGGCGGCAGTAGCCGAGCAGGCCGTTCATGCGCAGCGCCCTGCGCCCGATTGCAGCGTGACGTGCAACGGCACGTCGTCCATCAGGGCCAGGGTGCTTCCTCCGCACATGCCAGCCGAGGCCACCGAGGCCGCAGCTCCCGCAACCCGGGCCCGGCACGTCCGCTGCGCGCAGGCCGCGGCCGGATACACACGCGTGGCGCGTAGGCGACCGCCGCCGCGACAGCGATGCGGAGTGGAGATGGCCGCCGGCATGCGCCCCGTCCGGCCGCGCATCAGTAGCGCTCGCCGCCGCTTTCGCCGTAGGCGCGCAGCACCGCGCGTGCGTCGCTGCGCAGGAGGTCGCGGACCACGGCGATGCCGCGGCGCTCGAGCTCGCCGATCCAGTCCGCCGGCAGCGGGCCCTCGTCGAACTCGGTCAGTTCCATCACGTCCTCGGCGCGCGCGCCGATCAGCAGCCGGTCGATCCCGGCCCAGATCGTGGCGCCGTAGCACTGGCAGCACGGCTGCGAGGAACTGGCCAGGGTCACCGGCGACAGCGCCTCGTTCAGGCGCGGGTTCTGCAGGCGCTGCTGGGCCAGCATGTAGGCCATGTTTTCCGCGTGCGCCAGCGAGGTGGTATGCGGCAGCACCCGGTTGACGCCGGCGGCGACCACGCGGTGGTCGGGGCCGAACACGACCGCGCCGAACGGCCCACCGGTATCCGCCTCCACGTTGCGGCGCGACAGCTCGATCGCCAGCGCGACCTTGTCCTCGTCGGAGACGAAGGTCGCCGCCTGGTCGAACGCGTCGTGGATCCAGGCGGGCAGGGTGAGGTGGACCTGGGCGTAGAGCATGCCGCCGCGCCTCGCTCAGCCCGCCGACCAGGTGTCGCGCAGGGTCACGCTGCGGTTGAACACCGGCCGCTCTGCAGTGTGGTCGTAGCGGTCGGCGACGAAGTAGCCGGTGCGCTCGAACTGGAACGACTGCTCCACCGCGGCCAGCGCCGCGGCCGGCTCGACCCAGCCCTGCACGGTCCGCTTCGAGTCCGGATTGAGGTGGTCGCGGTAGGTCTTGCCGTCGGATTCGTCGTCGGGCTTTTCCACCGAGAACAGGCGGTCGTACAGGCGGATCTCGGCGGCCACCGCGTGCTTCGCGCTGACCCAGTGGATGGTGCCCTTGACCTTGCGGTTGGCGCCTTCCATGCCCGGGCGCGACTCCGGGTCCAGCCAGCCGCGCAGTTCGGTGATGTTGCCGGCTTCGTCCTTCAGCACTTCGTCGATGCGGACGATGCCGGCGCCGCGCAGGCGCACTTCGCCGCCGGGCACCAGCCGCTTCCAGCCCTTCGGCGGGACCTCGGCGAAGTCCTCGCGCTCGATCCACAGCTCGCGCGAGAACGGCACCTGGCGTTCGCCCTGCGACTCGTCCTTGGGATGGTTGGGGAAGGTGAGCGATTCCTCGTGGCCTTCGGCCAGGTTGGCCAGCACCAGCTTGAGCGGATCGACCACCGCCATGCGCCGCGACGCGGTCGCGTCCAGATCCTCGCGCAGGCAGCCTTCCAGCACCGAGAAGTCGATCACCGAGTTCTGCTTGCTGATCCCGACCCGGTCGACCAGCAGGCGCAGCGAGGCCGGCGTGTAGCCGCGCCGGCGCAGGCCCTGCAGGGTGTACATGCGCGGGTCGTCCCAGCCGTCGACCAGGCCCTCGCCGACCAGCTGGGTCAGCTTGCGCTTGCTCATCACCGTGTAGTTGATGTTCAGGCGCGAGAACTCGATCTGGCGCGGCTTGGCCGCTTCCTTCGGCAGGCCCTTGGCGAGCAGCGGCTCGAGCAGGTCGGGGTTGCCGGCCAGGTCGACGTTGTCCACGCACCAGTCGTACAGCGGGCGGTGGTCCTCGAACTCCAAGGTGCACAGCGAGTGGGTGATGCCCTCGACCGCATCGCCCAGGGCATGGGCGAAGTCGTACATCGGGTAGATCGGCCACTCGGCGCCGGTGTTCTGGTGCTCGACGTGCTTGATCCGGTACAGCGCCGGGTCGCGCAGGTTGATGTTGCCCGAGGCCATGTCGATCTTCGCGCGCAGGGTGCGGGCGCCGTCGGCGAACTCGCCGGCGCGCATGCGCGCGAACAGGTCCAGGTTCTCCTCGACGCTGCGCTCGCGGTACGGCGAATTGCGGCCGGGCTCGGTCAGGCTGCCGCGGTACTGGCGCACCTCCTCGGCCGACAGGTCGCAGACGAAGGCCTTGCCGTCGCGAACGAGCTTTTGCGCGGCCAGGTAGTAGACGCCGAAGTAGTCCGAGGCGTGGCGCAGGCTGGCCCAGTCGAAGCCCAGCCAGCGCACGTCGTCCTCGATCGCCCGGACGAACTCGGGGTCCTCCTTGGCCGGATTGGTGTCGTCGAAGCGCAGGTTGCACAACCCGCCGAACTCGGTGGCCACGCCGAAGTTCAGGCAGATCGCCTTGGCATGGCCGATGTGCAGGTAGCCGTTGGGCTCGGGCGGGAAGCGGGTGCGGATGGCACTGTGCTTGCCGCTGGCCAGGTCCTCGCGGACGATCTGGCGGATGAAATCTTTCTTCGCCGATGCCGGGGCGTCGGTGGCGCGGATTTCCGGGGCGGCGTCGGCGGGCGGGGCAGGCGTGTCGGTGGGGGACATGGCGCGGGGCTGCGAAGGCAAACCGCAAGTTTAGCCGAGGCGCCGTGGACCGGCGGCGGCGGAGCGGGATTCGGCCTGGCCGGCCTGAACCGGCGCCCGCCGCGGTTTGGCCGCGGATCCCGGGCCGGGCGTATGCTCGGGACCACGCGGACGGTCGCTCCGCCGGCCAGGAGGATCCCGCCATGCAGGTCGCCTACCGCGCCCACAACCTGTTCGACGCCCACCTGGCCCGGCACGTGCTGGAGGATGCGGGCATCCCGGCGTTCGTGTTCGGCGAGAACCTGCTGGGCGCGGGCGGGGAGCTGCCGCTGTTTGGGATATTGCGGGTCTGCGTGCCCGATCCCTGCCTGGCGGATGCCGAATCGGCGCTGCAGGCGGCGGGGCTGCTGGGCGCAGGCTTGCCTGGCGAGGACCCGGACCCCATTTTGGAGGACGACCCCGGCCTGCTGCCGGCCTGAAGGAGCTCTCCCATGACCCTCGGCCCGAGCCTCGGCGTGGGCGCCTGGAAGCAGCGGCTGCCGCGCGGCCAGGACCTGCTGCCCGGCCGCGACCAGCCGTTGCCGCTGCACGACGTCCACTATGTCCATGGACGCCCGCTGCGCGGCGAATTCCCGGGGATGGAAGTGGTCGACCTCGGCCTGGGCTGCTTCTGGGGCGCCGAACGCAAGTTCTGGCAGCTGCCCGGTGTGTACACCACCGCGGTGGGCTACGCCGGCGGCGGCACGCCGAACCCGACCTACGAGGAAGTCTGCTCGGGCCTGACCGGGCACACCGAGGCGGTGCGCGTGGTCTACGACCCGGCGCAGGTGGACTTCGCCACCCTGCTCAGGACCTTCTGGGAAAGCCACGATCCGACCCAGGGCATGCGCCAGGGCAACGACGTGGGCACCCAGTACCGGTCCGCGATCTACTGCCATACCCAAGCGCAATGCGAGGCGGCGCTGGCCAGCCGCGAGGCCTACCAGCGCCAGCTGCGCGAAGCCGGCTATCCGCCGATCACCACCGAGGTCGCGTACCCGGCGCCGCCGTTCTACTACGCCGAGGACTACCACCAGCAGTACCTGTCGAAGAACCCGAACGGCTACTGCGGCCTGGGCGGCACCGGCGTTTCCTGCGCGATCTAGCTTTCCGCTTCCTCACCTTCGCGTGCATCGCGGGAGAGGGTTCTTCCGCCTTTGCCGAGGGGACTGTGCCGGCGACGTCGGGTCGCCGGCTGAACCCGGCTCCTACAACAGCCCGCCGCCGCTCTTCTGGCCGCCGCTCTTCTGTAGGAGCCGACTTCAGTCGGCGACACGGGCGTCGGAATCATGAGGGCGTCGCCTGTGCCGACGGCGTCGCGTCGGGAGCAAGCCCGGCTCCTACAAGAGCAGGTCGTCGGGCGACGAACGAGATCGGGCAGGCCTTGGCGATGACGAAGCCACGACCTGGAAGCTCCCGAAGACGTGGCAGGCCGGGTGTGTTGCGGCAGCGGCCATGGATGGCCGCGTCGGCGAGTCGGCACACGGATGTGCCGCCGAGACGACCGCAACACACCCGGCCTGCCGCGGCTCAGCCCGAAGCCGACCACGTCCGGCGCTCTTGCCGTAGCCTAGCCGTAGCAATGCAGGCCCATCCCCCTCGGATCGGCGAAGAGCCCAGAATCAACGGCACCACTTCCTGGCCCTCTCTTCGCCCGGGGCGAAGGAGGGGGGGAGCGTCGTTTGGGTGAAGGGCGTTGGAGCCGGCGAGGGTCGCGCCGGCGCCGCGGCTCACGCCAACCGCTGGGCGATGTCCGCCCGCAGCGCGTCCAGGTCCTTGGCAAAGGCGGCGATGCCCTCGGCCAGCTTCTCGCTGGCCATGGCGTCGGCAGCCAGGTCGGCGTCGAAGCGCGCCTGGTCGACCGGGGCGATGACCCGGTCCTCGCGCGGCACCGGCGACAGCCGGCGCTCGACCTTGCCGGTGGAAGCGTCCAGCTGCTCCAGCAGGTCCGGCGAGATGGTCAGGCGGTCGCAGCCGGCCAGGGCCAGCACCTGCTCGACCGAACGGAACGAGGCGCCCATCACCACCGTGGCCGCGCCGCGGCGCTTGAACTCGTCGTAGACGCCGCGCACGAACACCACGCCCGGGTCCTCGTCGATGCTCGCCGGCGCCTGGCCGTGGGCCTTGTACCAGTCGAGGATGCGGCCGACGAACGGCGAGATCAGGAACGCGCCGGCCTCGGCACAGGCGATCGCCTGGGTCGGGTTGAAGATCAGGGTCAGGTTGCAGTCGATGCCCTCGGCCTGCAGCTGGCGCGCGGCTTCCACGCCTTCCCAGGTGGCGGCGACCTTGATCAGGATCTTGTCGCGGCCGATGCCGCGCTCGGCGTACATGGCCACGAACTTGCGCGCCTTGGCCACCGTGGCGGCGGTGTCGTGGGCCAGGTCGGCGTCGACTTCGGTGGAGACGCGGCCGGGGACCAGGCCGCTGAGCATCGCACCGACGCCGACAGTCAGCCGGTCGGCGACCTCGTCGACTATCGCCTTTTCGACAGCCGCCTTGTCCGCGCCCTGGCCGCGCGCCCAGGCCAGCTCGCGCTCGATCAGTTCCGCATACACCGGCAGGCCCAACGCCTTCTTCACCAGGGTCGGGTTGGTGGTGCAGTCGACCGGGCGCAGGCGGACGATGGCGTCGTAGTCGCCGGTGTCGGCGACGACCACGGACAGTTCGCGCAGCTGCTGCAGGCGGGTGGGGGCGGGGGTGGAATCGGCGACGGCGCTCATCGTAGGCGGGCGGGATGCGTGGGGAGGAACTGCACATCGTAGCCTGCGCGGGCGGGCGCGTCGCGCACGGCCCGTGACCGACGAAATCGGTTGTCGTTGCAACCTTCTTCCCGTGCGCCCCCCGTGCGCGGGCGTATGCGTGGACCGTGGCCCGGTACCGCAGCGGACGCTGATGACAGCGCTGCCGGGCGATGCGCGGATGTGGTAGTTTTCCCTGCCTTTTGGGGACCCCACATGACCGACAGCCTGCGCCGCACCAAGATCCTCGCCACCCTCGGACCGGCCACCGATGCGCCGGGCGTGCTGGAGGCGCTGTTCCGTGCCGGCGTCAACGTGGTCCGCCTCAACTTCTCCCACGGCGATCCGTCCGGCCAGGCCAAGCGCGCGGCCGACGTGCGCGCCGCCGCGCAGCGAGTTGGCGTCGAGGTCGGCATCCTCGCCGACCTGCCCGGCCCGAAGATCCGCATCGAGCGCTTCGCCGCGGGCAAGATCGCGCTCAAGGCCGGTGACCGCTTCGACCTGGTCGCCGATCCGAACGCGCCGGCCGGCGACACCACCCAGGTCGGGGTCAGCTACCTGGGCCTGCCCGGCGACGTGGCGGCGGGCGACGTGCTGCTGCTCGACGACGGCCTGATGCAGCTGAAGGTCGAGGAGGTGCAGGGCGAGCGCATCGTCAACACCGTGCTCAACGACGGCGTGCTGTCCGACCGCAAGGGCCTGAACAAGCAAGGCGGAGGCCTGTCGCTGGGTGCGCTGACCGAGCGCGACAAGGAACTGATCGCGATCGTGGCGAAGATCGGCGTGGACTTCATCGCCGTGTCGTTCTGCCGCAACGCGCAGGACATGAACGACGCCCGTGCCATTGCCCGCTCGCATGGCTGCGACGCCGCGCTGGTCTCCAAGATCGAGCGCACCGAGGCGATCGAGAACCTGGTCGAGATCGTCGAGGCCTCCGACGTGGTGATGGTCGCCCGCGGCGACCTGGGCGTGGAGATCGGCGATGCCGAGCTGCCGGGCCTGCAGAAGAAGATCATTCGCGAGTCGCTGAAGCAGAACAAGGTGGTGATCACCGCCACCCAGATGCTGCAGTCGATGGTCGAGAGCCCGATCCCGACCCGCGCCGAGGTGCTGGACGTGGCCAACGCGGTGATCGACGGCACCGACGCGGTGATGCTTTCGGCCGAGACCGCCGCTGGCGCCTACCCGGTGCGCGCGGTGGAGGCGATGGCCCGGATCTGCCTGGGCGCCGAGCGCCAGTTCCAGAACGAGACCGACTTCGGCAAGGCCCAGCGTGGCCTGGAGCGTGCCGACCAGGCCATCGCCATGGCCACCATGTTCCTGTCCGAGCACATCGGCGTGCGCGCGATCGTGGCCATGACCGAGTCTGGCGGCACCCCGCGCTTCCTGTCGCGCTTCCGGACCAAGGCGCCGATCTACGCGATCACCCGCCACGACGGCGCGCGCCGGCGCATGGCGCTGATGCGCGACGTGTTCCCGATCAACTTCGACAGCCGCGGCCTGACCCCGCGCGAGGCCGCGCGCGGCAGCATCCGCCTGCTGGCCGATACCGGCCTGCTGGCGGCGGGCGACCGGGTGGTGTTCACCAGCGGCGAGCACATGGAGACCCACGGCGCGACCAACACCCTGCGCCTGCTCGAGGTCGGCCCCGACGGCCGCGCCAGCGGGCTGGGCGACCTCTGACGGTTGTCGCGCAGGATGACTGCAAGGGGCGCCGCAAGGCGCCCCTTTCCGTTGGTGCGGTCGCGGTGTCCTGCATGGGTCGCATCTGCCCGTGGGGAGCGCCAGGCCTATACGCGACCCCCGCACCGTCGGCGCAGGCGACGACCCCATGGTTCCGACGCCCGTGTCGCCGACTGAAGTCGGCTGCTACAGAGAGCGGTCGCGCCGCTGCTGTTGTAGGAGCCGGGTTCAGCCGGCGACCCGACACCGTTGCACAGGCGACGCGCTTGTGGTCCCGGCGCGCGTGTTGCCGGCAAGCTGGGCTCCTGCAAGGGCTGCGCCGCTGCGATGCAGGGGTGCCGGGACCGTAGGCGTGAACAGGCGGGCCAGGGCGCCGCTGCGCGCACGGCTATAATCGCCGGCTCCCCATCCACGCCGTCCGCGGCAGGAATCCCGCATGAGCATCGAACAGCTTGCCGAGACCGCCCAGGCCATGGTCGCCCCGGGCAAGGGCATCATCGCCATCGACGAGTCCACGGCCACGATCGGCAAGCGCTTCGCCGCCGTGGGCATCGAGAACAGCGAGGGGAACCGCCGCGCCTACCGCGAGCTGCTGCTGACCACGCCCAAGCTCTCGTCGCACATCTCCGGCGCGATCCTGTACGACGAGACGCTGCGCCAGTCCACCCAGGCCGGCGTGCCGTTCGCGAAGTACATGGCCGAACAGGGCATCCTCCCCGGGATCAAGGTCGACAAGGGCACCACCCCGCTCGCGGGCTTCCCGGGCGAGCTGGTGACCGAGGGCCTGGACGGCCTGCGTGCGCGCCTGGAGGAGTACTACCGGCTCGGCGCGCGCTTCGCCAAGTGGCGCGCGGTGATCAACATCGGCGAGGACATCCCGACCGGCACCTGCATCGAAGCCAACGCGCACGCGCTGGCGCGCTACGCCGCGCTGTGCCAGGAGCAGGGGCTGGTGCCGATGGTCGAGCCGGAGGTGCTGATGGACGGCGACCACGACATCGAGACCTGCTACGAGGTCACCGAGGCGGTGCTGCGCTCGCTGTTCGCCGCCCTGTACGAGCAGAACGTGCTGCTGGAAGGCACGATCCTCAAGGCCTCGATGGTCGTCTCCGGCAAGGACTCCGCCGAGCAGGCCGACGCCCAGGAGGTCGCCGAGTCCACCCTGATGTGCCTGAAGAGCACGGTGCCGGCGATCCTGCCGGGCATCGTGTTCCTGTCCGGCGGCCAGGGCGACGAGGACGCCACCGCGCACCTGGACGCGATGAACCGACTCGGCCCGAACCCGTGGCCGCTGAGCTTCTCCTACGGTCGCGCCATGCAGCAGGCCGCGCTGACGCTGTGGGCCAGGGACACGGCCGGCAACTTCAGGAAGGCGCAGGACATCGTGTTCGCCCGCGCCCGCGACAACGGCCTGGCCGCGCTGGGGCAGTGGCAGGGTGCGGACTGAGCCGCGCCGTCGCCAAGCCGTGAAAGAAACGCCGGCCCCCGCGCCGGCGTTTCCTTGTCTGTTGCTGGAGCCCGTTCATGGGCGTGCGGGCGCCGGGACCATGAGGATGTCGCCTGTGCGATGGCGTCGTGTCGCCGGCTGAACCCGGCTCCTAACAACAGCCCCGGCGCGGCCGCTCTTCTGTAGGAGCCGACTTCAGTCGGCGACACGGGCGTCGGGACTACGACGGCGTCGCCTGTGCCGACGACGCAGGGGATCGCCGGCAACCGGGTCCCGACGCACACGGCCACGGTCCACCGCCGCCTACTCGGTACGCATGTGCCCGCCCGGCACGAACACCCAGGTGCGGGTCACGTGCAGGATATCGACCTTGTCGCTGGTGTCCGGCAACGGCGGGAACGGTTCGGCCAGGCGCACGATCCGCAGCACGCCCTCGTCCAGCAGCGGGGTGCCGCTGGAGCGCAGGATCCGGGTGCTCTCGACCGTGCCGTCGCGGCGCACGCCGACGCTGACCACGACCTGGCCGCCGAGCCGCCGCTGGCGCGCCTCGTCGGGGTAGTTCAGGTTGCCGATGCGCTCGGCGCGGTCGACCCAGGCGCGCAGGTAGTTGGCGTAGGCGTACTCGCGGGTGCTGGCCGAGACGAACTTGCGCGTCGGCCGCTTGGCGTACAGCTCCGAGCGCAGGTAGACCTCGGCCGCCAGCCGCGCCATTTCGGCGTCGCGCGCGGCCCTGGCCTCGCTGACCGGCGGCAGCGGGGACTCCAGCGGTTCGCGCGGCTGCGCCTCGACCACCGTGTCCTCGCCGTGGCGGGTGGCCACCACCCGTGCCTGCGGCGGCGGCGCCTCGACCGCCGCACTCTGCTGCTCCGGCAGCGGCGCCTGGCCGGGCTCGGCCAGCGGGATCGCCCCGGCCTGCAGGTCGCGGGGCCGCTGCGCCTGGTCGTGTTCGCCGCCGCCGCGGTTGCTGGCCTGGGCCAGGAAGTCGGCCTGCTCGGGGGTCAGTTCGGTCCGGGTCTGGCTGAAGATCACGTCCAGGGTCGGCACCAGCGGCGCCTCGTCCCTGAACGCGAAGCCCAGGCCCAGGATCAGGACCCCGTGGACCAGCAGCGACAGCACCACGGTGGCGTTCAGCCGCTGGCGGGCACCGATCGGCGGCGGGGCGACGGCCGCGGCGCTCATGCGTGGCCGTCTGGCGGGACGGGGCCGGCCTCGATCGCGTCGAACAGCAGGCCGGCGATGTTGATCCCGAACTGCGCGTCCAGCTCGCGCACGCAGGTCGGGCTGGTGACGTTGACCTCGGTCAGCCAGTCGCCGATCACGTCCAGGCCGACGAAGCGCATGCCGCGGCGGCGCATTTCCGGGCCGACCTGGGCGGCGATCCAGCGGTCGCGCTCGCCCAGCGGGCGGCCCTCGCCGCGGCCGCCGGCGGCCAGGTTGCCGCGGAACTCGTCGCCCTGCGGGATCCGCGCCAGGCAATAGTCCACCGGCTCGCCGTCGACCAGCAGGATGCGCTTGTCGCCTTCCGCGATCTCGGGCAGCCAGCGCTGGGCCAGGGCCAGCTTGCGGCCGCCCTCGGTCAGCGTCTCCAGGATCACGTTGAGGTTGGGGTCGCCGGCCTGGCTGAGGAAGATCGAGCGCCCGCCCATGCCGTCCAGCGGCTTGAGCACGGCCTTGCCCTGTTCGGCGACGAAGGCCTTCAGCTCGGCCGCATCGCGGCTGATCCGGGTGGGCGGGCAGCACTGCGGGAACAGCATCGCCGCCAGCTTCTCGTTGAAGTCGCGCAGGCCGCGCGGGTCGTTGACCACCTGCGCGCCGGCCAGGCGCGCCAGGTCCAGGACCTGGGTGTCGTACAGGTACTCGGCGTCGACCGGCGGGTCCTTGCGCATCAGCACCAGCTGGCCCGGGCCGAACGGCAGGTCGGACCAGTCGCCCAGTTCGAACCAGCCGGCCGGGTCGTCGCGCACCGACAGCGGCGCCACCCGCGCCAGCGCGCGGCCGTCGCGCACCGACAGCCCGCCCGGGCGCACGTAGTGCAGCCGGTGGCCGCGCCGTTGCGCCTCCAGCAGCATCGCGAAGGTGGTGTCCTTGGCGATCTTGATCGACCCGATCGGGTCCATCACCACGATGAGGTCCAGGGGGGCGGGCATGTGCGCGAACGGCCAGTGCAGGGGCGTGGACCGGCGATGTTAGCCGATCCGGCCGTCCCCGCCGCCGCCGCGGAAATGCGAACTGCGGCACGGAATGAGACGGCGTTCGCAGCACGGCGGTCCAGGCGGCCTCCGGCGGCGACGGCGGGCTTGACAGTCCTTGGCCGTACTGGGATATAGACAGCTTCGCAGTGGCGCCACCAGAAGCGCCGCGCGCATGGGGAATTAGGGTAATGACAGAAAACACGGCCCCGACCGGGGCACTGGGCGGCTTGCGGGTCATGGTGATCGATGACTCCAAGACCATCCGCCGTACCGCCGAGACCCTGCTCAAGCGCGAGGGGTGCGAGGTGGTCACCGCCAGCGACGGGTTCGAGGCGCTGGCCAAGATCGCCGACCAGCAGCCGCAGATCATCTTCGTCGACATCATGATGCCGCGCCTGGACGGCTATCAGACCTGCGCGCTGATCAAGGGCAACCAGAAATTCAAGTCCACGCCGGTGATCATGCTCTCGTCCAAGGACGGCCTGTTCGACAAGGCCCGCGGCCGCATCGTCGGCTCCGAGCAGTACCTGACCAAGCCATTCACTCGCGAAGAGCTGCTGGGCGCCATCCGCACATACGTCAACGCCTGACCGGGGGGCAGGCAACAACATGGCTCGAATCCTGCTGATCGAAGACTCGCCGACCGACCGCGCGGTCTTCACCCAGTGGCTGCAGCGTGGCGGCCACCAGGTCATCCTCGCCACCAATGCCGAGGACGGCATCGACATCGCGCGCAAGCAGCTGCCGGACCTGGTGCTGATGGACGTGGTCCTGCCCGGAATGAGCGGTTTCCAGGCCACCCGCGCGCTGACCCGCGACGCAGCCACCAGCAAGATCCCGGTGCTGATCGTGAGCACCAAGAGCATGGAGACCGACCGCGCCTGGGGCATGCGCCAGGGCGCCGTCGACTACGTGGTCAAGCCGCCGCGCGAGGAAGACCTCCTCGAGCGCATCAACCAGCTGGTAACCACCTGACATGCGCACCCCCTTCGACATCCTCGCCGACTACGAGCAGCGCAGCCTGGCCCACGCGGTGCAGCTGCCGGCGCGCGAACTGGGTCCGGAGACCTGGCGCGGCGTCGGCTACCGCATCGGCGAGCACCGCCTGGTCTCGCAGTTCGGCGAGGTGGTCGAGATCCTGTCGATGCCGCCGGTCACCCCGGTGCCGGGCGCGCAGCCCTGGCTGCTGGGCATCGGCAACCTGCGCGGCAACCTGTTCCCGGTGGTCGACCTCAAGCTGTTCCTCGAGGGCGAACGCACCGTGCTGCACGAGGGCCAGCGCGTGCTGGTGATGCGCCAGCACGGCGGCGACGTGGCCCTGACCATCGACGAACTGTACGGCCAGCGCAGTTTCGGCGAAGAACAGGGGATCGACCCGGCGCCGCTGGCGCAGGGCCGCTACGCCCACTTCGTCGAGCGCGCCTTCCACAGCGACGGCGCCGACTGGGGCGTGTTCTCGCTCGCGCGCCTGGCCCGCACCCCCGAATTCCGCCAAGCCGCCGCCTGAGCCGGCCGGCCCGCACCGACACCGAGGTCTACACCGCATGAGCACCACACCGGACACTCCCAAGACCAGCCGCCTGGGTGGCGTCAGCACCGGCTTCTGGCTCGTCCTGCTGGCGCTGTCGGTGATCGTGTTCGGCCTGAACACGGGCGTGGCGACCTGGCAGGGCAGCCGCCTGGCCGGCGCCAGCACCGGTGCGGCCGACCTGCAGGTGCTGTCGCAGCAGTTGGCCAACCAGGGCCGCGACGCGGTGGCGGGCAACGCCGAGGCATTCAAGTCCTTCCGCGGGACCAAGGCGCAGATCGAGACCACCGTGGCCGACCTGCAGGGCCGCTTCGGCCAGGAGCCGGGCGTGTACGGCCCGCTGGAGCAGCTGGTCCGGGTGTGGACCCCGCTGGGTGCCAGTGCGGAGCAGATCGTGGCCAGCGAGCCGGCGGTGCTGGCCCTGGCCGGCAACGCCGACCGCTTCGCCGGCCGGGTGCCGCAGCTGCAGGCGCAGCTCAACGAGGTGGTGCGCTCGATGACCGCCGGCGGCGCGCCCGCCTCGCAGGTGTTCAGCGCGCTGCAGCAGGTCGTGGTGGCGGGCACCATGGCCCGGCGCGTGACCGAGATCCGCGCCGGCGGCCCCGGTGCCGCTGCCGCGGGCGACGCGCTGGCGCGCGACGCGGTGGTGTTCGGCCAGGTGCTCGAAGGCCTGGCCAAGGGCAACGAGGAACTGGGCGTGGCGCCGGTCCGCAACGCCGCCGCACTGGCCGCGCTGGAGCAGTCGCAGGCGCTGTGGACCGAGATGGTCAAGGACCTGGACGCGATCCTGGGCAGTTCCAGGAACCTGTTCGCCGCGCAGGGCGCGGCGGCCAGCCTGGTGGCCGGTTCCGACGACATGCTCGAGGCCAGCAAGAAGCTGTTCGACGCGTTCTCCGCGTTCGGTTCGGTGCGCGACACGCGCGTGTTCCCGAACTTCTGGCTCGGCATCGTGTCGGGCGTGATCGCGCTGCTGTCGCTGGTGTTCTTCCTCTGGAGCTCGGTGCGCAGCCGCCAGCGCGAGCAGGAGATCCGCTACCAGGCGCAGGTGGAATTCAACAGCCGCAACCAGCAGGCGATCATGCGGCTGCTGGACGAGATCAGTTCGCTCGGCGAAGGCGACCTGACGGTGAAGGCCTCGGTGACCGAGGACATGACCGGCGCGATCGCCGACGCGATCAACTACGCCGTCGACGAGCTGCGCCACCTGGTGACCACGATCACCGAGACCTCGGTGCAGGTGGCCGCCTCCTCGCAGGAGACGCAGGCCACCGCGCTGCAGCTGGCCGAGGCCTCCAACCACCAGGCCGAGCAGATCACCGCCGCCTCCGCGCGCATCCACGAGATCGCGGCCAGCATCGAGCAGGTGTCGCGCAATTCCACCGAGTCGGCGGAAGTGGCGCAGCGCTCGGTGGTTATTGCTGCTGAAGGAGCTGGCGTGGTGCGCGAGACGATCCAGGGCATGGACCAGATCCGCGACCAGATCCAGGAGACCTCCAAGCGCATCAAGCGCCTGGGCGAGTCCTCGCAGGAGATCGGCTCGATCGTGGAACTGATCAACGACATTTCCGAGCAGACCAACATCCTGGCGCTCAACGCGGCGGTGCAGGCCGCCGCGGCGGGCGAGACCGGCCGCGGCTTCGCGGTGGTGGCCGACGAAGTGCAGCGGCTGGCGGAACGCACCTCCAACGCGACCCGCCGCATCGAGGGCCTGGTCCAGGCGATCCAGGCCGACACCAACGAGGCGGTCAACTCGATGGAGCAGACCACCGCCGAGGTGGTGTCCGGCGCGCGCCTGGCCGAGGACGCGGGCACCGCGCTGACCGAGATCGAGCGCGTGTCCAACGCGCTGAACGACCTCATCAAGAACATCTCCGTCGCCGCGCAGCAGCAGGCCGGCGCGGCCGCCGACATCACCAAGACGATGGGCGTGGTCCAGCAGATCTCCGGACAGACCTCGCGCGGCGCGGGACAGACCGCCGACTCGATCGGACACCTGGCGCAGCTGGCGGCGGACCTGCGCCGCTCGGTGGCCGACTTCAAGCTGCCGGCCTGAGCCGCGTGCGACGGGGGAACGAGTCGATGACGATGGTCAGCAACACGCGCATGCGGGGCAATGGCCACGCCGGGAGCCGCCGATGAGCGCCCTGCGCGACGCCATGAGCCACGCGGTTCTGGGCTGGGTCAAACCGGAGCTGGACGAGACCCTGCGCCAGGCGCGCAGCGAGATCGAGGCTTTCGTCGAGAACCCGGCCGACAGCAGCCGCATGCGCTTCTGCGCCGGTTACCTGCACCAGGTGCAGGGCACACTGCGCATGGTCGAGCTGTACGCCCCGGCGATGGTCGCCGAGGAGATGGAGCTGCTGGCCCAGGCGGTGCAGCAGGGCGCGGCCAACGACCGCGACGAGGCCTGTGCCACCCTGATGCGCGGCACCGTGCTGCTGCCCGACTACCTGGAGCGCCTGCAGAACGGCCACCGCGACATCCCGATCGTGCTGCTGCCGCTGCTCAACGACATCCGCGCCGCGCGCGGCGCCGCCGGCCTGAGCGAGAGCGTGCTGTTCGCGCCGGACCTGAGCGGCCCGCTGCCCGAGCAGGTGCCGGACGCCTCGCCGCTGCCGTGGACCCAGCGCCAGGACAAGGTGGCCTCCGCCCAGGCCCGGTTCGAACAGGCACTGGCCGCCTGGCCGGAAAACGCTGCGCCAGCGGACCCGGACGCGCTCGCCGCGGCCGCGGCCGAACTGCTGGAGAACGCCCGCCACGACACCACCCGGCGCATGCTGTGGGTGTCGTCTTCGGCCGCCGACGCGCTGCGCGACGGTGCGCTGGCCCCGACCGACGCGTTGCGCGGCGCCTTCACCGGCGTCGTCCGCGCGGTGCGCCAGGCGCACGAGGACGAGTCCGTGCCGGCCGCCGCCCAGGGCGTGGCCAGCCAGGAACCGACCCGCCAGCTGCTGTATCTGGTGGCCCAGACGCGCGCGCCGCACCCGGCACTGGAAGCGCTGCGCGAAGCCTTCGACCTGGACGCGCACGCGCCCAGCGAGGCCGAGCTCGACCATGCGCGCGGCAGCCTGGCCGGCCGCAACCGCGACCTGCTCAACACCGTCGGCGGCGTGGTCAAGGAAGAACTGCTGCGGGTCAAGGACGCTCTGGACCTGCACCTGCGCACCGGCAGCGATGCCGCCGCGCTGCAGCCGCAGGCGGCCGAGCTGGCCAACGTCGCCGACACTTTGGGCATGCTCGGCCTGGGCGTGGCCCGCGACGTGGTCCTGCAGCAGCGCGAGGCGCTGGACGCGATCGCACGCGGCGACAAGCCGGCCAGCGAGAGCGCGCTGCTGGACATCGCCGGCGCGCTGCTCTACGTCGACGCCTCGCTGGACGACCAGGTCGCGCGCCTGGGCGCCGGCGAGGAAACCGGCGAGGACGCCAGTGCCGCCGAGGCGCGGCGCACGGTGGAAGTCCTGGCGCACGAGGCGATCGCCAACTTCGCCGCCGCGCGCGAGCACTTCGTCGCCTTCATCGAGACCAACTGGGACCATGCCCGCCTGCAGGACGTGCCGCAGCTGCTGTCGGAGGTGTCCGGCGCGCTGCGCATCCTCGACCTGCCGCAGCCGGCCGACTACCTGGAAGGCGTGCGCCGCTACATCGACACCGAGCTGCTGCAGCGCCGGCGCGTGCCCAGCGGCCGCCAGCTCGACACCCTTGCCGACGCGATGGCCAGCCTGGAGTACTACCTCGAGGCGCTGCGCGACCGCCGGCCCAACCGCGACGAGATCCTGGAGATCGCCCGCACCAGCCTGGAAAGCCTGAGCTACTGGCCGCTGCCCGAGCCGGCCGCGGCCGAGCCGGCGGAAGCCGACGCGCCGCCGCCGGTCCCGGTGGCGGCCGTGGCGCTGGCCGCACCGGCGGCCGTGGCCGCCTCGCAATGGGACCCGGTCGTCGCCGAACAGGAACTTCCCGCCGCGCCGGATGAAGCGGTCGCGGCCGCCGCTGCCGCGATCGAGCCGGAACCGCTGGAAGCTCCGGCGTTGGAGGTCGAGCTGCCGGCCATCGAGCCGGCCGAAGCGCCGGCGCCGCCGGCACTCGTCGCCGGGCAGTGGCTCAGCTTCGATCCGGTGGCCGCGGAGGCCGACCACGAAACCCCGGCCACGGCTTCCGTCGATGAAACCGCCGGTGCGCTGGTGGACGAAGCCGGAGACGCTGCTCCCGAAGCCGAAGCCGAAGCCGAAGCCGAAGCCGAAGCCGAAGCCGAAGCCGAAGCCGAAGCCGAAGCCGAAGCCGAAGCCGAAGCCGCACCGGCCGGCGACGGCCTGCAGGCCATGCCGGTCGGCGATAGCGGGCAGTGGCTGGACCTGAGCATGAAGGTCGAACCGGACCTGCGCGCGGCGCAGGTGTACGAGAGCCGGGTCAGCCACATCGAACTGGATGCCGAATCGACCTCGCTGATCGCCGAGATCTCGGCGGCCGCGGCCGGCCTGGATGACGCCACCGCCGTTGCGACCGCGGCCGCGGTGGCAGGAGCGGCGATCTCGCCTTCGACCGAAGCCGAAGCGGCGACCGAAGCCGCCGAGCTGGCGGCCGAAACCGCGGACGTCATCGGCGGCTTCGACGACACCCAGGACATCGACGCCGACATCCGCGAAGTGTTCCTCGAGGAGTTCGACGAGGAGCGCGCCAACCTCGCGCGCATGGTGCCGCACTGGGGGCAGGCGCCCGGAGAAATGGAGCGGCTGCGCCCGATCCGCCGCGTGTTCCACACGCTCAAGGGCAGCGGCCGCCTGGTCGGGGCCAGCGCGCTGGGCGAGTTCAGCTGGAAGATCGAGGGCATGCTCAACCGCGTGCTCGACGGCACGCGCCCGCCGAGCCCGGCGGTGCTGGCGATGGTCCAGCAGGCCTGCGACGTGCTGCCGCAGTTCGATGCGGCCCTGCGCGGCGCAGGCAGCGTCAGCGCCGACCTGTACGCGATGGAGGCGGTGGCCGACCGCATCGCCGCTGGCGAGGACGCGGTCTACGCGCCGCCCGCCGCCGTGGCCCCGGTCGCGCCCGCGCCCGCGGAACAGGCGCCGGTCCCGGTGCCTGCCGTCGAGGAGGAGGGCACGCCGGCCTCGGTCGACAGCGTGCTGCTGGAGATCCTCGAGGCGGAAGTGGCCTCGCACCTGGAGACGGTGGACACCTGGATCGCGGCCGCGCGCCTGGCGCCGGAACCGGCGAGCGACGCGCTGCTGCGCGCGATCCATACCATGAACGGCGCGTTCGCGATGACCGACGTGCCGGAGATCACCACGGTCACCGACCCGGCCGAGACCTTCATCAAGCGCTCGCTCGCCGCTTCGCAGGTGCCCGACGCCGCGGCGGTGGACGCGCTGGCGACGATGGCCGACGCGGTCCGCGCCTGCGTCCTCGCGCTGCAGACCGAGTCGCCGCGGATTCCCCGTTTCACCGCGCTGGCCGAGCGCCTGCGCGCACTGGCCGACACCCTGCCCGAGGCGCGCTGGCCGCAGCCGACGGAGGCCGAGGTGGAACCGGTAGTGGACGGCGCGGCGGAAGAACTGACCACCGTCGAGGACCTGAGGGCCTACCTCGACGCGCCCGCCGAGGCGACGGAGAGCCCGGAGGCCACCGCCGGTGCGGGGGCGGACGAGGACCGTACTGCTGCCGCCGCGGCGGGAGTCGTCGCGGCCGGTGCATTGGCGGCAGGCATCGCCGAGGCGACGCCTTTCGACCGTGCCGGTGCGGCTGCTTCGGATGCGGGCGAGGCCGAAGCCGTCGCAGCCGATGTCACCGAAGCCGTCGGGACCGCCGAAGCTGGCGAGGCTTCCGAGGCTGGCGAGGTCTTGGAAGTCGCCGGGGCAGTCGAAGCCTTCGAGTTCGTCGAAGCTGCGGCAGCGGACGACGTGGCCGAAGCGGCGGAAGCTGTCGAAACCGCCGAGCTTGCCGAAACCGCCGAACCCATCGACGTCGACGAGGCCATCGAGTCCATTGAACTCGAAACCGTCGAGGCCGCCGAAGCTGAAGAGGCCATCGAGACCATCGAGGCCATCGAGGCCATCGAGGCCATCGAGGCCATCGAGGCTGAAGAGACCATCGAGGCTGAAGAGACCATCGAGGCTGTCGAGACCGCAGAAACGGCCGAGGCCGTGGAGTCCGTCGAAACCAGCGAGGCCAAAGCCGCGCCGATCGAAGCGGAAACCGCCACCGCGGCGGTCGCCGTCGTCGAATTGCCGGCGCTGGGTGCCCCGTTGCCGGAGGCCAGCACCGAGGAGGAAATCGTGCCAGACGGTCCGATGCTCGATTTCACCGAACTGGATCGCGACCTGGTCGACATCTTCGTCGAGGAAGGCGTCGACATCCTCGACCACGTCGACGGGCTGATCCAGGAACTGCGCCAGGATCCGACGGCGCGCGAGCCGGTCATCGGCCTGCAGCGCGACCTGCACACGCTCAAGGGCGGCGCGCGCATGGCCGGCATCGCCTCCATCGGCGACCTCGGCCACGTGATCGAGTCGCTGCTGGAGGCGGCCGCCGAACAGCGCACCGAGCTGCAGCGTGGCGACATCCACCTGCTCGAACGCGGTTTCGACACCCTGCACCGCCTGCTGCAGCACACCCGCGCGCACCGCGTCACCGAGATCCCGCAGGCACTGATCGACGAGTTCGAGGCGCGGATCCGCGGCCAGGCGGCGGCCGCGCCCGCCGACTCGGCCGAGGCCAGCTACGTGGCCGCGCTGGCCACCCCGCCGGCGGTGGAGCCGGCAGTGCCGGAAGCCGAGGTGCCCGCCGTCGTGGCGGTCGCCGCTGCCACTGCCGCGGTGCCGGCGCCCGAGCCGCAACAGCCGCAGGCGCCGGTGCCACTGTCGGCGCCGGTGGAGGACGAGGCGCCCGCGGCCACCGAGGAGGGTGTGCCGCGCACGCCGCAGGAACAGGTGCGCGTGCGTGCCGACCTGCTCGACAACCTGGTCAACCATGCCGGCGAAGTGGCGATCTACCGCTCGCGCCTGGAGCAGCAGCTGGGCGCGTTCCGCAGCGCCATGGCCGAGCTCGACCGCACCAACGCGCGCCTGCGCGACCAGCTGCGCCGCCTGGACCTGGAGACCGAGGCGCAGATCGTCGCCCGCTACCAGCGCGAGCAGGACAGCGCCGACCCGACCTTCGACCCGCTGGAGCTGGACCGCTTCTCCACCCTGCAGCAGCTCAGCCGCGCGCTGAACGAGTCGGCGGCCGACTTGACCGGCCTGCAGGGCGTGCTCGACGACCTGGCCCGCCAGTACGACGTGCTGCTGCAGCAGCAGTCGCGCGTCAGCTCGGAGCTGCAAGACGGGCTGATGAGCGCGCGCATGGTGCCGTTCGACAGCATCGTCCCGCGCCTGCGCCGGGTGGTCCGCCAGGCCGCGCACGACACCCGCAAGCAGGTCCAGCTCAGGCTCGACGGCACCCACGGCGAGCTCGACCGCAATGTGCTCGACCGCATGGTCGCGCCGCTGGAGCACATGCTGCGCAACTCGGTCGCCCACGGCCTGGAATCGCCGAAGGACCGCCGCGGCGCCGGCAAGGACGAGGAAGGCACGATCACCATCGCGCTGCGCCGCGAAGGCTCGGAAATCGTGCTGCAGGTGGTCGACGACGGCCGCGGCCTGGACCGTGCCGCGATCCGCCGCCGCGCCGAGCAGCGCGGGCTGATCAAGCCCGAGGCCGAGCTCAGCGACGCCGAACTGGATTCGGTGATCTTCGAGTCCGGCTTCAGCACCTCGGAGAAGGTCAGCCAGCTGGCCGGCCGCGGCGTGGGCATGGACGTGGTCCGCAACGAGGTGCGCCAGCTCGGCGGCACGGTCGAGATCGAATCGACCGCCGGCCAGGGCGCGGTCTTCACCCTGCGCCTGCCGCAGACCCTGGCGGTCACCCAGGCGGTGTTCGTGCAGATCGGCGACACCACCTACGCGGTGCCGGTGGCCTCGGTCAGCGGCATCGGCCGGATCTCGCGCGAGCGCTTCGAGGCCGGTGGCGGCGTCTACCGCTACGCCGGCGAGGAGTACGCGCTGCACGACCTGGGCCTGCTGGTCGGGCAGGGCGCGGCCAAGGCCGAAGGCCAGGCCCAGGTGCCGCTGCTGCTGGTGCGCGCCGGCGACCTGCGCGCGGCGGTGGCGATCGACCAGGTGGTCGGCAACCGCGAGATCGTGGTCAAGCCGGTCGGCCTGCAGATCGCCTCGGTCCCGGGCATCTACGGCGCCACGATCACCGGCGACGGCCGCGTGGTGGTGATCCTGGACGTCGCCCCGCTGGTGCGCCGCCATCTGGCCCAGCCCGAGCGCCCGGCCGCGGTCGAGCCGCTGCAGGCGCGCCACGTGCCGCTGGTGATGGTGGTCGACGACTCGCTGACCATGCGCAAGGTCACCGGCCGCGTGCTGGAGCGCCACAACTTCGAAGTGGTGGTGGCCCGCGACGGCGTCGAGGCGCTGGAACGGCTCGAGGAGCGCGTGCCGGACCTGATGCTGCTCGACATCGAGATGCCGCGCATGGACGGCTACGAGCTGGCTACCGCGATGCGCGCCGACGAACGTTTCCGCGGCGTGCCGATCGTGATGATCACCTCGCGTACCGGCGAGAAGCACCGCCAGCGCGCGTTCGAGATCGGCGTGCAGCGCTACCTCGGCAAGCCGTACCAGGAGCTGGACCTGATGCGCAACGTCTACGACCTGCTGGGGATCGCGCGTGCGCGCGGCTGACGGCCGCAAGCCGGTGGCCCTGCTGGCACGTGCCGGCGCCGCGCGCGACCGCCTGCGCGAAGCGCTGGACGCGGCCGGCGCGCGGATCGTGCTGGAGGAGGATCCTTCCGCGGTCGACGCCGCCACCTTCGCCGCGGCCGCGCCACAGGCGGCGCTGGTGGCGCTGGAGCCGGCGGTGGAGGACGCGCTGGTGGCACTGGAGCCGGCGCTGGAGGCCCCCGGCCTGCTGGTGATCTTCGACGAGGCCGACCTGGCCGCGCGCCGCGACGGCTGGGAAGCGCAGCGCTGGATCCGCCACCTGGCGGCCAAGCTGCACGGGCATGGCGACGTACTGCCACCGGGCTGCGAGCAGGACGTGCTCATCGACCTGCAGCCGGGCCATCCGGCCACGCCGCAGCAGCTGCATGCCGAGGATCCGTTCGAGACGCACCTGGCCGAGGCGGCGGTGCTGGCGGTCGAGCTGCCGCAGGACCGCCCCGGCGAACCTCTGCCCGAACCGGCCGCCGCGGCGCCTGCCGTGCAGGACTGGTCGCTGGCCGCCGAGGTGCAGGTGCCGGCGTTCGAGCGGGCCGGCAAGGAGCCGCCGCCGCTGCCCGACTTCTCGCGCCTGGAACTGGTCGCGCTGGAGCCCGAGAACGAGTCGGGGGTCAAGGGTGCGGTGCTGGTGATCGCCGGGATCGGCGGTCCCGACGCGGTGCGCAAGCTGATGGCGGCCCTGCCCGCCGAGTTCAACCGGCCGCTGCTGGTCCAGCTCAAGCTCGACGGCGGCCGTTACGACAACCTGGTCAAGCAGCTGGCGCGCGTGTCGGCGCTGCCGGTGACGATGGCGATGCCGGGCGACGCGGTCGCCGCCGCGACGGTCTATGTGCTGCCCGAAGGCGTCGGCATCGAGATGAAGGACGAGGGCATGGCCTTCGTCGACGGCGCCGGGGAACTGGTTGCCTCCCTGCCGCCGGCCGAGAGCGCGGTGGTCGTGCTTAGCGGCGCCGATCCGGCGCGGGTCGACGCGGTGCTGGCGTTGGCCACCCGCGGCGGCCACATCGCCGGCCAGTCGCTGGAAGGCTGCTACGACGCGACCGCGGTGAAACTGATGGCTGCCGGCGGCGCCGAACTGGGCACGCCGGCGCAACTGGCCGAACAGCTGGCCCTGCGCTGGCCCTGATCCGGCGCGGGCCTTTCGAGGAAGAAGGACAGATGGGCTACAACAGCGACGAAATCCGCGGGGTACTGATCCAGGTCGGCGAGGAGCGGCTGCTGCTGCCCAACGCCACCGTGGCCGAGGTGCTCGCGCGCGTGGCGATCGAGCCGGTGGAAGGCACGCCGGAGTGGCTGGCGGGCCAGATCGTGTGGCATGGCTGGAACGTGCCGCTGGTGGCGTTCTCGCGCCTGGCCGGGCTCGGCCAGGAACCGGCGATGCGCAACAACCGCGTGATCGTGCTCAAGGGCCTGGGCAAGGACGAGACCCTGCCGTACTTCGCGCTGCTGACCGCCTCGTTCCCGCAGCTGGTCTCGGTTCCGCGCGACAGCCTGCTGGCGGACGCCTCGGAGGAAGACCTGCCGCGCGGCATACAGATGCGCGTACTGCTCGGCGAGCAGAGCGCGCTGCTGCCGGACCTGGAAGGGGTAGAGCGCATGATCGGCGAGGCACTGGCCGCCACCGCCTGACTAAATGGGGTCAGGTTCATTTTCTTCGGGCACCCCCGCCCTAAATGGGGTCAGGTTCATTTTCCCGATCGGACAACACCGCCTTGGGTGCCCGAAGAAAATGAACCTGACCCCATTTAGGGCTTCACAGGTCGCCGAAGCGCGCCTGCAGCGCGGCGATCGCCGCCAGTCCCGCGGTCTCGGTGCGCAGCACGCGCGGTCCCAGGCGCAGGCCGGTGAAGCCGGCGGCCTGGAGGATGTCGCGGTCGCGTGGCGACCAGCCGCCCTCCGGCCCGATCGCGATCCAGACCTGGGCGTCCGCCGGGCTTGCCAGGCTGTCCAGCCGGTGTTCGCCCTGCGGATCGAGCACCAGGCGCAGGCCGTCGCCCTGCAGCGTGCGCGCAGCCGCGTCGAGCGCGGCCGGCGCGGACAGGGCCGGCACCCGCGCCCGCCCGGACTGCTCGCAGGCCGACTCGACCACGCTGCGCCAGTGCGCCAGCCGCTTCTCCGCGCGTTCGGCGTCCAGGCGCACTTCGGTGCGTTCGCCCGAGACCGGCACGATCGCGGCCACGCCCAGCTCGGTGGCCTTCTGCAGGATCAGGTCCATCTTCTCGCCGCGCGCGATGCCCTGCAGCAGCACGATCCGCAGCGGCGACTCGTTGTCCACCGGCTGCCGGTCGAGCACTTCGACCCGCACTTCGCGCTTGCCGACGGCCGCCAGCCGCGCCGGGTAGTCGTGGCCGTCGCCGTTGAACAGCACGCAGGCGTCGCCCTCGCGCAGGCGCAGCACCCGCACCAGGTGGGCGGCGGCGCGCTCGGGCAGGGCCAGCTCGGCGCCGGGCTGCAGTGGCAGCTCGACGTGGCAGCGGGTCAGGCGCATGCGGTGGCCTCCTCGATCGCCTCTGCGGTGACGGTCGCCAGCAGCTCCAACTGCGCGTCGTCGACGCAGTAGGGCGGCATCCAGTACAGCACGTCGCCGAGCGGACGCAGCAGCACGCCGCGCTCCAGCGCGGCCCGGTAGGCGCGCAGGCCCACGCGCGCCGCCGCCGGGAATGGGGTGCCGCGGTCACCGTCGCGGGTCAGCTCGAAGGCCACCACCATCCCCGCCTGGCGCACGTCGGCCACGTGCAGGTGCGCGGCCAGCGGCGCGGCCAGCGCCGCCATCCTCGCGGCGGTGCCGCGGTTGCGTTCCAGCACGCCGTCGCTGTCGAAGATGTCCAGCGAGGCGAGCGCGGCGGCGCAGGCCAGCGGGTTGCCGGTGTAGCTGTGCGAGTGGAGGAAGGCGCGCTCACGCGAATCGTCGAGGAAGCCGTCGTAGATCGCCTGCGTGGCCAGCACCGCGGCCAGTGGCAGGAAGCCGCCGGTCAGGCCCTTGGACAGGCACAGCAGGTCCGGGGCGATGCCTGCCTGCTCGCAGGCGAACATCGTGCCGGTGCGGCCGAAGCCGGTGGCGATCTCGTCGGCGATCAGCAGCGCGCCGTTGGCGTCGCACAGCTCGCGCACCCGGCGCAGGTAGGCCGGGTCGTGCATGCGCATGCCGCCGGCGCATTGCAGGCGCGGTTCCACGATCACCGCGCAGACCTCGCCGGGGTGGCGGTCGAACAGGTCGGCCAGCGCATCGGCGGCGCGCGCGGCCGGCTGCGCGGCGGTTTCGCCGGGCGCGGCCAGCCAGGCGTCGGGCGAGGGCGCGAACAGCGCCTCGGCCAGCAGCGGCGCATAGATGCGCCGGTACAGCGGGATGTCGCCCACCGCCAGCGCGCCGAGGGTCTCGCCGTGGTAGCCGTTTTCCAGTGCAACGAATTTCGTGCGCGCCGGTTCGCCGCGGTTGCGGAACCAGTGGAACGCCATCTTCAGTGCCACCTCCACCCCGGCCGAGCCGTTGTCGGCGTAGAACACCTTCGCCAGCGGCGCCCGCCCGGCCTGGCGCGGCGCGATGGCCAGCAGCCGCTCGGCCAGTTCCACCGCCGGCGCGTGCGAGAAGCCGGCCAGGATGACCTGTTCCAGCGTGCGCGCCTGGCGGGCGATGGCCCCGGCGATGCGCGGTTCGGCGTGCCCGTGCAGGTTGGTCCACCAGCTGCTGATCCCGTCCAGGATGCGGCGGCCGTCGTAGCCGACCAGCCAGGCGCCGTCGCCGCGTTCCACCGGCACCAGCGGCAGCACGTCCGGGTGCTCGCGCATCTGCGTGCAGGGGTGCCACAGCACCGCGAGGTCGCGGTCGCGCCATCCCGCCGCACCATGCGTGGACGCCGGGTCTGTTAGCATTCGCGGTCCATGAGTACGTTCGTGCATCCCGCCATGATATCGGCCGCATCCCGGCCGCGCCGCGGGAGCCTGCGATGAGCCGCCACCTGCCCATCGTCCATGGCACCACCGTGCAGGACGCCGGCCCGTACCGGCTGGAACGGCTGGACCTGGAGTTCGCCAACGGCGAACGCCGCCGTTTCGAGCGGATGGTCAGCCGCGGCCACGGCGCAGTGGTGGTGGTGCCGATGCTGGACGACGAAACGGTGCTGCTGGTACGCGAATACGCCGCCGGCGTGCACCGCTACGAGCTGGGCCTGGTCAAGGGCCGGATCGACGCGGGCGAAAGCCCCGGACAGGCGGCCGACCGCGAACTCAAGGAGGAAGCCGGCTACGGCGCGCGCCGCATCGACGTGCTGCGCGGCATGACCCTGGCGCCGACCTACATGAACCATGTCTCGTGGCTGGTGCTGGCGCGCGACCTGTATCCCGAGAAGCTGCCCGGCGACGAGCCGGAGGAGCTCGAAGTCATTCCCTGGAAACTGCAGGAACTGGAAAAACTGATGCTGCGAGACGATTTTTCCGAAGGCCGGTCGCTGGCCGCGCTGTTCATCGCCCGCGCCTGGCTGGCGGCCCGATGATCCGGATCACCGCCGACCTGCGGGAAACGGTCATCGCCATCGCCCGCCAGGCCGGCGCGGCGATCATGGAGGTCTACGCCGGCGGCTTCGACGTCGCCCACAAGGACGACGCCAGCCCGCTCACCGCCGCCGACCTGGCCGCGCACCGGATCATCGTCGAAGGACTCGAGCGGCTGACCCCGGACCTGCCGGTGCTGTCGGAGGAGTCGGTCGACGTGCCGTGGCAGACGCGCCGGCACTGGTCCAGTTACTGGCTGGTCGATCCGCTCGACGGTACCCGCGAGTTCGTCAAGCGCAACGGCGAGTTCACCGTCAACATCGCCCTCGTCCATCAGGGCGCGCCGGCGATGGGCGTGGTCCAGGCGCCGGTCGGTGGCCAAGTCTGGCATGCGGTGCGCGGCGAACTGGCTTACAGGCGCGACGGCCACCGCGACACGGTGCTGCGCGCGCGCGCGCCGGCGACCGCGCCGTTGCGGGTGGCGGCCAGCCGCTCGCACCGCGACGCCCGCACCCAGGCGGTGCTGGACCGGATGGGGCCGATCGAGGAGGTGGCGCTGGGCTCATCGCTGAAGTTCTGCCGGATCGCCGAGGGCGGGCTGGACGTGTACCCGCGCTTCGGACCGACCTCCGAATGGGACACCGCCGCGGCGCAGTGCGTGCTGCATGCGGCCGGCGGCGCGCTGCTGGCGGCCGACACCGGCAAGCCGTTCCGCTACAACCGGCGCGAGTCGCTGCTCAACGGCGACTTCATCGCCCTGGGCGACCCCGACCTGCCCTGGCGCGACTGGTTGTAGGAGCCGGGCTTGCCCGCGACGCGGCGCCGTCGGCCCAGGCGACGCCCTCGTGGTCCCGACGCCCGTGTCGCCGACTGAAGTCAGCTCCTACAGGAGAGCGGCCGCGCCGCGGCTGTTGTAGGAGCCGGGTTCAGCCGGCGACCCGACGCCGTCGGCCCAGGCGACGCCCTCATGATTCCGACGCCCGTGTCGCCGACTGAAGTCAGCTCCTACAGATAGAGCGGCCGCGCTGCGGCTGTTGTAGGAGCCGGGTTCAGCCGGCGACGCGGCGCCGTCGGCCCAGGCGACGCCCTCGTGGTCCCGACGCCCGTGTCGCCGACTGAAGTCAGCTCCTACAGGAGAGCGGCCGCGCTGCGGCTGTTGTAGGAGCCGGGTTCAGCCGGCGACGCGGCGCCGTCGGCACGGGCGACGCCCTCGTGGTTCCGACGCCCGTGTCGCCAGCAAGCTGTGCTCCTACAGAGGGGCGCGCCCGGGCGCCATCGCCTTGCCCGTCATGCCACGCTAGAGTCGCCGCATGGATGATCCGACCCGCCCCATCGACCGCCTGCTCTCGATCATGGCCCGCCTGCGCGATCCGCAGGGCGGTTGCCCCTGGGACCTGGAGCAGGACTTCTCGACCATCGCGCCGTACACGATCGAGGAGGCCTACGAGGTCGCCGATGCGATCGACCGCAACGACCTGGGCGCGCTCAAGGACGAACTGGGCGACCTGCTGCTGCAGGTGGTGTTCCATGCGCAGATGGCCAGCGAGCAGGGCGCGTTCGGCTTCGACGACGTGGCCGCCGCGATCGGCGGGAAGATGGTGCGCCGGCATCCGCACGTGTTCGGCGACGCCAGCTTCGCCGACGCCGAGGAGCAGACCGCCAGCTGGGAGGCGATCAAGCGCGCCGAGCGCGCCGCCGCCGGCGAGGAAGACCCTTCGGCGCTGGCCGGCATCTCGCGCGGCCTGCCGGAATGGCAGCGCGCGGTGAAGCTGCAGTCGCGCGCCGCGCGCACCGGCTTCGACTGGCCCGGGCCGGAGCCGGTGATCGCCAAGCTGCACGAGGAGATCGAGGAGGTCCGCGCCGAGTTCGCACGGGGCGAGGTGGAAGCCAACCGCGAGCGCCTGCAGGACGAGATCGGCGACCTGCTGTTCGTGGCCGCCAACCTGGCCCGGCACGCGAAGGTCGACGTCGGCGCCGCGCTGCGCCAGGCCAACCTCAAGTTCGAGCGCCGCTTCCGTGCGATGGAAGTGCTCGCCGAGGCCGACGGCACGCCGCTGCCGACGCTGACGCTCGAGCAGCAGGACGCGTACTGGGACCGCGCCAAGCGGATCGAGCGCGGCCAGGCGGACCGGTAAGGCGCGCATGGTCACCTTCCTGCTGTTCGCCGTCACCGCGCTGGCCGAGATCCTCGGCTGCTGGCTGGTGTGGTCGTGGCTGCGCAACGGCGGCAGCGCCTGGCTGCTGCTGCCGGCTACCGTGAGCCTGGCCGTGTTCGCCTGGCTGCTGACCCTGCACCCGACCGCGACCGGGCGCGTCTACGCCGCCTACGGCGGCGTGTACGTCAGCCTGGCGATCTTCTGGCTGTGGTGGGTCGACGGCGTGCGCCCGACCCGCTGGGACCTGTTCGGCGCGGCGTTGTGCCTGGCCGGCATGGCGGTCATCATGTTCGCGCCGCGCAACGCGTAGGGCGCGGCGGTCCTTGGGAGGGGAGGCGATGGCCCGGTTCGCCAGTTTCCGCGAGTTCTATCCGTACTACCTGTCCGAGCACGGCAACCGCACCTCGCGGCGGCTGCATTTCGTCGGCAGCTGCGGCGCGCTGGCATTCGCCGCCGCCGCGCTCGTCGACCGCAACCCGTGGTGGCTGCTGGCCGGGCTGGTCTGTGGCTACGGCTTCGCCTGGGTCGGGCACTTCTTCTTCGAGAAGAACCGGCCGGCGACCTTCCGCCATCCGTTCTATTCCTTCGCCGGCGACTGGGTGATGTTCAAGGACATCCTGACCGGCAGGATCCGCTTCTGAGCGCCGCGGCTCAGGTCGCCGCCCCGGGCCCCTCGTAGAACATCAGGAACGCGGCGCCGACGATCAGCACGAAGGCCGCGTAGTGGTTCCACTTCAGCGGCTGGCCCAGGTACCAGGCCGAGAAGCCGGCGAACACCACCAGGGTGATGATCTCCTGGATGGTCTTGAGCTGGACCACCGAGTAGACCGCGCTGCCCATGCGGTTGGCCGGCACCATCAGCAGGTATTCGAAGAAGGCGATGCCCCAGCTGACCAGGATCACGGTCAGCAGCGGCGCGTGCTTGTACTTCAGGTGCCCGTACCAGGCGAAGGTCATGAACACGTTGCTGCCGAGCAGCAGCACGACCGGGACGACGAAGGCGTTGAAGGGGAGGGAAGGCATGGCGACGGTGCCGTGGGAAGGGTCGCGCGCAGCATAGGGCAGCGCCTCGCTTCGATCATTACGCTGGTACGCGGCCCCGGTGCTGCCGGAGACGGCCACCTGTCCAGCCTGGGTGCGGCAGCCTTTTAGAAGCCCCTCTCCCTCCGGGAGAGGGGTTGGGGAGAGGGTACGGCGAAGCTGCGGAAGTTCAGACGTTCTCGTTTCGCCGTACCCTCATCCGCCCTGCGGGCACCTTCTACCCCGAGGGCACCTAGTCCCGGAGGGAGAAGGAAAAAACTGCATTTCGACCGTTGGCGGCACAGGCTCCCCTTTGCCAACGAGCCGTCAGGACTCGCGCAGCGCCAGCGCCGGCGGCGTGCGCAGGATCCGGCGCGTACCCGACCAGCCGGCCAGCAGGCTGAGCAGCACGCCACCGGCGCCGCCGGCCAGCAGCGAGCCCCACGGCGGCGACAGCGCCAGCTCGAACAGCTGCCGCGACACCAGCGTGCCGATGACCGCGGCCGCGCCGACCGCCAGGATCGCCGCGAGCAGCCCCAGCGCGCCGAACTCCACCAGCACCGCGCCGCGCAGCTGGCCGTGGCGCGCGCCCAGCGTGCGCAGCACCGCGCTGTCGTAGCGGCGCTCGCCGGCGGTGGCCTGCAGCGCCGCCAGCAGCACCAGCACGCCGGCGGCCAGGCTGAAGCCCATCACCAGCTGCACCGCCTGCGACACCCGCTCGATCACTTCGCGCACGCGCTGCAGGATCGCGTCGATTTCCAGCACCGAGACGTTGGGGAATTCGCGCGCCACCGGCGCCAGCGCGGCGGTGCGCCCGGACGGCAGGTGGAAGCTGGAGATCAGGCTGTACGGCGCGTCGCCGACCGCGCCGGCGTTGAGCAGCAGGAAGAAGTTGACCCGGAACGAATCCCAGTCGGCCTTGCGCAGGCTGGTCACGGTGAAGGTGCGTTCCTGCTCGCCCAGCAGCAGGGTGACGGTGTCGCCCAGCGCCAGTCCGTAGCGTTGCGCCCAGCCCTCCTCGATCGAGGCTTCCTCGGTACTGCTGCCGGGCTCCCAGAAGCGGCCGGCGGTCAGCGTGTTGGCCGGCGGGAAGGTGTCGCGCCAGGAGAAGTTGACCGGGCGGTTGGAATCGTCGTCATCGCCGTCGGCCTCCCGCTGTTCGTGCCGCGGCGGCTGGCCGTTGATCGCCACCAGCCGGCCGGTGCCGAACGGCTGCAGGTCCGGATCGGCCACGCCGATGCCGCGCAGGGTGGCGTCCACCGCGCCGGCCTGGTCGCGTTGCACGTTGAGCAGGAAGTGGTTGGGCGTGTCCGGCGGCAGGCGCTCGCGCCACTGGCCCAGCAGCCCGGGGCCGATCACCGCCAGCAGCAGCAGCGCGCACAGCGACAGCGACAGCCCGACCAGCTGCACCACCGCCAGCGCCCGGCGCCGGGTCAGCGCGGCCAGGCCCAGTTTCCACGCGCCGCGCACGTGGCGCTGCAGCCGGCGCAGCCCCCACAGCAGCGTGGCGCCGGCCAGTGCCGCCAGCACCGCCAGCGCGCCCAGCCCGCCCAGGATCCACAGCGCCAGCTGCAGGTCGCCGGTGGCGTACACGGCCAGCGCCACCGTCGCCGCCAGTGCGGCCAGGTAGGCCAGCAGCGAGGCCGGTGGCAGCGCGGCGAAGCTGCGGTTGAGCACCCGCATCGGTGGCACGCCGCGCAGGCGCAGCAACGGCGGCAGGCCGAAGCCGAGCAGCAGCAGCAGGCCGATGCCGGCGCCGCTGAGCATCGGCATCGCCTGCGGCAGCGGCAGCCGCGCCGGGATCAGGCTGCCCAGCACTTCGACCAGGGCCATCTGCGCGAGCATGCCCACGCCGATCCCGAGCGCGCAGGCCGGGATCGCCAGCATCAGCAGCTGCAGCGCCAGCGCGGCCAGGACGTCGCGCTGGCGCGCGCCCAGGCAGCGCAGCACCGCCACCGTGTCGATCCGGCGCAGGGCGAAGCGGTTGGCGGCCAGCGCGGTGGCCACGCCGGCCAGCAGCACCGCCAGCAGCGCCGACAGCGCCAGGAACCGGCCGGCGCGGTCGAACGAGTTGCGCAGGCCCTGCTGCGCGTCCTCAAGCGTCACCAGCCGCATGCGGCCATCGAGTTGCGGCTGCAGCCATGCGCGGAACGCGGCGATGTCGTCGGCCTCGCCGGCGAACATCAGCCGGTAGGAGGCGCGGCTGCCGGGGCCGAGCAGGCCGACCCGGTCGACGTCGGCGCGGTTGACCAGCAGCGGCGGTGCCATCTGCAGCAGTTCACCGGAGGCGTCGGGTTCGGCCAGCAGCACGCGGGCGATGCGCACTTGGCCGCTGCCGAACTCGATCGCGTCGCCCACCGACACGCCGAGCGCATCGAGCAGGCGCGGGTCGGCATAGGCCTCGCCCGGCGCCGGCGCACCGGCCGGCTCGCCCTGCAGCCCGCTGGCATCGCGCCCGGCCAGCAGCTGCCCGCGCAGCGGATAGCCTTCGCCCACGCCCTTGACCGTGGCCATCTGGCTGGCCTCGCCGTGGAACAGCACGCTGGGGAAGGCGACCATGCGCACGCTGCGCAGCCCCCGCTGACGGGCTTCTTCGGCCAGTTCCTCGGGCGGGTCTTCGCGGCCGCGCACGCCCAGGTCGCCGCCGACCACTTCGGCGGCGCTGGCGGTCAGCGCCAGCGTCACCCGGTCGACCAGGGTGCCGACCGCGGTCATCGCCGCCACGCCCAGGGCCAGCGCCGCGAACACGGTCAGCAGGTCGCCGGCGAGGAACTCGCGGCGCAGCGAGCGCGCCGCGTGCCGCAGCACGTTCATGCGGCGCTTCCATCGTCGGCGGGCCCGTCGAGTGGCTGCAGGCGGCCACCGTCGAGGCGATGCACGTGCCGGCAGCGCCGCGCCAGCGCCAGGTCATGGGTCACCAGCACCAGGGTGGTGCCGTGGTGGTGGTTGAGCTCGAACAGCAGGTCGCTGACGTGCTGGCCGGTGGCCTGGTCGAGGTTGCCAGTGGGCTCGTCGGCGAACAGGATCCGCGGCCGGCCGACGAAGGCGCGGGCCAGGGCCACGCGCTGCTGCTCGCCGCCGGACAGCTGACGCGGATAGTGCCGGCGGCGTTTCTCCAGCCCCACCGACTCCAGCACCTCGCGGACCCGCACCGGATCCTCGTGCCCGGCCAGTTCCAGCGGCAGCGACACGTTCTCCTCGGCGGTCAGCGAGGGCAGCAGGTGGAAGCTCTGGAACACGAAGCCGACCTCGCGCGCGCGCAGTGCCGCGCGTTGCTCCTCGTCCAGCGCATCCAGGCGTTGCCCGGCCAGGGCGATGCTGCCGCGGCTGGGCAGGTCCAGTCCGGCGAGCAGGCCGAGCAGGGTGGTCTTGCCCGAGCCGGAGGCGCCGACGATAGCGACGGTGCCGCCTTCATCGACGGTCAAGTCCACACCGTCGAGAATCCGGACTTCGCCCTCGGGCCCGGTCACGGACTTGCCGACGCCGTGCACGGCGATGGCGGTGGCTATGCTGGAGGCGGTCGTGGACGAGGTATCGATGGGAGGCTCCGGAATGCGGACGATGGGTCGGGGGACGGGCTGGCGATGGCTGGCCTGCTGGCTGCTGCTGGCAGGATCGCTGCTGGCGCCGGCGCTGGCCTGTGCCAGAGGTCCGGTTGGCGGCCCGGTGCTGGTGCTGGGCGACAGCCTCAGCGCCGAGCACAACATACCCGCAGGCTCGGGCTGGGTCAGCCTGCTCGAGCGCCGGATCGCGGCGCAGGTCGCTTCGCCGCCGCAGGTGGTCAACGCCAGCATCAGCGGCGAGACCACGGCCGGCGCGCTGGCGCGGCTGCCGGCGCTGCTGGAGAAGCACCGGCCTTCGGTACTGGTGATCGAGCTGGGCGGCAACGACGCGCTGCGCGGCCTGACCCCGGCGCAGTTGCGCGCCAACCTGGAGCGGATGATCGTGCTCGGCCGCGATGCGGGTGCGCGGGTGCTGCTGCTGGGCATCGACGTGCCGCCCAACTACGGTCCTGCCTACCGCGAGCGGCTGCGCCAGGCCTACGCCGAGCTGGCGCAGAAGCACGGGGCCGGCCTGGTGCCGTTCTTCCTGGAGGGCGTGGCGCTGCAGCCGGGCCTGATGCAGGGCGACGGCCTGCACCCGACCGC
The DNA here is from genome assembly GCF_000972865.1 of Pseudoxanthomonas suwonensis. Classification (NCBI taxonomy): domain Bacteria; kingdom Pseudomonadati; phylum Pseudomonadota; class Gammaproteobacteria; order Lysobacterales; family Lysobacteraceae; genus Pseudoxanthomonas; species Pseudoxanthomonas suwonensis. Next base: position 2,911,444 of record NZ_CP011144.1, read on the forward strand.
CAAGGCGCAACAGCGCCTGCTCGACAACGTCTGGCCGGCGCTGCAGCCGTTGCTGTAGGTCAACCGCACCGCAACCGCAAAGTCAAAAGCGCCGGGCGTGGTCGGCTTCGTGCTGAGCCGTGGCAGGCAAAGCCAAAGCCGCCAGCCTCCTATTTTGGCGTGGCCGTGGCGACGGCCCGGACCTTCTCGCAACGGGTGAGGTTCGGGGGGGCGCGGTATTGCGGTCGTCTCGACGGCACATCCCTGTGCCGACTCGCCGACGTGGCCATCCCTGGCCACTGCCGCAATACCCCCGGCCCGCCACGTCTTCGGCAGCTTTGGGCGCGTGGCTCCGTTCACAGGCAATGACCAGCGCACCGCTTTTGTAGGAGCGGGCATGACCGCGACCCGACGCCGTCGGCCCAGGCGACGCCCCCGTGATTCCGACGCCCGTGTCGCGGTCATGCCCGCTCCTACAAAAAGGCAGCGTCGTGCCGCAGGCGAAGGGGAGGGCCGGGGAGGGGTGCCGTTGCTGTTGCCCCCCAGATCGAAGCTACGACCTGAAAGCTCCCGAGGCCGCCGTGCCCAGGGGTCTGGCGCATCGCTCCGCTCCGGCGTGCTGCCTCCGAGTCGCGAACGCAGCACATCCCTGTGCTGCTTGCGCCAGACCCCTGGGCACGGCGGCCCCATCCGAAGCCGACGCTTTTCGCTTCAGGCCGGCAGGAGCCAGTCCCCCCGAAGCCGACGCCCTTGCCTTTGGCCTCCGAAGCTCGCGCCTTTGCCTTTCTTCAGGCTCTGTTCCAATCGACGCGGTCAAGAAAGAGGCAACCACCCGGCCCTCCCAACCTATAGCCTTCACACGCCATCCACCCCGCCTCGGGCAGGGTTCACAAAGCTGAAAACACGGAGCGGTCACATGCGTCAGGGCAAAGAGACCTCGGGGCTGGTGCTGGTCGTCGAGGACAATCGCAACATCTCCGAGATGATCGGCGAATACCTCGAGAGCCGCGGCTTCGAAGTGGACTACGCCGCCGATGGCCTGGACGGCTACCGTCTGGCCGCCGAAAACAGCTACGACGCAGTCGTGCTGGACCTGATGCTGCCGCGCCTGGACGGGATCGAGGTCTGCCGGCGCCTGCGCAGCGACGCTCGCAAGTCCACCCCGGTGCTGATGCTCACTGCCCGCGACACCCTGGACGACAAACTCACCGGCCTGAGCCACGGCGCCGACGACTACCTGACCAAGCCGTTCGCGATCCAGGAGCTGGAAGCCCGGCTGCGCGCGCTGATCCGCCGCGAGCGTCGCCAGGTGGGCTCGGAGGTGCTGACCGTGGCCGATCTGGTGCTCGACCCGGTGAGCATGCGCGTCACCCGCGGCGACGCCGAACTGCAGCTCTCGCCGATCGGGCTGAAGCTGCTGACCATCCTGATGCGCGAATCGCCGCGCGTGGTCAGCCGCCAGGAGATCGAGCGCGAGATCTGGGGCAACAGCCTGCCGGATTCGGACACCCTGCGCAGCCACCTCTACAACCTGCGCAAGGTGATCGACAAGCCGTTCGACCGGCCGCTGCTGCACACCGTACAGAGTGCGGGCTACCGTGTGGCGGACATCGCCCAGCCGGTGGCGGCCAACTGAGCCAGTGGTCCCGGTGGCTTGATGGAGGGGGTAGGGGTGTACCTGGGGTGATGCCGCGATGGCCGCAGCGCAGTGGAAAATCACGCCAGGTCGATCCCTCCCTGCCTACACTCGGCAGCCTCGCTCCACACGCCTTCCCATGCCCCACGGCCTGCCCAGGAAAATCCGGATCGCCTTCATCGTGCAAATGGTGATGGCGAGCCTGGCGATCCTGGTCGCTTTTTACGTGGTCGCCATACTGTTCAAGTTCGGCTTCATCCAGGCCACGCTCCGCGACGAGGCCAGCCACTACTGGCAGCTGTACCAGGCCTCGCCCGCGCAGCCACCGCCCAACAACTTCGCCCTGCGCGGCTACCTGGTCGAGGCCGGCTACTCCAATCTTTCCCTGCCGGCGGGACTGAGGATGCTGGAACCGGGCTTCCACGACCTGGCCGATGACGGCCAGCTGGTCTGGGTCGACCGGCGCGACGCCGGCACGCTCTACCTGGTCTACCTGCGCGAACAGGCCACCCGGGTCGCGCTCTGGTTCGCGGTGCTGCCGGCGATGCTGGCGCTGTTCGCGATCTACGGCGCGACCTGGCTGACCTACAAGGCCTCCAAGCGCATGGTCTCGCCGGTGGCCTGGCTGGCGCGCCTGGTCTCGCGCTGGGACCCGCGCCATCCCGACATCGGCGCGCTCGCGCCGGACCGGCTGCCGGCCGACATGGAGGGCGAGGCGCGGCAGCTGGCGCGCGCGCTGCACGTGCTCGGCGGGCGGGTCGAGGCGCAGCTCGAGCGCGAACGCAACTTCACCCGCGACGCCAGCCACGAGCTGCGCACGCCGCTGACCGTGATCCGCGTCGCCAGCGACATGGCGCTGGAGGAGCCGGAGCTGTCGCAGCGGATGGTCCGCAGCCTGCAGCGCATCCAGCGTTCCGGCCGCGACATGGAGGCGGTGATCGACGCCTTCCTGATCCTGGCGCGCGAATCGGACATCGAGCCGCAGAGCGACTGGTTCCAGGTCTGCGAGGTCGTCCTGGAGGAGGCCGACAGTGCCCGCACCCTGCTCGGCGACAAGCCGGTCGTGCTGGAAGTGCACTGCAACGCCAAGCCCCAGCTGTACGCGCCGCCGCGGGTGCTGCACGTGGTGATCGGCAACCTGCTGCGCAACGCCTGCAGCTACACCGACCGCGGTACGGTGGAGGTGACCGTGGATGCGGACAGCGTCACCGTGCGCGACACCGGCATCGGCATGGCTCCGGACGCCCTGGCCCGGGCGTTCGAGCCGTTCTACCGCGCCGCCCCGGAACGGCCGATGGGGACCGGCCTGGGCCTGTCGATCGTGCGGCGCCTGTGCGAGCGGTTCGGCTGGATGGTGGAGCTGGAAAGCACTTTGGATACCGGCACGGTCGCCCGGGTGCGCTTCGCGGCGCAGCCCGGCGGCGCCGCGAAGTAGCGCGCGCCGCGTCAACCCGGCGCCCGCCTGCGCGTTAGAGTGTGCGCCCCCCTCAAGAATGCGCGCATGAGCCGATCCTCCCGTCCGCAGGCCAACCGTTCCCGCTCCCTGCTGTTCCGCGCCGGGACCGCCATCGCCGTACTGATCCTGCTGGGCGCCGGAATCTGGTTCTGGCGGCAGCACCAGGCCGCCGGCGCCGAGGGTGCCTTCCGCACCGCGCCGGTCGAACGCGGCAACATCCGGGTGTCGATCTCCTCGACCGGCACGCTCAGCGCGACCTCCACCGTCATCGTCGGCAGCCAGATCTCCGGCCAGGTGACCGAGGTGCTGGCCGACTTCAACGACCGGGTGAGCAAGGACCAGGTGCTGGCGCGGATCGACCCGAAGACCTACGAGGCCCAGATCGAGCAGGGCAACGCCCAGGTCGCCAGCGCGCGTGCCAGCCTCGAGCAGGCGCTGGCGACCCAGCGCAACGCCGAGCTGGATTACCGGCGCAAGTCCGAGCTGGTGCAACGCCAGCTGGTCGCGCGCAGCGACGTCGACCTGGCGCGGGCCGCGCTCGACCAGGCCAACGCCCAGGTCGCCTCCGCCCGCGCCCAGATCGGGCAGCAGACCGCCTCCACCCAGGCCACCCGGGTCAACCTCGAGCGCACCGTGATCCGCTCGCCGGTCGACGGCGTGGTCCTGACCCGCAGCATCGAGCCGGGCCAGACCGTGGCCGCCAGCCTGCAGGCGCCGGAACTGTTCACCATCGCCGAGGACCTGGCGCAGATGAAGATCGAGCTGGCGGTGGACGAGGCAGACATCGGCCAGGTCCAGCCCGGGCAGGGCGTGGCCTTCACCGTCGACGCCTTCCCCGATCGCCAGTTCCGCGGCCAGGTGCAGCAGGTGCGGCTGGCGGCGACCACCAGCAACAACGTGGTGACCTATCCGGTGGTGGTGGCGGTGGACAACAGCGACGGCACCCTGCTGCCGGGCCTGACCGTCAACGCCGAGATCGAGGTCAGCCGCCGCGACGACGTGCTGAAGGTGTCCAACGCGGCGCTGCGCTTCAAGCCGGCCGACCAGGCCGCGGCGGGCCCGGCGGCGATGGCCGGCGGCATGCGCGGTGGCGCGGGCATGCTCGACGACCTCGCCGGGTTCGTGGCCACCCTGGAACTCACGCCGGCCCAGCGGGCGGCGTTCGACAGCGACGCCGCCACCGCGCGTGCGCGCCAGGAGGAGATGCGCAAGGCGATGGAAGCGGCGATCCAGAACGCGCAGCGGTCTGGCGCGACGGGCGCGTCCGGTGGCGGCATGCCGCCCGGCATGGTCGTCATGCGCGGCGGGCCGGCGCAGGGCGCGGCCAGCGGCCAGATGCGCCAGCGCACCCTCGAGCGCTTCCAGCAGAACTTCGCCGGCTTCCTCGGCACGCTCGACGAATCGCAGCGGCAGGCGTTCGAGCGCGAGATCGCGGCCCTGGCCGGCGCGCGCCGGGTGATGGTCCACCGGCTGGAAAACGGCAAGGCGGTGCCGGTGCAGGTGCGGGTCGGCGTCAGCGACGGCAGCAGCACCGAGATTTCCGGCGGGGTGAAGGAAGGCGACCTGCTGGTCACCGGCGAGCGGGCGGCCACGCGATGATCCCCGGCGCCGAAGCCGTCACCCCGGTCATCCACACCATCGGCCTGGGCAAGGTCTATTCGCCCGGAAGCGAGGCCGAGGTGGTGGCGCTGAGGAACGTCGACCTGAGCGTGGCCGCCGGCGAGTTCATCGCGATCATGGGCCCGTCCGGTTCGGGCAAGTCGACCCTGATGAACCTGATCGGCTGCCTGGACACGCCCAGCGCCGGCCGCTACCTGTGCGACGGCGTGGACGTGTCGACGTTGGACGCCGAGGAACTGGCGGCGCTGCGCCGCGACAAGATCGGCTTCGTGTTCCAGGGCTTCCACCTGCTGCCGCGGATGAGCGCGCTGGACAACGTGGCCATGCCGCTGGGCTATGCCCGGGTGCCGCCGGCCGAGCGGCGCGAGCGGGCGCGCGCGGCGCTGGAGGCGGTGGGCCTGGGCGCACGCGTGGACCATCGGCCGAACGAACTGTCCGGCGGCCAGCAGCAGCGGGTGGCGATCGCGCGCGCGCTGATCAACCATCCGTCGATCCTGCTGGCCGACGAGCCCACCGGCGCGCTGGACAGCCGCACCGGCGAGGAGATCCTGGCCCTGTTCAAGCGCCTGCGCGACGATGGCCACACCGTGGTGCTGATCACCCACGACGCCCATGTCGCCGCCCACGCCGACCGCATCTGCGAGATGAGCGACGGCGAACTGCACGAAGCCGCACGCGGGGAGGTGGCCACATGAGTTTCCTGGACGTCCTGCGCACCGCGATCTTCGCCCTGCGCGGCAACTGGATGCGCAGCGCGCTGACCTCGCTCGGCGTGATCATCGGCATCGCGGCCGTGATCGTCATGGTCTCGGTGGGGCAGGGCACCCAGGCCGAGATCGACCGGCAGCTGGCCGGGCTGGGCGCGCAGAAGCTGGACATCGGCCCGCAGGCGCAGCGCAGCATGGGCGGCGTGCGGATGAGCGCGAGCAGCTTCTTCACCCTGACCGAGGGCGACGCGGCGGCGATCCGCGAGGACATCCCCGAGGTCCAGTACGTATCCGGCTCGCTGCGCGGCAGCAACCAGATCGTCTATGCCGAGACCAACTGGTCGACCAGCTGGCAGGGCATCCAGCCGGATTTCCTGCAGATCAACGGCTGGCAGATCGCCAACGGCGCTGCGTTCGAAGCGCAGCATTTCAACGGCGAGAAGGTCGCGATCATCGGCGAGACGGTGCGCCGCGAACTGTTCGGCAGCGGCACCGGGATCGGCGAGACCGTGCGCATCGGCCGCACCAACTTCACCGTGGTCGGCACCCTGGCGCCGAAGGGCATGAGCGGCTTCGGCCGCGACCAGGACGACGTGGTGATGGTGCCGCTGGACACCGCGCGGCGCCGGCTGATGGGCGCGATGGGCCTGCCCCCGGGCGCGGTGATGGACATCTCGCTGGCGGTGGCCGACGCGCGCGACCTGTCCTACGTGCAGGGCGAAGTCGAGTCGCTGCTGCGCCAGCGCCACCGGATCGAGCCGGGCAACGCCGACGACTTCCAGGTCCGCAACGTCTCCCAGCTGGTGGCCACCCGCACCCAGACCACCCGGCAGATGTCCTGGCTGCTGGGCGCGGTGGCGACGATCTCGCTGATCGTCGGCGGCATCGGCATCATGAACATCATGCTGGTCTCGGTGACCGAGCGGATCCGCGAGATCGGCCTGCGCCTGGCGGTGGGCGCCGGGCCGACGGACGTGCGCCGGCAGTTCCTGGCCGAGGCGATGCTGCTGTCGCTGGGCGGTGGCGTGCTGGGGATCGTGTTCGGCGTCGCCGGCGCGCTGCTGGTCGGCCAGTACAACACCGAGCTGCCGATCCAGCTCAACGGCCGGGTCATCACCCTGGCGGCCGCGTTCTCGGTGGCCACCGGCCTGTTCTTCGGCTACTACCCGGCACGCAAGGCCTCGCAGCTGGATCCGATCGAGGCGTTGCGGCAGTAGCCGGTGGCGGGCTGACATAATGCCCGCCGGTTCCAGCCGGAGCATGCATGCATCCGAGGTCGATCGAGGCGTGGCGTCGCGCCGAAGCGGCCGCGAGGAGCGGCGCGGAGGCCGCCCGCGCCGCCTACGAAGGAGTGCTGGACCAGCCCGAGCTGGTGGTGCCGGCGCGCCTGCGCCTGACCGACCTGGAACTCGAATGCGGTGCGGTACGCGCCGCCACGGCGCAGGCGCTTGCCGGCTTCCGCGTGCCCGAGTCCGACCCGATGCTGCTGCTCGAGCTGGCGCGAAGGCTGTTCGGCCTCGGCGAGGTCGCAGCCGGCCTGCAATGCCTGCGCTCGCCGGCGATCGCCGCCGCGACCGCTCCGGGCGTGCATGCCGACGCGGGCAGGATGCTGTGCGAGCTGTCCTTCTACGACCTGGCCCGGGAGCGGCTGGAGCAGGCCCAGCGCCTGGGGCTGCGCACGCCGCGGCTTGCCTATCTGGGCGGAATGGCGCGGATGTATTGCGGCGCGATCGATGCCGCCGAGGACGCGTTCGAGGCGTGCCTGCACCTGGATCCCGACTTCATGCCCGCGGCGCGCCTGCTGTCCACACTTCGGCGGCAGACCCCGGAACACAACCATGTCGACCGCCTGCGCGCCGCGCAGCGGCGCCTGGGCGATGCGCATGCCTTCGCGCCGCTGGTGCACTACGCGCTGTTCAAGGAGCTGGACGACCTCGGCGACGCCGAGG